>NZ_JAZHEE010000041.1:0-33782 GCF_036620675.1 Rosenbergiella sp. YN46
GAGCGGTAGTTCAGTTGGTTAGAATACCTGCCTGTCACGCAGGGGGTCGCGGGTTCGAGTCCCGTCCGTTCCGCCACCCTATTTAGGGGCGTAGTTCAATTGGTAGAGCACCGGTCTCCAAAACCGGGTGTTGGGGGTTCGAGTCCCTCCGCCCCTGCCAGAATAATAATCCTTAGCGACTGCTAAGGATTTTTTTTTGCTTTTTTCCCGCCAATGGCGATCTCCAGGATCGCCTTGATTATCACGGTTATAAAATCACAGCAGTCTTCAGAACCTCTTTGAGCTGACTCAGTTTGTCGCTGTTCTGTAGCCATATAGCGTACAGAGGACGTGTAACCTCTACGCTATCGCTGACCAGACTTAGCCCTTCCCTTTGCGCAGCCCAGGTAACAGGCAGCCAGGCGCAACCATCCAGTTCCGGTAACATACGTGTCGCGATCTCGGCTGAACTGGTGGTTAACAGCGGTATATCGTCACTCATTAGCAGGCCTGTCTCGTGTTGCTGGAAGTCCGGGCCCCATTCCAGGCGCAAGTAGGTTAAAGTGGATTTGGGGCGAGCTGGCGTTGCGCAGAATAAGGACAGATTAAACTGGCCAACCACCTGGCTGCTCATCTCATCCATTTTGGGCGATTCAGTGGTGATCAGAAGATCCAACTGGCGTTCGTGCAGTTGTTTTACCAGTGACTGGCGCTGAGCAATACGTGCTTCGAATTGCATACCGGACTGCTCTTTGTAGAGTCTTGGCAACCATGGCGACAGTACGCATTCCCAGAGCGAGGCGCTGGCGCCTATGGTGAATTCATTGTGTCGTGAAGTATTCGAAACCTCTTTTTTCGCAGCCAGCCAGGTATTCATCAGGTTTTCCGCGTAAGGGAGCAGACGTTCGCCTGCTGTGGTCAGGCGGATGTTATTTCGATGCCGGGTAAACAGGTTCACACCTAACTGGTTTTCAAGCTGTCGGATACGAAAACTGACTGCGGATTGAGTCAGATATAACGCTTCGGCAGCGCGCCCAAAGTGGCGAGTTCTGCTCACTTCCAGGAAGGTTTTTAGTAATTCCGTATCCACGCCTTTCCCCCAAAAATCTTTTGTCGTTCTGATTTAAATGTTTTGTTTTACACTCTGTCAAGCGTAACTAATACTCCGCGCCATAACTAGCTCGTTCAGGATAATCAGGAGCGTGTAGAATGGCGGAAAGCTTTTCGACGACTAATCGATTTTTCGACAATAAATTTTACCCGCGCGGGTTTTCCCGTCATGGTGACTTCACCATTAAAGAAGCCCAGTTGCTGGAGCATCGGGGGTTCGCTTTCAATGAGTTGAACCTGGGTAAGCGTGAGCCTGCAACTGAAGCAGAAAAGCAGTTTGTGGAGGTTTGTCGCGGCCAGCGTGAGCCGGTGACGGATGAAGAGCGCGTATGGACTAAGTACATGGCGCGCATCAATCGTCCACGGCGTTTCCATACGCTTTCCGGCGGTAAGCCTCAGATGGAGGGGGCTGACGATTACAGCGACTCCGACGATTAAAAAACAGTAAGGGCCTTCAGGCCCTTTTCTTATGCCATCATCTTACGCAGATGAATCAGTAAGCGATCGATAGCCCGGTAGCTCAATGCTTCCTGCAGGTGCTGACGTTGAATCTGTGGCTGATGCTCAAGATCGGCAATAGTTCTGGCAACCCTGAGCAGTCGCTGCCAGGCCCGAACAGAAAGCTCCATGCGGGTAAGCGCTTCTTCAAGCCACTGGGCATCTTCCGGTTGCAGTGCGCAGAATCGGCGTATCGCCGGGTTATCAAGGTGAGCATTGAGCCGCTGTTGCCGCGTATTTTGCCGTCTGTGGGCCGCTGTCACGCGTTCACGTACCTCGGTGCTGGTTTCCCCCTGATTGTGCAGACCTGACAGCGTTCCGGGCGGCAGAAGCGGGATTTCCAGCGACATATCGAAACGATCGAGGAAGGGGCCGGAAAGTCGGTTGATATAGCGTAATGTTTGTTGCAGCCCGCTGTGGCTTTGATTTCCCTGCCAGTCACCCGAAGGGCTGGGATTCATTGCCGCTATCAGTTGAAAGCGCGCCGGATAGCGAACTTTAGCCCGAGTGCGCGAGATAACAATTTCACCAGACTCGATGGGTTCGCGCAGGGCGTCCAGCACCCGCCGGTTAAACTCCGGCAGTTCATCAAGAAACAGAATGCCGTTATGCGCCAGAGAGATCTCTCCGGGGCCAGGTATGGAGCCGCCGCCCACCAGCGCAGCCATTGAAGCGCTGTGGTGGGGTGTCCGAAATGGACGTTGCTTCCATTGTTGCCGCAGATGATGAGGGCTAACCAGGCTCAGTATTGCTGCGCTTTCCAACGCTTCGCTGTTACTCAGCGGTGGCAATAATCCGCGTAAGCGACTTGCCAGCATCGTCTTTCCGGTGCCCGGAGGGCCGAGAAGCAACAGGTTATGTCCCCCGGCAGCGGCGATCTCCAGCGCCCGTTTCCCCTGGCCCTGACCAATAATATCGCGCAAATCCTCATATTGTTCTGTATGGCTAAGGCAGGGGGCTTCCGGCTCCGGCAGCGTCGTTTTACCTTCCAGAAAGGCGCAGACATCGGCCAGGTGGCGTGCGATAAAACATCCTGGCTCACCGATTAATCCCACTTCATCCGCATTTTCCGCGGCGACGATAACCTGTCTACCGACACGCAGTCCTTCCATCGCGCTGGATATCGCGCCAGGAACGCCTCTCAGAGCGCCAGTAAGCGCCAGCTCCCCCAGAAACTCATAGCGCTCAGGATGCCGGATGCAAAGTTGCTCTGAGGCTACCAGGAGCGCCAGAGCAATAGGGAGGTCAAAGCGACCACCTTCCTTGGGAAGATCTGCCGGAGCCAGATTTAGCGTAATTTTGCGGGCGGGAAATTGATATCCGCTGTTAATAATAGCGCTACGCACCCGATCCCGGGCTTCTTTAACGGTCGTTTCAGGCAAACCCACCATGGTTAAACCCGGTAATCCCTGACTGATATGCGCCTCGACGGTGACCTGGGGAGCGGTAATGCCCAGAGTTGCGCGTGTATGAATAATAGACAGTGTCATAAAGCCTCCCGGAATCTTCCATCATGGTTGATTCATCACTGGAGGCCAGTATGTTTATTCAGGATTGCGTAGCTTATTCCTGCATATCTTAACCTTTTCTTGTTTTTTCATGATGAATGCGCGCCAGATCGCGTTGTAATGGCGCTATTTCTGTTGATGTTACAGGATGGGGGTGTCTGAATTTTTTTCATGAGTCTCTTATTGTTTGAAACATAACAGTTTTTCAGGAAATACTTCGCCTGCTTATGAAATGCCCCATAAAAAAATCTTGTCACCAGCGCGATCTCTGTGGTAACTCTGTAGGCATTACTTCGAACAAGTTTAGTGAACGAATATCTGATGAAAGCCCTTCTACTAGTGGTCAGCCTGGTCGTAATTAGCGTGGTGGTGATTATTATTCCGCCGTGCGGGGCTGCACTTGGGAGAAGAAAGGCTTAAAAATCAAGCCTGAATCGAAGAGAACCCCCGCACCGAAAGGTCCGGGGGTTTTTTGTTGGTTGTATCAATGAGTGGTGAGGAACAGAGAATGAGCAACAGTATAAAATCCTGTTTCTTCCGTAGTGAGACGGGGATTTAACTATGAATGGTGCGCAGTGGGTAGTACATGCTTTGCGAGCACAGGGTGTTAACACAGTTTTCGGTTATCCTGGCGGGGCAATTATGCCGGTCTATGACGCGCTCTATGACGGCGGTGTGGAACACCTACTGTGCAGGCATGAGCAGGGGGCGGCAATGGCAGCCATCGGCTATGCCCGCGCCACGGGCAAAACAGGCGTTTGCATCGCGACTTCTGGTCCGGGCGCCACCAATTTGCTGACCGGCCTGGCGGATGCCCTGCTGGACTCCATCCCTGTCGTTGCGATTACCGGGCAGGTTGCAGCTCCGTTAATTGGCACCGATGCGTTTCAGGAAGTGGATGTGTTGGGTCTTTCCCTGGCCTGTACCAAACACAGCTTCCTGGTTCAGTCGCTGGATGAGCTGCCGCGCGTTATCGCTCAGGCCTTCGAGGTCGCTCAATCTGGTCGTCCCGGCCCGGTACTGGTCGATATCCCGAAAGATATCCAGGTGGCCGTTGGAGAGCCTGCTCCACTGTTAAGCAGCGTTCAGGGCGATGTCTCTCTGCCGCAAGCCGAGCTGGATCTGGCGCTGGAGATGCTGAAAACCGCACAGCGTCCGGTATTGTATGTCGGCGGCGGTGTCGGGATGGCCGGAGCCGTTCCGGCCCTGCGGGCTTTCATCGCCGCTACCGGTATACCCGCTACCTGTACCCTGAAAGGGTTGGGTGCGGTCGATGCCGAACAGCCTGGCTATCTCGGTATGCTGGGAATGCATGGAACCAAGGCGGCGAACCTTGCCGTGCAGCAGAGCGACCTGCTGATTGCCGTCGGTGCCCGTTTTGACGACAGAGTTACCGGTAAGCTCAATACTTTTGCACCGGATGCGCGGGTGATCCACATGGATATCGATCCGGCGGAGATGAGCAAACTGCGTCAGGCCCACGTCGAACTGTGCGGCGATCTGAATTGTCTGCTGCCTGCACTGACACAGCCGCTGTCTATTGCCCCCTGGCAGGAACACGTCGCCGGGCTGCGTACCGAACATGCATGGCGCTACGATCATCCCGGGGAGGCCATCTATGCCCCCCTGTTACTGAAGCAGCTTTCCGAGCGTAAATCACCGCAGGCTGTGGTCACGACGGATGTCGGCCAGCACCAGATGTGGGCCGCGCAGCATATGACCTTTACCCGCCCGGAAAATTTCATCACTTCCAGCGGTCTCGGCACCATGGGCTTTGGTCTGCCTGCGGCGGTTGGCGCTCAGGTGGCGCGTCCGGAAGATACTGTTATCTGCATCAGCGGCGATGGATCTTTCATGATGAACGTTCAGGAGCTGGGAACGGTGAAACGAAAGCAGCTGCCGTTAAAGATCGTGTTACTGGATAACCAGCGGTTAGGGATGGTTCGCCAGTGGCAGCAGCTCTTTTTCTCTGAGCGTTACAGTGAAACCAACCTTTCCGATAACCCCGATTTTCTGATGCTGGCCAGCGCTTTTGGCATTCCAGGCCAGCACATTACCCGTAAGGACCAGGTGGAAGCGGCGCTGGACGCCATGTTGAATAGCGACGGCCCTTATCTGCTTCACGTCTCGATTGATGAGCTTGAGAACGTCTGGCCGTTGGTGCCCCCGGGCGCCAGTAACTCACAAATGCTGGAGAAAGTATCATGATGCAACATCAACTCGCCGTGCAGGCTCGTTTTCGGCCAGAGACGCTGGAGCGCGTATTACGCGTGGTTCGCCATCGCGGCTTTCATATCTGTGCCATGAATATGGCGTCCGGGCTGAACACGGAGAACATTAATATCGAATTGACCGTTGCCAGCCCACGACCGGTCGAATTACTGTTTAGTCAGTTAAGCAAACTGGTGGATGTCGATAACGTCGAGATCCAACAACCCACATCACAACAAATACGCGCCTGAGCAAGCGCCAAAGGAAGAGAAATGACGACGAAGAAAGCTGATTACATCTGGTTCAATGGTGAGATGACCCCATGGGGCGAGGCGAAAGTCCACGTTATGTCCCACGCGCTGCACTACGGAACCTCGGTATTTGAAGGTATCCGCTGCTACGAATCTCACAAGGGCCCGGTGGTGTTTCGTCATCGTGAACATATGCAGCGTCTGCGTGATTCAGCCAAAATCTATCGTTTTCCGGTGTCACAGAGCGTCGACGAACTGATGGAAGCCTGCCGCGAGGTGATTCGCAAAAATAATCTGACCAGCGCTTATATCCGCCCGCTGGTTTTTGTGGGCGATGTTGGTATGGGCGTTAACCCGCCGGACGGTTACTCCACCGATGTCATTATCGCAGCCTTCCCGTGGGGCGCCTATCTGGGAGCCGAAGCGCTGGATCAGGGCATCGACGCCATGGTTTCTTCCTGGAACCGCGCCGCGCCGAATACCATTCCGACGGCCGCTAAAGCAGGGGGAAACTACCTTTCGTCTCTGCTGGTTGGCAGCGAAGCGCGTCGCCATGGCTACCAGGAAGGCATTGCGCTGGATGTGAATGGCTACATCTCTGAAGGCGCCGGCGAGAACCTGTTTGAAGTGAAAGATGGCGTACTGTTTACGCCGCCGTTTACCTCTTCCGCCCTGCCGGGCATTACCCGCGACGCCATCATTAAACTGGCGGAAGATCTGGGGATTGAAGTTCGTGAGCAGGTGCTGTCCCGTGAATCGCTCTATCTGGCGGACGAAGTCTTTATGTCAGGTACGGCGGCGGAAATCACGCCGGTGCGCAGCGTGGATGGTATCCAGGTCGGCGCTGGCCGCTGTGGCCCGGTGACCAAGCGTATCCAGCAGGCTTTCTTCGGCCTGTTTACCGGTGAAACCGAAGATAAATGGGGCTGGCTGGATCCGGTTAACCCCGCTCAATAACTAAAATGATTCGTCCGGGCGACCATGTATTGCCCGGACATGCAGACAGACCAGGAGTGAATAACGCATGCCAAAGTATCGTTCCGCCACCACAACACACGGCCGCAATATGGCGGGAGCCCGCGCGCTGTGGCGCGCGACCGGGATGACCGATAATGACTTCGGAAAACCCATTATTGCGGTGGTGAACTCTTTCACCCAATTCGTTCCGGGACACGTGCATCTGCGCGACCTGGGAAAGCTGGTCGCTGAGCAGATCGAGGCTGCGGGCGGGGTGGCAAAAGAGTTTAATACGATAGCCGTGGATGACGGCATCGCTATGGGGCACGGGGGCATGCTTTATTCTCTGCCGTCGCGCGAACTGATCGCCGACTCCGTTGAGTATATGGTGAACGCCCACTGCGCAGACGCCATGGTGTGCATCTCTAACTGCGACAAGATCACCCCGGGAATGTTAATGGCTTCCCTGCGGCTCAATATTCCGGTGATTTTCGTCTCCGGTGGCCCGATGGAGGCCGGTAAAACCAAACTGTCCGACCAGATCATCAAGCTTGATCTGGTGGATGCCATGATTCAGGGCGCAGATCCAAAAGTCTCCGACGAACAGAGTAACGAAGTGGAGCGTTCCGCCTGTCCGACCTGCGGCTCCTGTTCCGGGATGTTCACCGCTAACTCCATGAACTGTCTGACTGAAGCGCTGGGGCTGTCGCAGCCGGGCAACGGTTCGCTGTTGGCGACCCATGCCGATCGTAAGCAGTTATTCCTGAATGCCGGCAAGCGCATCGTCGAACTGACCAAACGTTACTATGAACAGGACGACGCCAGCGCGCTGCCGCGTAGCATCGCCAGCAAGGCGGCGTTTGAGAATGCCATGACGCTGGATATCGCGATGGGCGGCTCCACCAATACCGTTCTGCATTTGCTGGCCGCCGCTCAGGAGGCGGAGATCGACTTCACAATGAGTGATATCGACAAACTCTCTCGTCGCGTTCCCCAGTTGTGTAAGGTCGCGCCGAGTACCCAGAAATACCATATGGAAGATGTACACCGTGCGGGTGGCGTTATCGGTATTCTGGGCGAGCTGGATCGCGCCGGGTTGCTGAATCGCGATGTGAAAAACGTGCTGGGCCTGACGCTTCCTCAAACGCTGGAGCAGTACGACATCATGCTGACCCGGGATGAGGCGGTGAAGAAGATGTATTCCGCAGGCCCGGCAGGCATTCGCACTACCGAAGCCTTCTCGCAGGACTGTCGCTGGGATTCTCTGGATGACGATCGCGCGGAAGGTTGTATTCGTTCTCTGGATAACGCATACAGTCAGGATGGCGGGCTGGCGGTGCTGTATGGCAACTTCGCTGAAAATGGCTGTATCGTGAAGACGGCCGGGGTGGATGACAGCATCCTGAAGTTTCGCGGCCCGGCGAAAGTGTTTGAAAGTCAGGATGCTGCGGTCGACGCCATTCTGGGCGGTAAAATCGAAGCCGGCGATGTGGTGGTGATTCGCTATGAAGGGCCGAAAGGTGGGCCGGGCATGCAGGAAATGCTCTATCCGACCAGCTTCCTGAAGTCGATGGGGCTGGGTAAGGCCTGCGCCCTGATTACCGATGGGCGCTTTTCTGGCGGGACTTCCGGTCTTTCTATCGGCCACGTTTCTCCGGAAGCGGCGAACGGCGGCAGCATCGGCCTTATCGAGGACGGCGACACGATCGCCATCGATATTCCCAACCGGGGTATTCAACTGGAGGTGAGCGATCAGGAGCTGGCCGCCCGTCGTGAGGCGCAGGAAGCTCGGGGCGATCGTGCCTGGACGCCGCTTAACCGCGAACGCCAGGTCTCCTTCGCGTTGCGGGCCTACGCCAGTCTGGCGACCAGCGCTGATAAAGGCGCCGTGCGCGATAAAAGCAAGCTGGGAGGCTAACCGTTATGGCTGTAACCCAACCTCTTGGCGAGGCCCCCTGCGGGGCCGAATATCTGCGGGCGGTGCTGCGTGCGCCGGTTTATGAGGTCGCGCAGGTGACGCCGCTTCAGAAAATGGAAAAGCTTTCTTCAAGGCTCGATAATGTGGTGCTGGTAAAGCGTGAAGACAGGCAGCCAGTACACAGCTTTAAACTGCGCGGCGCCTACGCCATGATCGCCGGGCTTTCCGAAGAGCAAAAAGCGCGTGGCGTGATCACCGCATCGGCGGGAAATCACGCCCAGGGCGTGGCGCTTTCCTCCAGCCGATTGGGCATCAATGCGCTCATCGTGATGCCGGTAACGACCGCCGATATCAAAGTGGATGCGGTGCGCGGCTTTGGCGGCGAAGTGCTGCTCTATGGTAACAACTTTGACGAAGCCAGGGCGAAGGCGATTGAACTGTGCGAACAGCAGGGCTTTACCTGGGTGCCGCCGTTCGATCATCCGGCGGTAGTGGCAGGCCAGGGCACCCTGGCACTGGAGCTGTTACAGCAGGACGCGCATCTTGACCGGGTATTCGTTCCGGTTGGTGGCGGTGGTCTGGCGGCCGGCGTGGCGGTACTTATCAAACAGCTGATGCCGCAGATCAAAGTGATCGCGGTGGAAGCGGAGGATTCCGCCTGTCTGAAAGCTGCGCTGGAAGCCGGCGCACCGGTGGATCTGCCGCGCGTCGGACTGTTTGCCGAAGGGGTGGCCGTTAAACGCATTGGTGATGAAACCTTCCGGCTGTGTCGCGAATATCTCGACGATATTATCACCGTGGACAGCGATGCGATCTGCGCCGCCATGAAGGACTTGTTTGAAGACGTGCGCGCGGTGGCTGAACCTTCCGGTGCGCTGGCCCTGGCGGGTATGAAAAAATACGTGCAGCAGCACGGCATTCGCGGCGAGCGTCTGGCCCATGTACTGTCGGGCGCTAACGTTAATTTCCATGGTCTGCGTTATGTCTCTGAACGCTGTGAACTCGGGGAACAGCGTGAAGCGCTGCTGGCGGTGACTATTCCGGAAGAGAAAGGGAGCTTCCTGAAATTCTGCCAGCTACTGGGCGGACGTGCGGTGACCGAGTTTAACTATCGCTTCGCCGACGATAAATCCGCCTGCATCTTTGTGGGGGTGCGGTTAAGCCGCGGGCTGGAGGAACGCCGGGAGATTATCGATCTGCTGAGTCAGGGAGGCTACAGCGTGGTGGATCTTTCTGACGATGAGATGGCGAAACTTCACGTGCGCTATATGGTCGGGGGGCGTCCTTCCCGGTCGCTGCAGGAACGTCTCTACAGCTTTGAATTCCCGGAATCGCCGGGGGCGCTGCTGCGCTTCCTGCAAACTCTGGGCACTCACTGGAATATCTCGCTGTTCCACTACCGCAGCCACGGCACCGACTACGGACGGGTGCTGGCGGCTTTCGAACTGGGCTGCCACGAGCCGGATTTTGAAACCCGCCTGAAGGAGTTGGGTTACGAGTGCCACGAAGAGACACAAAATCCGGCGTTTCGCTTTTTCCTGGCCTGATTAACGAGCGGCGGGCTCCTTACGCTGCTGCACGATTTTCCAGAACGCGCCAATAAGCGGCTCATGCAGCCGCTTTTTTTGTGCGCAGACCCCCAACTCAAACGGCGTTTTCTCATCGCTGCGCTCCAGTACCGTCACCCGGTTGCGCACCGGTTCGGGGCTGTTTTCCAGTACCACTTCCGGTATTAACGCCACGCCGCAGCCCAGTGCCACCATGGAAACCATGGCCTCATGACCGGCGACCGTGGCGTAAATAAAGGGGTTACTGAGCTTGTGGCGGCGAAACCACAGCTCGATGCGTCGCCGCACCGGCCCCTGATCCGGCAGGATAAAGGGCACCTGCGACCATTCCGGTTGTGCCTCGCTGACCTGGCTACGCACCGGGCAGGCCAGCGCCGGGCCAATCAGCACCACCGGCAGATTTTCCAGCATGGCGAAATCAATAGCGGCGGGCAGGGTTTCCGGCTTACCGGCAATTGCAATATCCGCTTCTCCTGAGAGCGCCTTCTCTACCGCATCTGCGGCGTCACCGGTGGTCAGCTTAATTTCGACCGACGGATGCTCGGCGCGGAAGCGATCGAGGATGGGCGGCAGATGGCTGTAGGCGGCGGTCACCGAACAGAACAGATGCAATTCCCCGGACAGCGATGGCCCCTGCTGGGCCAGAGTGTGGCGTAACTGCTGATACTGCAACAGGGTCTGCTGGGCAAACTGGCGCAGTGATTCTCCCGCTTCGGTGAGCGTTACGGTGCGGTTATCGCGGATGAACAGCGGCTGCCCCAGCTCATCCTCCAGCCGCTGGATCTGGCGCGACAGCGTAGAGGGGCTGACATGCATGGCCCGCGCGCTACGCCCAAAATGGCGGCTTTCAGCCAGATGCAGAAACATTTTCAGATCGCGGAAGTCCACGGAATTGCCCCTCTTTTTTTTGTTGCGTTATATGCAATATGACGTTGTTAATATATCAATTTGCGCAACGAATTTCCTGTCATATAGTGGCCTTATTCCCCGCAACAATATGCGGCACGATAACGAACACACCACGACATCGACGGAGTTGTACAATGGCTAACTATTTTAATACGTTAAATCTGCGCCAGCAGTTGGCGCAACTGGGTAAATGTCGCTTTATGGCGCGTGATGAATTCGCCGACGGAGCGAGCTACCTGAAAGGGAAAAAAGTAGTCATCGTCGGTTGTGGTGCCCAGGGGCTTAACCAGGGCCTGAACATGCGTGATTCCGGGCTGGATGTTTCCTACGCCCTGCGTGCCGAAGCCATCGCGGAAAAGCGCGCCTCCTGGCGTAAGGCCACCGAAAACGGCTTTAAAGTGGGTACCTACGAAGAGCTGATCCCGCAGGCCGATCTGGTGGTCAACCTGACGCCTGATAAGCAGCACTCCGCCGTGGTACAGGCGGTGCAGCCGATGATGAAAGATGGTGCTGCGCTGGGCTATTCCCACGGTTTTAACATCGTCGAGGTGGGTGAGCAGATTCGTAAGGATGTGACCGTCGTGATGGTGGCACCCAAGTGCCCGGGTACCGAAGTACGTGAAGAGTACAAGCGCGGTTTCGGGGTTCCGACCCTGATCGCGGTGCATCCGGAAAACGATCCGAAAGGTGAGGGCATGGCCATCGCCAAAGCATGGGCTGCCGCCACTGGCGGCCACCGAGCCGGGGTGCTGGAATCCTCCTTCGTTGCTGAGGTGAAATCCGACCTGATGGGCGAACAGACCATTCTGTGCGGTATGCTGCAGGCGGGTTCTTTGCTGTGCTACGACCGCCTGGTGAAGGATGGCGCGGATCCGGCGTATGCTGGTAAGCTGATTCAGTACGGTTGGGAAACCGTAACCGAAGCGCTGAAGCAGGGGGGTATCACGCTGATGATGGACCGCCTGTCCAACCCGGCGAAACTGCGCGCTTTCGCGCTCTCCGAGCAGCTGAAAACGATTATGGCACCGCTGTTCCAGAAGCATATGGACGATATCATTTCCGGCGAATTCTCTTCCGGCATGATGGCCGACTGGGCCAACGACGATAAGAAATTGCTGACCTGGCGTGAGGAGACCGGTGCGACCGCTTTTGAAAACGCTCCGCAGTATGAAGGCAAAATCGAAGAGCAGACTTATTTCGATGAAGGTGTGCTGATGATCGCCATGGTGAAGGCGGGCGTAGAGCTGGCGTTCGAAACTATGGTGGATTCCGGCATCATCGCCGAGTCAGCCTATTATGAGTCGCTGCACGAGCTGCCGCTGATTGCCAATACCATCGCCCGTAAGCGCCTGTATGAGATGAATGTGGTTATCTCCGATACCGCTGAGTACGGTAACTACCTGTTCGCTAACGCCGCAGTGCCTTTGCTGCAGGAGTTTATGTCCCGTCTGCAGCCGGGAGATCTGGGTAAAGCGGCATCGGCTGGCGCCGTAGATAACGCTCAACTGCGTGACGTAAACGAAGCCGTACGCGGTCATGCCATCGAGCTGGTGGGCCGCAAGCTGCGCGGCTATATGACCGATATGAAGCGTATTGCTGTCGCGGGTTAAAGAGGACACCCTCACCCCGGCCCTCTCCCTTTGGGAGAGGGCGTAATCATCTTCTCTCCCGGGAGAGAAGATGATGCTGTTACCTCCGGTACAACACCTTAATAATGTGCCAGCCGAATTTGGTTTTTACCGGCCCGTAAGGCTTCAGTAGCGGGCAGCTAAATACCGCCTTATCGAAAGGGGCGACCATCGTGCCCTGGCGGAATTCCCCAAGATCGCCGCCGTTACGTCCGGAAGGGCAGCTGGAATAGCGTCTGGCGAGGTGATCGAAGCTTTTCCCCTTCTCCAGCTGTTCCATAATTTCCCGGGCTTTGGCTTCGGTTTTCACCAGAATATGCAAAGCTGCCGCGGTTCTGGCCATTATTTCTCTCCGTCAGATAATCACTTAGCCATAACTCTACCATCCGGTGTCAATCACGGGCAGGCTTTCTGCTACAATCCTCACCCCGTTTATCTATTGAGCAGGTTGTTATGCGTCTGAATCCCGCCCAACAAGAAGCCGTCGAGTTTGTTTCCGGTCCTTGCCTGGTTCTGGCGGGCGCCGGATCCGGTAAGACGAGAGTGATTACTAACAAAATTGCCCACCTGATTCGCGGCTGCGGCTATCAGGCGCGCCATATTGCGGCGGTCACCTTTACCAACAAAGCCGCGCGTGAAATGAAAGAGCGCGTGGCCCAGACGCTGGGGCGTAAAGAAGCTCGTGGCTTGATGATCTCCACTTTCCATACACTGGGGCTGGAGATTATCAAGCGTGAGTATGCGGCGCTGGGAATGAAGTCCAACTTTTCGCTGTTTGACGATACCGATCAGATGGCGCTGCTGAAAGAGCTGACGGATGAGTGGCTGGAACAGGATAAAGACCTGCTTTCACAGCTGATCTCGACTATCTCCAACTGGAAAAACGACTTGCTGATGCCGGCCCAGGCCGCCGCTCAGGCGCGCAGTGAACGTGATAAGCTGTTCGCGCACTGTTACGGGCTTTACGATGCTCACCTGAAGGCCTGCAACGTACTGGATTTCGACGATCTGATTCTGCTGCCTACACTGCTGCTGCGCGGCAACGAAGAGGTGCGTGAACGCTGGCAGAACCGCATCCGCTATCTGCTGGTGGATGAATACCAGGATACCAACACCAGCCAGTATGAACTGGTGAAGCTGCTGGCGGGAGCCCGGGCGCGCTTTACCGTGGTGGGGGATGATGACCAGTCTATCTACTCCTGGCGCGGCGCCCGGCCGCAAAACCTGGTGCTGCTGAGCCAGGACTTTCCGGCGCTGCGGGTGATTAAGCTGGAACAGAACTATCGCTCCTCTGGCCGTATCCTGAAAGCGGCCAACATTCTGATCGCCAATAACCCCCACGTGTTTGAAAAGCGGCTCTTTTCCGAGCTGGGCTACGGCGCGGAACTGAAGGTCGTTACCGCCAGTCATGAAGAGCATGAGGCGGAACGAGTCGCCGGCGAGCTGATCGCCCATCACTTTATTAATAAAACGCAATATAAGGATTACGCCATCCTTTATCGCGGCAACCACCAGTCGCGGGTCTTTGAAAAGCTTCTGATGCAGAACCGTATTCCTTATCGTATTTCTGGTGGCACCTCCTTCTTTTCGCGTCCGGAAATTAAGGATTTGCTGGCCTACCTGCGGGTGCTGACTAACCCTGACGACGACAGCGCATTTCTGCGTATCGTTAACACGCCGCGTCGCGAGATTGGGCCTGCGACGTTGCAGAAGCTGGGGGAGTGGGCGAACCAGCGCAATAAAAGCATGTTTAACGCCAGCTTTGATCTGGGGCTGAGTCAGACGCTGACCGGCCGCGGTCTGGAGGCGCTACAGCGCTTTACGCACTGGCTGGGCGAAGTGGCGAGGCTTGCGGAGCGCGAGCCGGTAGCCGCAGTTCGCGATCTCATTCATGGCATCGATTATGAGTCCTGGCTTTATGAAACTTCCCCCAGTCCGAAAGCTGCTGAAATGCGGATGAAAAACGTTAACCAGCTGTTTAGCTGGATGACTGAAATGCTGGAAGGGAGCTCCCTGGAAGAGCCAATGACGCTGACTCAGGTGGTCACCCGCTTTACGCTGCGCGACATGATGGAGCGTGGCGAAAGTGATGAGGAGCTGGACCAGGTGCAGCTCATGACCCTGCACGCCTCTAAAGGGCTGGAATTTCCTTATGTCTACCTGGTGGGCATGGAAGAGGGGCTGTTGCCGCACCAGAGCAGCATCGATGAAGATAATATCGATGAGGAGCGACGTCTGGCCTATGTGGGTATCACCCGGGCTCAGAAAGAACTGACCTTTACGCTCTGCAAAGAGCGGCGCCAGTATGGCGAACTGGTACGCCCCGAACCCAGCCGCTTTTTGCTGGAGCTGCCCCAGGACGATCTGGTCTGGGAAACGGAACGTAAGCCGGTCAGCGCTCAGGAACGAATGCAGAAAGGGCAGGCGAATGTCGCTAACCTGAAAGAGATGCTGGCGAAAGCGCGCGGCGGTTAAAGGCCGCGCGTTCTCCTTTAGCCGTGATGGATTTCCAGCGGCCAGTGAACATAGCTCTGCCACAGCGTTTCCTGCTGTAGCATCTCGGCCCCCAGCGGGTGCCGGGACAGCCAACTGGCGGGCAGCGTTAACGTTAACGTTTCTTCCTGAGCCGCCAGCGTCAGTTGAGGAACACAGTCGTCGCGGCGTCGACTGGCGAAAATAATCGCCAGTCTTAGCAGGCGGCACAGGCGTTCCGCCACTCGCGGCGGAACGGCGTTCTGCTGATGCAGAGAGGAAAGATCCACCGGGTTGGTCTGATTAAGCAGCAGGGTAGCCAGCAGCTTTTTCTGGGCGGGGGTATAGCCAGGAAGATCGAGGTTATGTACCAGATACGCCGCATGTTTTGGCGCCTGCTTAAAATCGATACTCAGACCGATTTCATGCAGCTGACAGGCGCTGTTTAACAGCGTCAGGCTCAACGGATCCAACTGCCAGTCAGCGGCAATTTGTTGTGACAGACAGCTCGCCAACTGTTGCACCCGGGTAGCCTGATCGGCATCCACCATAAAGCGTCGCTGAAGGGTATGCAGCGTGCGGTTACGGATATCCTGATCCACCGGCAAATGAAGCATACCGTAGACCAGCCCTTCGCGCAGGGCACCGCCAGCCAGGGTCATACAGTCAATCTTCAGCGCTTCAAAGATGGCGATAAGAATGGCGAGCCCGCTGGGAAAGACCAGCGCTCGCTCCAGGGTAAGTCCTTCAATCTCCAGCTCTTCAAGACGCCCGCACTGAATAGCGCGCTGCTTTAGCTGCTGTAGCTTGGTCAGGGTGATTCGTTCATCCATTCCCTGCGCCATCATAATTTCCTGCAGCGCCTGGACGGTGCCGGAGGCACCGACACAGGCGTGCCAGCCGTGGCGTTTTAGCTCATCCACTACCGGCAACAGCACTTCCCGGGCGGCGCGTTCGGCGGCGGCGAAATTCCCGGTGGTCAGACTGCGATCGCTGAAGTAGCGTTCCAGCCAGGTCACGCAACCCATAGGCAGGCTGAACAATGATGTGCTGTGGGCACCGCTACCGGTGACCAGTTCCGTGCTGGCGCCGCCGATATCCACCACCAGTCGACGGTCGTCTCCGCCAGTGGTGTGGGCGACGCCCTGATAGATCAACCGGGCTTCTTCTTCGCCGCTAATAACCTGCACCGGACAACCCAGGATCTCCTGCGCCCGCTGAATAAACTCGCGGGCGTTAGTGGCCAGACGTAGCGTGGCGGTCGCCACTACCTGAATCTGGGCATGGGGAATATCCTGCAATCGTTCGGCAAACAGCTGCAGGCACTGCCAGCCGCGCGCCATTGCCTCCTGAGAGAGGCTGTTGTCGCTGCCGAGACCGGCGGCCAGTCGGACTTTACGTTTGATGCGGGTCAGCGTCTGAATGCTACCCGCTACCTCCCTGACCACCAGCATGTGAAAGCTGTTGGAGCCGAGGTCGATAGCCGCATAGAGCGTGGAGGTATTTAGCATAGCGATTAGCTGCGACGGCGGTTACGCGGAGCGTTACGGCGTGGGCCATTGCCGGAGCGGTTACGCACCAGTTTCTTCGGCGGTGGCAGCTCGGTGAGCAGTGCGTCCGGGTCGTACTTACTTACCGGAATCGCGTGGCCGATGTAGGTTTCTATGGCGGGAAGGTTAAGGGCGTACTCCTCGCAGGCCAGGCTTATCGAATGGCCGCTGGCGCCAGCGCGTCCGGTACGGCCGATACGGTGAACGTAATCTTCGCAATCATCCGGCAGATCGTAATTAAATACGTGGGTAACGGCAGGGATATGCAGGCCGCGAGCCGCGACGTCTGTTGCCACCAGAATATCCAGGTCGCCGCGGGTGAACTCATCTAAAATACGCAGACGTTTTTTCTGTGGAACGTCGCCGGTCAGCAGGCCGACGCGATGGCCGTCCGCGGCCAGATGGCCCCAGATCTGCTCACAGCGATGCTTGGTATTGGCAAAGATGATGGCGCGATCCGGCCACTCTTCCTCAATCAGCGTCTGCAGCAGGCGCATTTTCTCTTCGTTAGAAGGATAGAAAAGCTCTTCCTTAATGCGGTGGCCGGTTTTCTGCTCCGGTTCCACTTCAATATATTCGGCATTGTTCATCTGCTCGAATGCCAGTTCGCGTACGCGATAAGAAAGGGTCGCAGAATAGAGCATGTTCAGACGCGCGGTTGCCGGCGGCATACGACGGAACAGCCAGCGGATGTCTTTAATAAAGCCGAGATCGTACATGCGATCGGCCTCATCCAGTACCACAACCTGGATTGCACTCAGATTGATATGATTCTGTTTGGTATAATCGATAAGGCGACCGGTGGTGCCGATTAGAATATCAACGCCTTTTTCCAGCACCTTCAGCTGCTTGTCGTAACCATCACCGCCGTAGGCCAGGCCCAGCTTCAGGCCGGTGGCTTCCGCCAGCGGTTCCGCATCAGAGTGAATCTGTACCGCCAGTTCGCGGGTGGGCGCCATAATCAGCGCGCGCGGTTGGTTGGTCTGACGGCCTTCCGGAGCGGGGTGTGAGAGTAAATGATGAAACGTTGACGTCAGAAACGCCATCGTTTTTCCGGTACCGGTTTGCGCCTGCCCTGCCACATCGCGTCCCGCAAGGGTCAGCGGAAGCGACAGCGCCTGGATAGGAGTACAGTTGTAAAACCCTTTTGTTTCAAGGGCTTCAACCACCTTAGGGTGCAGGGCGAAGTCGGAAAACTTCTGTTCAGTTAAATGTGTTTTGCTCATAGTGTGGTAGAATATCAGCTTACTATTGCTTTACGAAAGCGTATCCGGTGAAATAAAGTCAACCAAAAATGTTGGTTGGGCTGTGCCTCACCATTCTCTTCCGGCGTCGCTGGCAGGTAATGATGAGACACAGCCTAAATTTACACCAACAAACCAGGCATAATCCTGTGGAGTTAAGTATGAGCGATAAAATTATTCACCTGACTACCGACGACAGTTTCGAGACGGACGTACTTAAGGCGGAAGGGCTGGTGCTGGTTGATTTCTGGGCAGAGTGGTGCGGTCCGTGCAAAATGATCGCCCCGATTCTGGCCGAGATCGCCGAAGAGTACAAAGACAAACTGAAAGTCACTAAGCTGAATATAGATGAAAACCCGGCGACCGCACCTAAGTACGGTATTCGCGGTATCCCCACGCTGCTGCTGTTTAAAAACGGCGAAGTGGCAGCCACTAAAGTGGGCGCGCTGTCTAAAGGGCAGTTGAAGGAGTTCCTGGACGCTAACCTGGCGTAACAGAACCCCGACAGATCGTCCGGCATCCGAAAGTTACCAGGATTGCTGGACGGCCTGCATCAGTCGTGCTAAGTTAGCCAGACTGCATTTTGAACTTACCCTAAGTTTTAAATCTTGTAATACCCGAGACTCTTCGCTGGCTGTTGGTGTTGTACCACAGGCGAGGGGACATGGAGTCGATTTCGGGCCCGTTACCCAACCCGTCTTATCGTTTCAGTTCTGTGCGTATCTGTTACCAGACCGCGATCGGACATGGGGTGAAAGGCCATTAACAGGCATGGACTTCCTGCCATACCATTCACACTATTTGTTCGAGATTTACCCCGAGTTTAAGAACCCACCATTATGAATCTTACCGAATTAAAAAATACGCCGGTTTCTGAGCTGATTACTCTCGGCGAAAGCATGGGACTGGAAAACCTGGCCCGTATGCGCAAGCAGGACATCATCTTCGCTATCCTCAAACAGCACGCGAAGAGCGGTGAGGATATCTTCGGCGATGGGGTGCTGGAGATCTTGCAGGATGGATTTGGTTTCCTCCGCTCCGCAGACAGTTCCTACCTCGCCGGCCCTGATGATATCTACGTTTCCCCCAGCCAAATTCGCCGCTTCAACCTTCGCACTGGTGACACCATTGCCGGGAAAATCCGCCCCCCTAAAGAGGGCGAGCGTTACTTTGCGCTGCTGAAGGTCAACGAGGTTAACTTCGATAAGCCGGAAAACGCCCGTAGCAAAATTCTGTTTGAAAACCTGACGCCGCTGCACGCGAATTCACGCCTGCGTATGGAGCGCGGTAATGGTTCTACCGAAGATCTAACTGCCCGAGTCCTGGATCTGGCATCGCCGATCGGTCGTGGTCAGCGTGGCCTGATTGTGGCTCCGCCGAAAGCCGGTAAAACCATGTTGCTGCAGAACATCGCGCAGAGCATCGCTTACAATCATCCCGACTGCGTGCTGATGGTACTGCTGATTGATGAACGTCCGGAAGAAGTGACCGAGATGCAGCGTCTGGTGAAAGGTGAGGTGATTGCCTCTACCTTCGATGAGCCTGCCTCTCGCCACGTTCAGGTTGCCGAGATGGTGATCGAAAAAGCCAAGCGTCTGGTTGAACACAAAAAAGACGTTATTATCCTGCTCGACTCCATTACCCGTCTGGCCCGTGCTTATAACACTGTGGTTCCGGCATCCGGTAAGGTGCTGACTGGTGGTGTGGACGCGAACGCGCTGCACCGGCCCAAACGTTTCTTCGGCGCTGCACGTAATGTGGAAGAAGGCGGTAGCCTGACCATTATCGCGACGGCGCTGATTGATACCGGCTCGAAGATGGATGAAGTGATTTACGAAGAGTTTAAAGGCACCGGTAACATGGAGTTGCACCTTTCCCGTAAGATCGCAGAGAAGCGCGTCTTCCCGGCTATCGATTACAACCGTTCCGGCACCCGTAAAGAAGAGCTGCTCACCACCCAGGAAGAACTACAGAAGATGTGGATTCTGCGCAAGATTATTCACCCGATGGGTGAAATTGACGCGATGGAGTTCCTGATCAATAAGCTCGCGATGACCAAAACCAACGATGAATTCTTCGACATGATGAAGCGTTCATAGTTGCGGAAAACTCGGGGAACGCCACGTTTTGACGTGGCGTTTTTCTTTTCTGCTTTATAGGATTAGTTATGGGCTGGTATATTTATCAGGCATCATGGAAGATGCCTGTGGCGAGATAAAAGGCCATTGGCCATCGTTAAAATAAAACACAGTCTGTTCAGCCGTATCAGAGGATCCTCTTCATGAGGAGGCCCCCGGTGAGTATACTGGCGCTGAACGTACATTTTGCAGAGAGCGCTCATTGTGAATTTAGTCTCCGCTGGTGCTGAATTGTTCAGTATTTTTCTGTTCACCACCATCTTTCTTTTTTTCGCCCGTAAAGTGGCTAAAAAAATTGGTCTGGTCGATAAGCCTAATTTTCGAAAACGCCACCAGGGGTTGATTCCGTTGGTGGGAGGCATATCGGTTTATGCGGGGATCTGCTTTACATTCTGGCTGGCGGATTACTACATCCCCCATGCCGCACTCTATCTGAGCTGTGCCGGTATTCTGGTACTGGTTGGGGCGCTTGATGATCGCTTCGATATTAGCGTAAAAATCCGCGCCACCATCCAGGCGCTGATCGGCGTTGTTATGATGGTGGTCGGTAAGCTTTATCTCAGTAGCCTGGGATATATCTTCGGCTCCTGGGAGCTGGTGTTGGGGCCGTTTGGTTATTTTCTGACCCTTTTTGCCGTCTGGGCCGCCATTAACGCTTTTAATATGGTGGATGGCATTGACGGTCTGTTGGGCGGCTTGTCTTGCGTCTCTTTCGCGGCGATGGGGATCATCTTATGGTTCGACGGCCAGATTAGCCTTGCTATGTGGTGTTTCGCCATGATTGCGGCGATAGTGCCTTATATTCTGCTGAACCTTGGCATTCTTGGGCGCCGCTATAAAGTCTTTATGGGCGATGCAGGCAGTACGCTTATCGGTTTTACTGTGATCTGGATTTTGCTGGAAACCACCCAGGGGAAAACGCACCCTATCAGTCCAGTTACTGCGCTATGGATTATCGCTATACCGCTTATGGATATGGTGGCCATTATGTATCGCCGGTTACGTAAGGGCATGAGTCCCTTCTCGGCGGATCGTCAGCATATCCACCATCTGATCATGCGCGCCGGTTTCACTTCCCGTCAGGCCTTTGTGCTGATTACCCTTGCCGCGGCGCTGTTGGCCTCCATTGGCGTGGTGGGCGAATACCTACATTTTATTCCTGAATGGGTAATGTTGGCATTGTTTTTGCTGGCATTTATGCTCTACGGCTACTGCATTAAGCGAGCCTGGAAAGTGGCTCGCTTTATCAAACGCACCAAGCGTCGCATGCGCCGTAATAGCGAAAAAAATCCAGGCCTGAGCAAATAAGCAGGGGAAGTGATGAGACAACATATGTCCGGGGATCCGGTAATCGATAACGAGCTGGATGTTCGTGGTCTGTTTTGTACGCTATGGCGGGGAAAATTCTGGATTATCTTCGGCGCCTTGCTGTTCGCCCTGGCCGCTCTGGTTTACACCTTTTTCGCGCGTCAGGAGTGGAGCTCGACCGCGATTACCGATCGCCCTACCGTTAATATGCTGGGTGGTTACTATTCGCAGCAGCAGTTCCTGAGCAACCTCGATAGTCGCGCCGGTTCGATGCCAGTCGATAAACCTTCGGCAATGGACGAGGCCTACAAAGAGTTCACCATGCAGCTGGCTTCCTGGGATACGCGGCGGGAGTTCTGGCAGCAGACGGATTACTATCGCCAGCGTCAGTCGGGCAACAGTAAAGCAGATGCCGCACTGCTCAATGAGATGATCGGCAATATTCAGTTCACCGCCGGGGACGTTACCCGCAACCTGAACGACAGCGTTAAGCTGATTGCCGAAACCGCGGCCGATGCCAATAACCTGCTGCGCCAGTATGTGGCCTTTGCCAGCCAGCGCGCGGCTAAACACCTGAATGATGAGCTAAAGGGCGCCTGGGATGCGCGCATTGTGCAGATCCAGGCGCAGGTTAAGCGTCAGGAAGCGGTGGCGAAGTCTATTTATGAGCGCCGGGTTCACAGCCTGTCACAGGCGCTGAAGGTCGCGGAACAGCACAATATCAGTCGCAGTGAAGCGGATGTACCGGCGAACGAACTGCCTGAATCCGAACTTTTTATCCTGGGACGCCCGATGCTTCAGGCCCGTCTGGAGAATCTTCAGGCGACGGGGCCGACTTATGAGGTTGATTACGACAGGGACAGGGCGATGCTGTCCACGCTGAAAGCGGGGCCGGTGCTGGAACAGCGCTTCCAGACTTATCGCTATCTGCGCACGCCGGAAGAGCCTGTACGCCGCGACAGCCCGCGCCGTACCTTCCTGCTGGTGATGTGGGGTATTGTCGGCGCTCTGGTGGGGGCCGGTGTTGCATTAACCCGACGCCCGCGCGCCTGATGAGCCAGAATATGATGAAGGGATGACGGTTGTCCCTTCTTCCGTAATTAACCCAGAGAGAGCTCTATCGTGAAAGTACTGACCGTTTTCGGCACACGTCCCGAGGCCATAAAAATGGCGCCGCTGGTTCATGCCCTGGCAGAGGATCCTTTTTTCGACGCTCGGGTCTGCGTTACCGCGCAGCATCGTGAAATGCTGGACCAGGTGCTCACCCTTTTTGCTATTCAGCCGGATTTCGACCTTAACATTATGAAGCCGGGCCAGGGGCTGACTGAGATTACCTGCCGCATTCTGGAAGGGCTGAAGCCTGTGCTTGAGAGTTTCCGCCCGGATGTGGTACTGGTGCATGGCGACACGACGACGACCGTAGCTGCCAGTCTGGCGGCCTTTTACCAGCAGATCTCCATTGGGCACGTCGAGGCGGGATTACGTACCGGCGATCTCTATTCGCCGTGGCCGGAAGAGGCGAATCGCACACTGACAGGTCACCTGGCGACGTTCCATTTTGCGCCTACCGAGACATCGCGCCAGAATTTGCTGCGTGAAAATATCGCTAATGAGCGGATCTTCGTTACCGGCAATACCGTGGTCGATGCGCTGCTGTCAGTGCGCGATCGGGTATTAAGCGATGACGCGCAGAATCAGGCGTTGAGTCGTGCCTGGCCCTTCCTGGATCCACAGCGCAAAATGATTCTGGTGACGGGCCACCGGCGCGAAAGTTTCGGCAGCGGTTTTGAGCAGATCTGTCATGCCCTGGCGCAGGTGGCAGCGGATAACCCGGATGTGCAAATTGTCTATCCGGTGCATCTCAACCCTAACGTTAGCGAACCGGTTAACCGAATTCTGGGACATGTCGACAATATCCATCTGATCGACCCCCAGGATTACCTGCCGTTCGTCTGGCTGATGCAGCATGCGTATCTGATTTTGACGGATTCCGGCGGTATTCAGGAAGAAGCGCCGTCGCTGGGTAAACCGGTACTGGTAATGCGTGAAACTACCGAACGACCAGAAGCGGTAAGCGCGGGTACTGTGCGACTGGTTGGCACCGATACCCGCACCATTGTCGATGAGGTTAATCAACTGCTGAAGGATGAAGAGGCTTATCTGGCGATGAGCCGGGCGCATAACCCCTACGGTGATGGCAAAGCCTGCCAGCGTATTATCAGCGCGTTGAAAACCAGTCAGGTGAAATAATGAGTTTTGAAACTATCTCAGTGATTGGACTGGGATATATCGGGCTGCCCACTGCGGCAGCTTTTGCATCACGCTGCCAGCGTGTGATCGGCGTGGACATTAACGCCCGGGCGGTGGAAACCATTAACCGCGGCGAGATCCATATTGTCGAGCCAGAGCTGGGACGGGTGGTGAAAACTGCTGTAGAAAAAGGCTATCTGAGTGCCCGCAGCACGCCGGTCGTCGCCGATGCCTTTCTGATTGCGGTACCAACACCGTTTATGGATGACCATAAACCGGACATGGCGTATGTTCGCGCGGCGGCAGAGTCCATCGCGCCAGTGCTGAAGAAAGGGGCTCTGGTGATTCTGGAATCTACGTCGCCGGTGGGAACCACGGAAACCATGGCTTCGTTACTGGCATCGCTGCGACCCGATCTGGCCTTTCCCCAACAGGCAGGAGAAGCGGCGGATGTGAATATCGCCTATTGCCCGGAGCGAGTGCTGCCTGGGCGGATTATGGAAGAGCTGATTAGCAACGATCGCGTGATTGGCGGTATGACGCCAGCCTGTTCAGCGCGCGCGAGCGAGCTCTACCGCATTTTTCTGGAAGGGGAGTGCGTGGTTACTAACGCCCGCACGGCGGAGATGTGCAAACTGACCGAAAATAGCTTCAGGGACGTGAATATCGCGTTTGCTAACGAGCTTTCGCTGATTTGCGCCGACCAGGAGATTGACGTCTGGGAACTCATTCGGCTGGCCAACCGCCATCCGCGGGTCAATATCCTGCAGCCAGGCCCGGGCGTTGGTGGGCACTGCATCGCTGTCGATCCCTGGTTTATTGTGGCACAGAACTCACAGCAGGCACGGCTTATCCGCACTGCCCGTGAAGTGAACGACAGTAAACCAGACTGGGTGATAGGGCAGGTGAAGGCCGCCGTGGCGGACTGCCTGAATGCCAGTGGCCGTCGCGCTGACGATATCACCATCGCCTGTTTTGGGCTGGCATTTAAGCCGGACATCGACGATCTGCGTGAAAGTCCCGCCATGGGGATCGTCAGGAAGCTGGCGGACTGGCACCGTGGCGACGTGCTGGTGGTGGAGCCCAATATTCGCGAACTGCCAGAAAGCCTGGCGGCGCGCTGCCAGCTTACCTGCCTCAATGAGGCCCTTGCCTGCGCCGATGTGCTGGTCATGCTGGTGGATCACCAGCCGTTTAAGGCGCTGGACGGCGCGCAGATTCAACAGCAATGGGTGGTGGATACCAAAGGAGTCTGGCGTTGAGCCGCAAACCCATTTTGCTCCATGGCCGCATTGAACCGCTGACGTGGGAAAGTGATTTTTTCGGCCTGCCCAGCGCGATTGTCCGCTTATCTGATGGCGATCCCGGCCTGGACATGGCGAAATTGCAGCGCTTTGCGCGAGTGCAGGCTAAAGTGCCCGCAGAGCGCAGTGAATGGCTGGATGCCCTGCAACAGCTAGGGTTTCGACTGGTGGAGGGAGAGATCGACCTGAGCCTGACGCTTTCGGGTGGGGCGGTGAGCTCCACGCTGAATGTCGCAGACGAAGCGGATATCCCGGCACTTCGTGATATGGCAAGTCAGCGCTTTACTCAAAGTCGCTTTCGCAGCCCCTGGTATGAGCCGACGGATAGCGGTCGTCTGTATGCGCAGTGGGTGGAAAATGCGGTGAAGGGTACCTTCGATCATCAGTGCCTGGTGGTACGCGAAGGGCGGTGGCTGCAGGGCTTTGTGACGCTGCGCCAGCTTAATGATGCTGAGGCGCGCATTGGATTACTGGCCGGGCCGGGTTATGGCGCGCGACTGATGCAGGGCGCGCAGGCGTGGTGCGCGGCGC
Source organism: Rosenbergiella sp. YN46 (assembly GCF_036620675.1). NCBI lineage: Bacteria > Pseudomonadati > Pseudomonadota > Gammaproteobacteria > Enterobacterales > Erwiniaceae > Rosenbergiella > Rosenbergiella sp. YN46. The sequence continues at coordinate 25,335 of NZ_JAZHEE010000041.1, forward strand.
GGGGGCTGGGCCGACTGCGGATAGCGACCCAAATGGCTAACCGTGCAGCGCTGCGACGTTATATTCAGAGCGGAGCCACGATAGAGAGCGCCGCTTACTGGTTATACAGGTGAGAGAATGATTCCGTTTAACGCACCTCCGGTCGTGGGGACAGAGATCGACTACATCCAGGCGGCGATGGGCAGCGGTAAGCTGTGCGGCGATGGTGGTTTTACCCGCCGCTGCCAGCAGTGGATGGAACAGCGCTTCGGTAGCGCAAAAGTGCTGCTGACGCCCTCCTGCACCGCCTCGCTGGAGATGGCGGCGCTATTGCTCGATATTCAGCCCGGCGATGAAGTGATCATGCCGAGCTATACCTTTGTTTCCACCGCCAACGCTTTTGTGCTGCGCGGTGCGCGTATTGTCTTTGTGGATATCCGCCCGGATACCATGAATATCGACGAAACAAAAATTGAAGCGGCGATCACGGAACGAACCCGGGTTATCGTGCCGGTACACTATGCCGGCGTGGCCTGTGAAATGGACACCATTATGCGCATCGCCCGCGAGCATAAGCTGTGGGTGGTGGAAGATGCCGCTCAGGGCGTGATGGCCAGCTATAAAGGTCGGGCGCTGGGTACCATCGGCCATATCGGCTGTTACAGCTTTCATGAAACCAAAAATTATACGGCGGGCGGTGAGGGCGGAGCGACGCTTATCAACGACCCGGCGCTGGTAGAGCGTGCCGAGATCGTCCGTGAAAAGGGCACTAACCGCAGCCAGTTCTTCCGCGGCCAGGTGGATAAATACACCTGGCGCGATATCGGTTCCAGCTACCTGATGGCCGATCTTCAGGCCGCTTATTTATGGGGGCAGCTTGAAGCGGCGGTGAGCATTAATCAGCAGCGCCTGGCGCTGTGGCAGAACTACTATGACGCGCTGTTGCCGCTGGCAAAGAAAGGTCGTATTGAGCTGTCGACCCTGCCTGCGGGCTGCGTGCATAACGGCCATATGTTTTATATCAAACTGCGTGATGCCGACGATCGCAGCCGGTTGATTAACTGGCTCAAAGAGGCGGAGATTCTGGCGGTATTCCATTACATTCCTCTGCACAGCAGCCCGGCGGGGGAAGCTTTCGGGCGTTTCCACGGCGACGATCGTTATACCACCTCACAGAGCGAACGCCTGTTGCGTTTGCCGCTGTTCTATAACCTGAGCGCGGTCAATCAGCGTACGGTTATTAATTCGCTGTTGAGCTACTTTGCCTGATGTCGCTGGCAAGGGCTTCGGTGTGGACTGCGGCGTCCACGCTGGTCAAGATCGGTGCCGGTCTGCTGGTGGTAAAACTGCTGGCTGTGGCCTACGGGCCAGAGGGCGTCGGGATGGCGGGAAATTTTCGCCAACTGGTGACGGTACTGGGCGTACTGGCCGGTGCCGGTATCTTTAACGGCGTTACTAAGTACGTTGCCCAGTATCTGGATGATTCATCGCGTTTGCGTCTGGTGGTGGGCACCTCTTCGGCGATGGTGCTGGGCTTTTCGACCCTGCTGGCGCTGATATTTCTGCTGGCATCCGGCCCCATTAGCCAGGGGCTGTTCGGACACCGGGACTATCAGGGGCTGGTGCGTCTGGTGGCGCTGGTTCAACTGGGAATCGCCTGGGCGAATCTGGCGCTGGCGATTATCAAGGGCTTCCGCGACGCCGCCGGGAATGCGCTGGCGTTGATTCTGGGCAGCCTGATCGGAGTACTGGCGTGGCTTGTGAGCTGGCGTCTGGGGGGATATCCTGGTGCGCTGCTGGGGCTGGCGCTGGTGCCTGCGCTGGTGGTGATCCCCGGCGCGATAATTCTGCATCGCCGGCGCCACCTGCCCCTGAGCTATCTTAAGCCCTGCTGGGACAGAGAAACGGCGGTTAATCTTAGCAAGTTCACCTTTATGGCGCTGATGACGTCGATCACCATGCCGGTGGCTTATGTGATGATGCGTAACTTGCTGGCGGCACGTTATGGCTGGGATGCGGTAGGGATCTGGCAGGGAGTGAGCAGTATCTCCGACGCCTGGCTGCAGTTTATTACCGCTTCGTTTAGCGTCTATCTGCTGCCGACGCTCTCAAGGCTGACGGCGAAGTCGGATATCAGCCGCGAAATCGGCCGATCGCTGTGCTTCGTATTGCCGTCAGTAGCGCTGGTGGGTTTCGGCGTCTGGGTGTTGCGCGATTTTGCCATCTGGCTGCTTTTTTCGGCAAAGTTTACCGCCATGCGCGATCTGTTCGCCTGGCAGCTGGTGGGGGATGTGCTGAAGGTCGGCGCTTATGTTTTTGGCTATTTGATTATTGCTAAAGCGTCGTTGCGGCTCTATGTCCTGGCGGAAATCAGCCAGTTCGCGTTGCTGACCGGTTTTTCTCGCTGGCTGATACCGGAGCATGGCGCGCTGGGCGCAGCTCAGGCTTATATGGCGACCTATATCGTCTGGTTCTCCCTGTGTGGCTGTGCATTTCTTTTGTGGCGTAAACGCGTATGACGACACTGATTCACGTTCTGGGATCGGATATCCCTCACCACAACCGTACCGTACTAAACTTCTTCCAGCAGACGCTGGCTGCGCCGGAGCAGGGGCGACGCTTTATGGTGGTGTCGGACGACCCTGGACTGGCGGCGGATTATCCGGTGCTTGCGATTGAGCGTTTTACCACTAAAAAGGCGCTGGCCCAGGCGGTAACGGTGCGCGCGCGCAGCGATCGTCGTCAGCGTTTTTTGTTCCACGGCCAGTTTAATCAGGCCTTATGGCTGGCGCTGCTGTGGGGCGGTATTAAACCGTCGCAGTTTAACTGGCATATCTGGGGCGCTGACCTTTACGAGGTTTCCGGCAGCCTGAAGTTTCGGCTGTTCTATCGCCTGCGACGCCTGGCGCAGCGGCGGGTCGGGCGGGTATTCGCCACGCGCGGCGATCTTAACTATTTTCACCAGCGTTATCCGCAGACGGCTGGTGAGCTGCTCTATTTCCCCACCCGGATGGATCCGTCCCTTAACAATCTGGATAATGAGAAGAAACAGCGGGATTTTGTGCAGATCCTGGTGGGAAATTCCGGCGATCGCAGCAACCTGCATATCGAGGCGCTACGCGAGATCCATCAACACTTTGGCGATCGCGCCAGGGTGGTAGTGCCGATGGGGTATCCTGAGGGGAACCAGGCCTATATTGATGAGGTACAACAGGCGGGAAGTCAGCTGTTCGGCCCCGAGCGTCTGGAGATATTAGGTGAGCGGATAGATTTCGACGCTTACCTGACGCTGCTGCGCCAGTGCGATTTAGGTTATTTCATCTTTGAACGCCAGCAGGGGATTGGCACGCTTTGCCTGCTGATTCAGGCGGGAATTCCCTGTGTGCTGAGCCGGAAAAACCCGTTCTGGCAGGATATGGCGGAGCAACAGATTCCGGTACTGTTTACCGGCGACACGCTTAATGAGGATGTGGTGCGCGAAGCGCAGCGTCAGTTGAAAAGCGTGGATAAGAACGACATCGCCTTTTTTAGCCCCAACTATATCGACGGTTGGAAGCGGGCGTTACAAGTGGCATCAGGAGAAGAGAAAGCATGAGTTTGCTGCAGTCTGGCGGTCTGGCGATTATCTGGCTTGCCTCGGTGCTGTTTATTGGTACCGTTACCTGGCGTGAGTTTCGTCGGGTACGTTTTAATTTCAATGTCTTCTTTTCGCTGCTGTTTCTGCTGACATTCTATTTCGGCTTTCCGTTAACGATGACGCTGGTCTATCGCTTTAACGTGGAGGTTTTGCCCGCCTGGACGCTCCAGCAGGCGCTGATGACCGCCAGCTGCTTCTATGCCGTTTACTACACCGCCTATAAAACCCGGTTGCGTGCGGCGGCGGCCGATAGCGCACGTCCGGAACGATTTAGTATTAATCGGGTGGAAGCGCAACTGACGTTTATGCTGCTGCTGACGGTGGCGCTGGCAAGCGTGGCTATCTTTTTTATTCTCAATGGGTTTCTGCTGTTTCGTCTGCACTCCTACAGCGAGATTTTCTCAAGCCAGGTGGCGGGAGTGGCGCTTAAGCGCTTCTTCTACTTCTTTATTCCGGCCATGCTGGTGTTCTACTTCCTGCGTCAGACGAAAAGTGCCTGGCTGTTATTTCTGGTGAGTACCGTCGCATTTGGTTTGCTGACCTATGCACTGGTAGGTGGAACTCGCGCCAATATTATTATCGCGTTCGCCATCTTCCTGTTTATCGGCATTCTGCGTGGCTGGATTTCGCTGTGGATGCTGGCAGCCGCGGGCGTGGCCGGTATCGTCGGGATGTTCTGGCTGGCGTTGAAACGCTATGGTCTGAACGTGAGCGGCAGTGAGGCGTTTTACACCTTCCTCTATCTGACGCGCGATACCTTTTCCCCCTGGGAAAACCTGGCGCTGCTGATTCAGAACTACGATAAGATTGACTTCCAGGGGCTGGCGCCCATCGTGCGGGATTTTTATGTGTTTATTCCTTCCTGGCTGTGGCCGGGTCGCCCCTCGGCGGTGCTGAACAGCGCCAACTACTTTACCTGGGAAGTACTGCGCAACCACTCGGGCCTGGCGATCTCCCCGACGCTTATCGGCTCGCTACTGGTGATGGGCGGCTACTGGCTGGTCGTTCCCGGCGCCGTGGTGGTAGGGCTGATTATTAAGTGGTTTGACTGGCTTTTTGCGCTGGGGAACCGAACGAAAAATCGCTATAAGGCGGCGATACTGCACAGCTTCTGCTTCGGGGCTATTTTCAATATGATCGTACTGGCGCGCGAAGGGCTGGATGCGTTTGTGTCGCGAGTGGTCTTTTTTATGCTGGTCTTTGGATTATGCCTGTGGCTTGCCCGGCTGCTGTTCAGAGCTTTCGCGCGGGTAGGGTTGATACGCGAATGCGGCACGGCGCCCCGTAACACGCTTTTTACACAAACGGATAAGTAACGCAAGATGAATGAACGGACACAGGCGCCGGTATATACCATTCGCGGCATGAAGCTGCTGGGCTGGCGTAATATGGCGCATGCTCTGGATTATCTGCATACCGATATGGGGCTGCGGCAGGGAACGCTGGTGGCGATTAATGCCGAGAAAATCCTGACGGCGGAGCGCGATCCGCTGGTGCATGAGTTGATCAGCGAGGCGGAATTTAAGTATGCCGACGGAATTAGCGTCGTGCGCTCCATTCGCAAGAAATACCCTAACGCCGAAATCAATCGGGTGGCGGGGGCCGATCTGTGGGAAGCGCTGATGGCACAGGCCGGGCGAGAAGGCACGCCGGTCTTTCTGATTGGTGGGCAGCCCCAGGTGCTGGCGCAGACCTGCGAGCTGCTGCGCAGTCGCTGGGGAGTGAATATCGTGGGCAGTCAGGACGGCTATTTTAAGCCCGAATCGCGCCAGGCGTTGTTTGAACGAGTGCGCGACAGCGGTGCGCAGCTCGTGACCGTCGCCATGGGCTCACCGCGCCAGGAGATTGTGATGCGCGAATGTCGCCAGGTGTATCCTCAGGCGCTCTATATGGGGGTAGGGGGAACCTACGACGTCTTTACCGGCCATGTGAAGCGCGCACCAAAAGGCTGGCAGAACCTGGGGCTGGAGTGGCTCTATCGGCTGGTTAGTCAGCCTTCCCGTATTAAGCGTCAGCTCCGTTTGCTGCGCTATCTTGCCTGGCACTATAGCGGGCGTCTTTGATTTTTCGGCCTGCGCAGCCCGCACCCGCAGGCGCCTTTCGATGCCTTTCCCGGTAACATCCGGTTTGCTATTTTGCAAAAAACAGGAAATCATGGCGCCCGTCCGCCGTCTGCGACCATTGCGCAGCAAGGGAGAATACGTACGCATGATAATAATAACCGGTGTGATGCCGGGCTGATTGCAAACACCATTCGAGGGAACTATGGCTGAAAAGAAACCCGAACTCCAGCGTGGTCTGGAGGCTCGACATATTGAATTGATTGCTCTTGGGGGCACCATTGGCGTGGGGCTGTTTATGGGCTCTGCCAGCACGCTTAAGTGGGCTGGCCCCTCTGTCCTGCTGGCCTATATTCTGGCCGGGATTTTCGTGTTCTTCATTATGCGTTCGATGGGTGAAATGCTGTTCCTGGAACCAGTGACGGGGTCTTTTGCCGTCTATGCGCATCGCTATATGAGCCCCTTCTTCGGCTATCTGACGGCATGGTCATACTGGTTTATGTGGATGGCAGTGGGGATATCCGAGATCACCGCTATCGGCGTGTATGTACAGTACTGGTTCCCTGAGCTACCCCAGTGGCTGCCAGCGTTACTGGCTGTTGGACTGGTGGCGCTGGCCAATCTGGCTGCGGTACGGTTGTATGGGGAAATCGAATTCTGGTTCGCCATGATTAAAGTCACCACCATCATTGTGATGATCGTAGTGGGGCTGGGCGTTATCTTCTTTGGTTTCGGCAATGGCGGCCATGCGACAGGTTTCGGGAATCTGACGGAACACGGGGGGTTCTTTGCCGGTGGCTGGAAAGGCTTTCTGACGGCGCTCTGTATCGTGGTGGCTTCGTATCAGGGGGTAGAGCTTATCGGGATAACCGCCGGCGAGGCGAAGAATCCCCAGGTGACGCTACGCAGCGCTGTCGGGAAAGTGCTGTGGCGGATCCTGATCTTCTATGTCGGCGCCATCTTTGTGGTCATCACCATCTTCCCGTGGAATGAGATTGGCAGCAACGGTAGCCCCTTTGTACTGACCTTTGCGAAAATTGGCATTACCGCAGCGGCCGGGATTATCAACTTTGTGGTGCTGACAGCGGCGCTGTCAGGGTGTAACAGCGGAATGTACAGCTGCGGCCGGATGCTGTTCGCCCTGGCGAAGAATCACCAGCTACCTCCCACTATGGCGAAAGTGTCGAAAAATGGCGTGCCAGTGATGGGGGTCGCTATCTCGATTGTGATTTTGCTGGTGGGGTCGGGCCTGAACTATGTTATTCCTAATCCCCAGCGGGTTTTTGTGTATGTCTACAGCGCCAGCGTGTTGCCCGGTATGGTGCCATGGTTTGTTATCCTGATAAGCCAGTTGCGTTTTCGCCGCGCGCATCGCGAGGCGATTGCCGGTCATCCGTTCCGCTCGCTGTTTTTCCCCTGGGCGAACTGGTTGACCATGGCGTTTCTGCTGTGCGTGCTGGTGGGGATGGGTATTAACGAAGACACCCGTATGTCGCTGTTTGTCGGGGGACTATTTCTGGTCGGCGTGACCCTGGCATACCGGGTTTTCGGACTCGGGCGCTACCTTGAGTCAGTGAAGCGGGACAGTTAATCGACATAGTGTGCAAAGCATAACCAAACGCGCATTTTATTAAAAAAACATATGGACAGCAGGGCGTGAAGTCCGTAGTATTCCCCTCCGCAACGGCGCTACGCGCCCGTAGCTCAGCTGGATAGAGCGCTGCCCTCCGGAGGCAGAGGTCTCAGGTTCGAATCCTGTCGGGCGCGCCATTTTAAGTCAAGGCGCTTGAGCTGCGGTGGTAATATTTATACCGCGTGAAAGAATACAGTGGTGGCTATAGCTCAGTTGGTAGAGCCCTGGATTGTGATTCCAGTTGTCGTGGGTTCGAGTCCCATTAGCCACCCCATTTATTTAGTGGTTATGCGAAGGTGGCGGAATTGGTAGACGCGCTAGCTTCAGGTGTTAGTGTCCTTACGGACGTGAGGGTTCAAGTCCCTCCCCTCGCACCACATCCTTCTTCTTTATAAATAAGAAGCAAAACGGTAGTATTTCGGCGAGTAGCGCAGCCTGGTAGCGCAACTGGTTTGGGACCAGTGGGTCGGAGGTTCGAATCCTCTCTCGCCGACCACTCCGCTTAGTGCGGAAAGGCAGGCTTAAGGCCTGCTTTTTTGTTTTCCGCTTTCTTAAATTTCCTCCAATAATCGTTTTATTTGCTGGATGTCTGCGTGGCCGCCTCTGTCCCGGTGGCGTTTGTCGCTGTATCGCAACGCTCTGGTGTTCCGGTGTCGCCGAAGAAAGACATCTATCTTTATGATTTATAGTAAATTGTTTATCTTCCGCCGTTAACTGTCACCTGTGGGCGACAGTTTGGGTTTCTCCATTGGGGCTATACCAATGACAAGTGCGGTACTCCTTGTATTTTAAGGGGTATTTGCATCTGGCATGATACGTGCAATAATAAAAGGGTAGATGCTCATTCCCTTTCTTATGTTCGCCACAGGGCCTCATAAATCCTGGAATGACGCAGAGCCATTTGCGGTGCTTATCGTCCACCAGCAGATGTCGCAGCCAGGCTGCCTCATCGAACACCATGGACATAACGTTGAGTGAAGCACCTTTATGTTGTCAAACAGACCTGTTTTGGTACCCGCCCATCCGGCGGGTATTTTTTTCTGCTTCATTCTTTGGGCTGCAGATGCGTTGGCTGCGCTTACGCGCCCCGGTCACATAGTGGGCTATGCTCCCGGGGACTTGTGCGCTTGCCGCCTTCC
>NZ_JAZHEE010000042.1:0-33218 GCF_036620675.1 Rosenbergiella sp. YN46
CCGGAAACGAGTGAGCGTTTCCGGATTCTTACACAACTATTGGATCGATCAACCGATCCTTAACTGATCGGCATTACAGCTTTCAGGCTGCCGTTTTTTTATCCATTTTTCCACAAGCTGACGCGTATCAGTAAGTGGATCATCCCATCAACTATGGCCCTTCCCTACGGAAAGCTCAAGTGAAAAAACCCCTCTTCCTGTCCTGCCTCACAAAACGATTTTGTTGACAAAACGTGACGTATCTCCGTGATTTAGATCACACATTTTGACATTAGAAGCGGTATGCTGAAATCACCAAGACGGGAAAGACAAGAGGTAAATTTATGACAGTGAACATTACCAGCAAACAGATGGAAATCACCCCGGCAATCCGCCAGCATGTCGCAGACCGTCTCGCCAAACTGGACAAATGGCAAACTCATTTGATTAACCCCCACATTATTCTGTCCAAAGAGCCGCAGGGATTCGTGGCCGATGCTACTATCAATACCCCTAACGGCCAGCTGGTCGCCAGTGCGAAACATAACGATATGTATACCGCCATTAACGATCTTATCGCCAAACTGGAACGCCAGCTAAATAAAGTGCAGCACAAAGGCGAAGCCCGCCGCGCCACCGCTTCCGTGAAAGATGCAGCACCCATAGCTGACCCGGGGGTCTGATTTTTATCACGACTGTTTCACATAAGGAGCGCGCCTTCGGGCGCGTTTTTTATTGACAGAATGAAACGAGTATAGTTACTTTAAAACCCGGCCCCAAATAGAACAGATACCATGAAACTTCAGCCGTTTTTCTTCGCATTCTTCTTTTTTACCTTCCCCTGAACGGGAGGCGTTTCGTCATGTAAAAAGAATGCGAAGACGAACTGACAGGCCTCCCAAACGGGAGGCCTTTTTTATGATAACGACAAAAAGGTAGCACTATGAGCGACAATCCCCTGCTGGCCCTGCGTGACAAAATTAGCGCGCTGGACGAAAAATTACTGGCTCTGCTGGCCGAACGCCGCCAACTGGCGCTCGAAGTGGGCGAAGCCAAGCTGGCATCCCACCGCCCGGTGCGCGATATCGATCGCGAGCGCGACCTGCTGGAACGGCTTATCACCCTTGGCAAACCTCATCATCTGGACGCCCACTACATCACCCGTCTGTTCCAGCTGATTATCGAAGACTCGGTGCTGACCCAACAGGCGCTGCTGCAAAAGCATCTGAATAAAATTAATCCGCATTCCGCGCGCATCGCCTTCCTGGGGCCAAAAGGTTCATACTCGCACCTGGCGGCGCGCCGCTATGCGGCCCGTCACTTTGATGAGTTTATTGAGAGCGGTTGCAGCAAATTTCAGGATATTTTCCAGCAGGTGGAAACCGGGCAGGCCGACTATGCCGTAGTACCGGTAGAAAACACCAGCTCAGGCTCCATCAATGACGTTTACGATCTACTACAGCACACCTCGCTTTCTATCGTCGGCGAACTGACCCTGCCCATCGATCACTGCGTACTGGTCGCGACCACGACCGATCTGGCGCAGATCGACACCGTCTACAGCCATCCCCAACCGTTCCAGCAGTGCAGCCAGTTTATTAACCGCCATCCACACTGGAAGATCGAATACTGTGAAAGCACCGCCGCTGCAATGGAGAAAGTCGCGCAGTCCGGCTCGCCGAAGGTCGCCGCTCTGGGTAGCGAAGACGGCGGCGCGCTTTACGGCTTGCAGGTGCTGGAGCGCAATCTGGCCAACCAGACCCAGAACATTACCCGTTTTCTGGTGCTGGCCCGTAAGGCTATCGGCGTTTCCGACCAGGTGCCGGCCAAGACCACTCTGCTGATGGCTACCGGCCAGCAGGCGGGCGCACTGGTGGAAGCGCTGCTGGTGCTGCGCAAGCACCACCTGATTATGGCAAAGCTGGAGTCGAGGCCGATTCACGGCAATCCGTGGGAAGAGATGTTCTATCTTGATATTCAGGCCAACCTGGAATCACCGGAAATGCGCCAGGCACTGCGTGAACTGGGCGAGATTACCCGCTCCATGAAGGTGCTGGGCTGCTACCCCAGCGAGAACGTGGTGCCGGTGAATCCGGCATAGCAAAAAAGCCCGCTCTGCGGGCTTTTTATTAGCTGAGGGTTACTTACGGCTGTCGTTCGCCTGGCGCAACAGCGCCCGGCTTTCGCTCTGAAAGCGCGGCGCATAATCGCCAAACCAGTGCTTCACGCGGTTAAAGCTGTCGATAAATGCCTGCTTATCGCCGTTTTCCAGCAGTGCTATCGCCTCGCCAAAGCGTCGGTAGTAGCGCCCCACCAGCGCCAGATTCTCCTGAGATGCCATAATGATATCGGCGTACAACTGCGGATCCTGGGCAAACAGCCGCCCCACCATCGCCAGTTCCAGTCGATAGATCGGCGAAGAGAGCGCCAGCAACTGCTCCAGATCCACATTCTCTTCCGCCAGATGCAGGCCGTAAGCAAAGGTTGCAAAATGGCGCAACGCCTGAATAAAGGCCATGTTTTGATCGTGCTGCACCGCGCTGATGCGGTGCAACCGCGCCCCCCAGATCTGAATCTGCTCCAGGAACCACTGATAGGCTTCAGGCTGGCGTCCATCACACCAGACCACTACCTGTTTGGCAAGGCTGCCGCTATCTGGCCCGAACATCGGATGCAGCCCCAGCACCGGGCCGGAGTGCGCTGCCAGCATCGCCTGTAGCGGCGCATTCTTCACCGACGCCAGATCCACCAGAATACAGTCGCGCGGCAGCGGCGGCAGTCTGGCGATCACCGCCTCGGTCAGATGAATAGGCACGCTAACGATGACCATACCGGCATCCTGCAGCAGCTCGTCGGCCCGGGGCCAGTCTTCCTGTTCAAGGATACGAACCTGATAGCCGGACAGGGTCAGCATCTTCGCAAACAGCTGCCCCATCTGGCCACCACCGCCGACAATCGTCACCGGACGCAGCGTCGGGCACAAGGTCTTAAACCCCTTATCATTTTCGCTGGAATAGGATTCACGCATGACCCTGCGCAGCACATCCTCGATAAGATCCGGCGGCACACCAAGCTTTTCCGCCTCAGTACGTCGCGACGCCAGCATTGATGCTTCACGCTCGGGAACGTATACCGGCAAGCCGTAGCGGCTTTTAACCTCGCCCACTTCGGCCACCAGCTCCAGCCTGCGGGCCAGCAGCGCCAGCAGCGATTTATCAACCTCGTCAATTTGATCGCGTAACGCGGTCAGTTCAGCAACCATGAATAACCTCTTAACCCAGACGCGCCTTCAGCGATTTTCCCAGATCGGAATGCAGCTCACGCAGCAGCGCCTGCGTGGTTTCCCAATTAATGCAGGCGTCAGTTACCGATACCCCGTATTTCATTGCGCTGCGCGGCTGCTCCGATGACTGATTCCCCTCATGCAGGTGACTTTCCAGCATCAGTCCGATAATCGAACGGTTCCCATCTTTGATCTGAGCGACAGCGGATTCCGCCACCGCCGGCTGACGGCGGTAATCTTTATTTGAATTACCATGGCTGCAATCTATCATCAGCGCCGGGCGCAGTCCCGCCTGTTCCATCTCTTTTTCGCACTGGGCGACAGCATCCGGCCCGTAGTTTGGCGCCTTGCCGCCGCGCAGGATCACGTGGCCATCCGGGTTACCACGGGTTTGCAACAGGCACACCTGGCCTGCCTGGTTAATGCCAACGAAGCGGTGCGGCATGGCGGCAGCACGCATGGCATTGACCGCCGTCGCCAGGCTTCCATCGGTGCCGTTTTTAAAGCCCACCGGCATAGACAGACCCGATGCCATCTCACGATGAGTCTGGGACTCCGTGGTTCGGGCGCCGATAGCAGACCAGCTAAACAGATCGCCCAGGTACTGCGGGCTGTTGGGATCGAGCGCTTCGGTCGCCAGCGGCAGCCCCATTCCCACCAGTTCCACCAGCAAGCGACGCGCAATTTTCAGTCCTTCTTCCACATCGAAAGAGCCGTCCATGTGCGGATCGTTAATCAGCCCCTTCCAGCCCACGGTGGTACGGGGTTTTTCAAAATAGACGCGCATGACCAGATAGAGGCTATCGCCAACCTCTTCCGCCAGAGCCTGGAAGCGACGAGCGTACTCCAGGGCCGATTCAGGATCGTGGATAGAACAGGGGCCGCACACCACCAGCAAACGCGAATCGCGTCCGGCGATAATATCGCTGATCGTCTGGCGAGAGCGGGCTATCTGCTGTGTTTGCTCAGCGGTCAACGGGAAAGCAGCTTTCAGTTGATCGGGGGTGATCATTATCTGTTCTTCTACGATGTGGACATTGTTCAGCGCGTCTTTTTGCATGATGGCGATCCTTAATAAAACGTTGGCGATATAAGTTTCCCCCAGGGGAGACGCTACCATAACCGCAAAAGGTAAACATTTCAATCCATAATGCGTAAATATTAGTTTACACGTGGATATTTAACCGGGATAAATCGAAAAATAAGTAACCATAACTTTACACCCTGTTTTTCTCATTATTCCGCAATCATGGAATGGAGAATCACAGTCAGAGGATTTTTCCTTTATGCATCATAGATATCCGGGAGAGCCGAATAGTTATTTATCCATGATAACCAATTCCATGGTTTATATATTTCAGTAACATAGGATGATTCGTACTAACCATTTAAATAATGACGCAATAAATGCCAAATGTTATTATCACGAAGTAATAACAACCATCGGTCAGACAGAACCCATTTATCTGGTGAAATAATTAGCAATGAAATTATGGAACCCGTGTGGGTTACTTCTGGCAACAGGTGCTACCTTGTTGTCTGCGGGCGATGTGAGCGCCGCGAACGCCTCTCTGGGCGCGTCGGTTCGCACCATCGTCTCCGGCATTATCAGCTACACCCGCTGGCCCCAGGGCGTTAGTAATCCCCGGCTGTGTATCTACAGCAGCGCCCGCTGGGGAAAAGTGCTTAGCCAGAAAATAGTACAGCAACCGCTGCCCTATATTCCGGTACAGGTAAAAAATAATAAAGAAGCGTTGGCAGCAGAATGCCATGCCATTTATTTTGGCAACGAAAGTGAACGACAGCAGATGCAATTAATAGCTGGTTATCAATCTCATCCTTTATTGCTAATTGGAGAGCAGGATCCGCAATGCATCATGGGTAGTGCTTTCTGCCTGACTTTTCACGGCGAACAGGTGGGTTTTTCCGTTAATCTGGACGCGCTGGCCCGCAGCGGTGTACGCGTCAGTCCGGATGTTTTAATGCTGGCACGCACGCGGATCCCACACGATGAGTAATATGCTTATCCCCACAGGACGCCCTACTTTCCGGCGCATTCTGCAACGTATCAGTACACTCAGCGTCGCTATCGCGATGATCGCCTGCTGGCTGTTTCTGAGCCTTGCTTCTGTGCTGACGCTAAAGCAATACGCCCAACAAAATATGCAATTGCTGGGGGCAACCGTCAGCCACAGCCTGGAAGCGGCCATTGTTTTCCAGGATGCCAGAGCGGTTCACGACACGCTCTCCACGCTGGGCCGTCAGCAGCAGTTCGCTTCCGCCGTAGTACGGGACAGTGAAGGCCGCCTGATAGCTCGCTGGCCGGCAACGCCACGCCCCCATCCCCAAACGCCCAACGCCCTGATTCAGCGCTGGCTATTGCCCGATCCTGTTATTCAGACCGTATGGCATAACGGAATCCCCGTTGGCGAAGTGCAGCTTACGGCAAAAGGCCGGATCATCACTCACTTTATCTGGCTGTCGCTGGCGTTATTAACCGGCTTTCTCATTCTTGCATCGGCCCTGTCACTGGCCATCAGCCACTATTTCCACCGGGGTCTGGTTCAGGCATTGCAGAATATTACCGAGGTGGTACACGACGTACGCCAGAATCGCAACTTCACCCGACGTGTGAAACCCGAACCCATTGAGGAATTTCAGCGCTTCGGTGAAGACTTCAACTGTCTGCTGGATGAGATGGCGCTGTGGCAGCAACAGCAGCAACGTCACAGCGACTTCCTGCGTAAAAGCGCGCTGCACGATCCGCTAACCGGTCTGGCTAACCGCGCAGCCTTTCGCGAAACCCTGGAAAATGTGCTTTCCTCCGTGCAACAGCCTCCCCGGCACGCTCTGCTGTTTATGGATAGCGATAACTTTAAGCAGATTAACGACACCTGGGGACACGCTGCAGGCGATCGCGCGCTTAAAGAGATAGCCCGCCGCCTGCTGCGCTTTTCCACCCGACGCTATCCCACCTTTCGACTGGGCGGCGACGAATTCGCCATGCTTATCGATAATGTCGACAACGACCAGCAAATCCAGCAGGTTATCGCCCGGCTCAACACCCTGTTCGTTCCGCCTGTGCTACTGCGTAACGGCGCTGCGATTACCCTCTCCCTTAGCATCGGATACGCCCTGGTGGAGCCGGAGTCCACGCCGGCCAGCCTGCTGGAGATTGCCGACAGCAGCATGTACCACAATAAGAAACAGCGCCGTGCGCTGACCCGTCAGATACAGGAAACATCGTCATGAAAAGATTAGCCTGCGCCATTGCCCTTAGCACATTACTGCTCGGCGGCTGTCAGAGCCAGCAGGGGACATTCTCGCCTCAGCAAATCGCCGCCATGAAGTCATACGGCTTTAGCGAAAGCGACGAAGGCTGGTCACTGGGCATGTCAGAAAAGATTCTGTTCGGCAAAAATCAGGCGCGTCTGACGCCGCAAAGCAGGAGCCAGATTGCCACCATGGCAGCCAGGCTGGCAGCGACCGGCATTACCCACGCCCGAATGGATGGCCATACCGACAACTATGGAGAAGCGGCCTATAATCAGGCTCTATCGCTGAAGCGCGCCAATGCCGTCGCCGATGCCTGGGCCGAAGGTGCCGCGATCCCACGCAGCAACCTTACCGCTCGTGGACTGGGCCAGGATTATCCAGTCGCCAGTAATAAAACTGGCGCCGGGCGCGCCGAAAATCGCCGGGTGGCAGTCGTCATCAGCGCACCCTGACCATCAGGCGTCGAGCGGCGCCTGAGCCCTTGCCCGATACCAGCGAGCCAAATCCGCCGCCAGAAACAGCATCAGACTCCCCCCCATAACCGGTAGCGCCATGCCGAGCAGCAACGCCGTCACAAGCGTTACGCCGCGGCCAAAAGATCCTAACTCCAGCCAGGCGTTCACCAGCGTCTGCGCCGGATTGGTCTGCCCTGGTACCGGACGGCGGCGCCACCACATTCGGTAACCCAAAACGATCAGCGTACAAAGCGCAGCGCCAAAGGCGACCAGCGCCAGCTGATTTACCAAACCGAACAAAATCCCCATATGGAAATCAACCCCCCAGCGCGTCAGCTTCGCCATGAGCGGAAATTCACTGAAGCGCGTCCGATCGATAACCTCCAGAGTGTGGGGATTTACCGCCACGGCATCCACCTGGGTTGGCCAGCGCCTGTTGATTTCGCCGATCGTCCACGCCCGATTCGCCGAAGCCGCTGGACGAATCTCCACCTTTGCCGCATCAATGCCGGCCTGGCGGGCCGCTGCCCACACGGAATCGAACAGCCCGTTGTCCAGACCTGGCCCCCCCACTGCCGTTTCCTGATGGATGCCGTGATGTCCGTCATGGAGATTGTTAGCGCTCGGATCGCCGTTCAGCGACGCATTCACCTGCGGCGTCATCCAGTTCATCGCCGCCCGCAGCTGGTTCACATTTTCACCTGCCCAGCGCGACCAGGTCAGCCCGGTGGCGGAAAAAAGCAGCAACCCAGTCAGCAGCAGCCATCCCAGTCCCACGTGCCAACGGCGCTGACTGATGCCTCTCTTCTGGCGAGCCGTTTTTCGCCGACGCGGCGGCCGTGTCAGACACCAGAGCGCAATGCCGCCCAGCGCTGCGACCCACATCCAGGAGGCCGCCAGCTCGCTGTAGTTACGCCCGATATCCCCCAGCCACAGTGAGCGATGCAGATTATCAATCCACAGACGCAGCGGTAGAATCCCGCTGGTGCCGTAGACCGTCATATCGCCTTTCACTTCAAGCGTAATGGGATCGATGAACAGAGCGCGAGTTTGCGAAGCTCCGAGCCGTGGATCGATGAACATCACCCGTGTGGTCTCGCCCGGCTGCGGTGCCGGACGCACCGCCTGTACCGGCAATGCATTACCGGCAGCCTGGCGTGCGACCGCCACCTGCTCCGCCAGAGAATGAGGCGCTCCCTGGGTACCTGCCGTCAGGGCATCGCGATAAATCCATGCCTCAAACTGCGGCGTGGCAACATAGAGCGTGCCCGAAAGAGCCGCAATAAAGATGAAAGGCCCAACGAACAGGCCGATATAAAAGTGGAGCCGCCGCAACAGGTTTACCCATGCCTGGCGGGATGCACGTTGAGTCATTACTTTTCCTTTATACAAATCATGGCGGGCCGCAGCCCGGAGGCGGCAGCCAGAACAAAAGGTTAGGGTAATACGCTCAGCACAGGCGGGGCACGGCACGGCGGTCGGGACCAGAGGAGTCGGGAAAACGCACGACATGCAATCGGGGTGGCAACCACGCGCCAGCGGCCACCTCTGACGATCGGCAACGCCAGTAGCGGCCAGAGAATCCCGGGCACGTGGCTCAGAAGAACGCAGTAGCCGCAGGCTTCGGCGTGATCGATATGCTGACCGGCGGCGTCCGGCATCATCATGCCAGAATGCATAACGTGGCCAGCGGGACTTATGTCGGCAGCAGTATGGTGACGCAGCGCTATCGAGATCTGCGGCGCCACCACGATAAGCACCATGGCGAACAGCGCAAGTCGCGCCGCGTAGCGCACCATCCTGCCCGAAAGTCTCTGCACCCGTTATCCACCTGCCAGCCTGGAAAGGCGGCTATTGTAATGGATTTATTTCCGCACGGTTAATAATGTGGGCAATTTTATGCCTGCCGCAGGGATGCCAGCCCCGGGACACCACGGGCGCTATGGGCCGAACTGACGCCATCGATCACCGCGCTGGCGACCGCCTGGGCGGCCAGCATACCGACAAGGGTAATCGACGCCGCCACGCCGCCGGTGGTGGCGGCAAACAGCGTATCGCCATCGCTCATGGTGTGCACCGGCCAGATGGTTCGCGCCAGGCCGTCATGGGCCATCTGCGCCACTTTGGTCATCGCGCTTTTATCCAGAGAAGCGTTACAGCAGACTACGCCTATCGTGGTATTAGTACCTGAAGGAAATTCCGCGCCTTCTTCGGCCTTCAGCGCCAGAGCGGGTAAATCCAGCAGTCGTCCCGGCCGATCGCAGGCCCCCGCCAGTCGCTGGCCGTTATCCGGGTTTCGTACTTCTCCCAGCGCATTCACCACCACCAGAGCGGCGACTTTTAGCCCGCCGGGCCCCGTCACGCAGGCGCTGCCGATCCCCCCTTTCATCGCCCGTGATATACCGATCATCTTGCCCAGCGTAGCGCCGGTGCCAGCCCCGATATTGCCCGACGCAAACGACATGCGGGAAGCCTGTTGCGCCGCCCGATACCCCATATCGGCATCGGGACGCACCCCGGGATCGCCAAAATTGAGATCGAAGATCACCGCACCCGGAACGACGGGCACCCGACCATAGCCGGTTTCGAATCCTCTGCCCTGCTCTTCCAGCCAGCGCATAACGCCGCTGGCTGCATCCAGCCCAAAGGCGCTACCGCCGCTTAGCAGCAATGCATCCACCTTTTGAACCGCGTTAATGGGATTCAGCAGATCGGTTTCCCGGGTTCCCGGCGCCGCGCCCCGTACATCCACGCCACATATCGCCCCTTGTTCGAACAACACCACGCTACAACCGGTCTGTGCCTCAGCATCCTGAGCGTGCCCAACGCTGACGCCCGGAATATCGCAAAGCGATCCCGCCATAATTACCGCCTCTGTTGCATTACACCTGCTATGAGTATGAGCGCTATGAATAAAAACGGCTGGCGATCCTGTTCGATCGCCAGCCGTAAGGGGCTGGTTGAAAAATCAGAACTGATACTTCAGGCCCAGCATCCCCTGGGTATCGCTATAGCCCTTGTCGCCCAACTGCTGAGCCACGTTGCCCCACAGGTTCAGACGCCGGGTTAGCTGTCCCTCAACGCCCACTTTCAGCTCACCGATGTTTTTCGCGCCGCGCATCTCGTTGGTCACATTGCCCATCTTCACGCTGTAGTTCTGGGTGTTGTGGATCCAGTTGGCCTCAACGAACGGCTGGAAGGTACGATTTTTACCGTCATCGACCTGGCTGTGGCCGCTGATATAACCGCGTATACCTACCCGAGTCAGCCAGTTGTCGCTGGTTGTGTCCGAGACCCGGGTACCGTTATGCTCACGGTGATTTTTGGCATTCACCCCCATCCAGACAGCCTGCGCTTTCGGTTGAATCCAGTAGCTGGCGCGTGCACTTTCACCCAGCTTAAAGCTGTAGCCGCCTTCCAGCGAGGCGGTAAAGCCGCGGGATTTATACTTCTCTGTCTCCAGATGGTCGCCCATCACCTTATTATCGAACCAGTTATAGAGTATCCAGCTATCCAGATAAGCGCCGTTCTTATCGGCCTGACTGGCATACCAGGTGCCGTACAGACCCACGCTGTAGCCGGTAACCTGGCCGCGGGAACCATAGTCGGTAATACTGGAGTGGCTGCGGCTGCGGCTATTACCGTAACCGGCCATAGCACCGAGATGCCAGCGATCCTGGCCATCACGGCTCCACTGGGCCAGATCGCCGCCGATCTGTATCACGTATCTGTTGCTACGGGTATGCAGTTGGCCACTGCGATCCTTAAAGCGGGTATGTCCCCCTACATGGCGCATCCACAGGCTGGTAACCTTCTGTTCGCCGGTCAGCGCATCGGTGTAGCGGGTTTCCCCCAGCCGATCGTGCAGCCGGGTGATAAACAGGGTGTTGGCCGCAGAGTTGTTAGCGATATAGCTGGCAGATTCCGGACGGTACTGATGTACCGGTTCGGGCTGCGGATTATGCGGTTCCGGGATCGGTTCTGGTGTGGGTTCCGGCGTTGGCTCTGGTGTCGGCTCCGGGACAGGCTCTGGCGTAGGTTCCGGATCGGGCTTCGGTTCAGGTTCAGGTTCAGGTTCAGGCTCCGGCTCAGGTTCAGGCTCAACCGGCGTCACATAGCTGGTCAGATACCAGTTTTTCTCTTTCTGCACCACGTTATAGTCATAAGCCCCCGCCACAATACGGCCCTGTTTGGTAAAAACCCCGTCAGAATTTCCGGTGACGCTGACAATCTCAATCCCTTCTACCGTCTGTTCGCCGGTTCCCCCCACGTTATTGATCGCCACCAGGGTATTTCCCGCCGTGTTGCCCTGAACGATCAGCTTATCCGTGGGAGAGTCGTCGCCATTCAGGACGGTGTTCAGCGCCAGTACACCATCAGTGCCGGTATAATCACCAGCCACCGTCAGCGTCTTCGGGGTAAAAGAAGCGTTGTCTGACGGCGCGCTGTATTTCAGCGTTGCGCCATTGAGGGCCAGGGTCGTCACGACGGAGTCGCCAGTCATGTTCCAGAGACTGTGATTTCCATTGATGGTCAAATTGATAATACCGCTGTTAGCATCTTTCAGATTCCGGGCCCAGCCGTTAAATAAAGAGCCATCCACCATCGATATATCGATAGTTCCCCCATTTTCAGAGAGCAGGTTCCCACTTACCGAGTAGACTCCAGCCTGTGCAGTGATAGTCCCCCCATCCGCATACAGGGCAAAACTCTGCTCCCCCGCTGCAGACAGGCTGCCTCCCTGAGTTAAATTGACAGCACTTTGAACGCGATCGACATAAACCGCATGGGCAGCCGCTCCCGTCGTTGAAAGCAAGATATTGCCGCTAACCATAATCGCATTATCAGTGGCATTATCTGCCCCCCTGGCGTAAAGCGCATGAGAGCCATCACCATCGGTCACAACCGAACTGTTTTCCCCTACAGTAATGGTACTGTCAGGCGCAAAAACGTGAATGCCATAGGCACCCTTACCTTTGGTATAAACCTGAGTTCCTTCCCCCAGCGTTAACGTGCTGAGATAGTTTAAATATGTGCTTTTAGTCCCGGTCAGGTATACACCATGCGCCCCATCACCGTTTGTCTCCAGCCTTCCGCCTTCACCCAGCGAGACATTTGCGCGCTGGGCGCGGATATAAGCACCATGGCCATTACCCCCCTCTGTAACGATACTGGCATTATTTCCGATAACGATCTGAGCATCTGCAGCTGTCACAGACAAACCATATGCACCAGCTCCTGAGGACTCAAAATGCGCAGTATCACCGATAGTTACCCGAGACTTGCTTCCGGTTACCGCCAGTACATGCGCATTATCACCCGCCGTTTTCCACTGAGCCTGATCATCCACGGTTAAAATACCATTAGAAGAGGCTACATTAGCCGCTGAAGAGCCCTGCCCCTGGGTGACTATCCTGGATGCTTTTCCCGTCGTCACTCTGGAGCCAGTGCCCCGCAGATAAATACCGTAGGATTTTTCACCCTTAGTTTCTATATTCAGGTTATCCCCTGCCGTAATTTGGCTGGTAAAGTTAGCACGTAATCCATGGGCGCCTTCTTTTCCACTGATAGAACCAGAATATGTTGTCAGTATCCTGGCATCATTACCAATAAACAGAATACTGGCGCCATTCATATTGACGGCATCAGATGAAAGGCCATGAGTGGTAATCGTCAGATTATCCCCTACGCGCACGGTTCCTGCAGCATTTGAGCTAATCAATGTTGAAGGATTAGTTCTAATACCATCTGCTTCATTACCAGAAGTCGTCACAGTAAATCGATTACCAACGGTTGTTAATGAGTCAGGGTTGGTACTATTGACATAAATCCCAAAATGATGTCCGGCAAAATTAGGAACCGGAGAGCCCGTGGTGGTAACACTATAATCATCGCCAACGGTTTCATTCACGTAAACGCTACCGCGCTCGGTAGCGGCAAAAGCGGAATGACAGGAATATACTGACATTACAAATATTGCCAGTGAATTTAATCTTAAAGCGGGGAAACAGGCTATTTTACCGTAACCCCAGGGTAACGAATGTTTTTTCATAATCAATCTTTTCCTTAAGAAAATCATTAACCCAAGCCAGATTCAATACATTCCAGCGTACATAACCACCTCACAACTGAAGAAAAAAACAAGAATCAGCCACCTCTTTATTATAAAGAGACAGAAAGCAATCAAAAAAAAACACCTCCTATGATTAACATAAAAGAATGCACATTCTCTTTGCCTTGATGATTTACTTACCTACAAATTACAGATTAAAATAACAATTAATGATAATTCGTCCGTTTCAGTTCCTTAGCCGCCACAGTGACGGTTCTATCACCAGGATCCAAAAATGAAACAACTGATCTACAATAAAAATAAAAATCAACAATCTGATGTTAATCTACCATCACAATTGACGATTTTCACCTCAGTTATGATCACTTAATAAAAAATCAAAACAATCGATGCAAGATAATGTTTTATAAGTATTTTAGTTGTTTCTTATGTTCCCTTAGATCGCAAAATTCAATTAAGACTATTCTCATCTTGTTATTTATGTGTAAAGTCCAAAGAATAATCTCAAACAGAAGGAAATTGTTGTGCTCAGGTTAATGCATACAGGAAAAGGATATCTTATTAACCGCAGCGTTGAATTCAGACCTAATGAGAGATCGCTTTATAACCGACTAACTGAGAATGAGGTTCATCTGCAACTTCCGGCCACGCTATGCTTTCTGTATTTAATTAAAAATGCAGGAAAAGTGTCGCCGCAAAGAGAATTAATCGCCGCAGGCTGGGGGGATAATAACGGTGGAACTTCACCCAATACCTTCTATCAAACCATACTAACGCTACGCAACTCGCTACAAAATGTCGGGCTGCCGCGCGATACCATTAAAACCATTTCGCGACGCGGTATGATGCTGTCTGAAACCACGACTATCGCTCGCCTTTCCATCGATGAAAGTGATGAAAGCGATGAAGAAAGTTGTACCTCTTCTGTTATCTCAGCGGTAAGCGAATCCAGGGTTCCTGTACAGCCTCTTGTGTCGCCAGAACATCCCGATATGCCGCCGCTAAGTACGATGCCACCAGGCGTTTCCCGAAAAGTACGGCTGCTGCTGTTAAGCTATGTAATATCCGGGCTGTTTCTGTTTTTTATGCTGTTCAATACGGAGCCTGCGCCCATCTTCAGCCACTACCTGCCGCTATCCATGCAGATGCAAAAGGAGCAATCCTGCCGAATCTTTTACGAACCGAATGAAGTGTTTGTCGATTATTACTTTAGCTACATGCTCGCACATCGGGAACTTTGTAAAGAGCACGCCACGCTCTATCTTTCCGGCTTTAGCAGCAGTAATAAAATTACCGCGTTTGTCTGCAATAGCGACTTACGCACCAACCCCAATGCAGTTTGCTCAACCTGGCTGGCCTTCAAACATGAAAGTTAAATCACTGCTGCTTTTCATCGTACCGTTGCTGTTCATCTGTGCCGGCATTGGGCGCTGGTATAGCTGGAACCACCCGTCCATTAGCTGTGGCGGCCAGATAACATGGGAGATAGGCAGAGAATCTTTTGCAGGCAACCTGAGTTATCAGTTAAATAACGGCGTGGGCCTTGCAATCCTCACCGGAAAACTTAAAACGCCGGAACGCAGCTGGAATATCAGTCGCAGTATCTACTTCAGCTATACCCAACGCCATAATGCGTATCTGTTGACGTCGGAAAAAATTATCGCCTCTGCGCCGGACAAACTGGATGCCCGCTATATCGGCATGACTCTACCCGGTTTTTACCTTCAACAGGGCAAGGAGCTGAATCTGATTATTGAGCGCTACAATAATCGCTGGCTGTTTTACGCATCGGATGTTCCCTCGCTATTGTGCACAAAGGAGCCTTAATCACGCGCCAGACTAAGTAATAATAGGGGAGGATTTTCACCATGCGCCGACAGGCGCATAACTCAGGGAGACACCATGTGAAAAACTTTCAGTACGGTTATTTCGCGCTAATTATGGCGACCGGAATCGTCAGCATCGCCTGCCATCTGGCAGGAATCAATCTTGCCGCCCGGGCGCTGTTTATTCTGAACAATATTCAGTACGTCATCTGCCTTGCACTGGCGCTGGGCAAACTAGTTCTCGCCCCGGGCAGCGTCTGGCGCGATCTGACCCACCACGAGAAGGGGCCGGGTTACCTGACCATGGTAGCCGCCACCAACGTTCTGGGCGTTCAGTACGTACAGATGACGGAACTGCATCTGGTGCCACTCGCGCTCTTCTGGCTGGGCTGCGGGCTGTATGTAGTGCTGGTGAATACCATGCTAACCGGCGTGACCATGGCGAAATCTAAACCGGCGCTGATGCAGGGGATGAACGGCAGCTGGCTATTGTGCACCGTTTCCGGCTGTTCCGTGGCGATACTGGGGAGCAGTCTCTCCGCCCCCGGCGTCACCAGTAAGGGATTCTTTCTGTTCTGCGTCGGTATCTGGTCTATCGGCATTATGTTGTATCTGATGGTGATTGCGCTGGCCTTCCTGCGCTGGTTGTTTGTGCCTATGGATGATAAAAGCTTCTCGCCGACCTGGTGGATTAATATGGGGGCGCTGGCTATTTCGACCCTGGCGGGTAGCCATCTGTATGCTATGGCGCTCCCCCTGCCGCAGCTTGATGTTCTGGCGCCCATTATTCTGGGCATTAGCCTGTTCCTGTGGTCAGCCTCCTGCTGGTGGCTGGTGCTGCTGCTGTTTATCCTGGTCTGGCGTATCGCCAGCCGCGCCTTTACCCCCGGCTACAGCCTGCAGAACTGGTCCGCCATCTTCCCGATGGGGATGTTCTGCGTCGCCTCCATGAGCTTTTTACCGCAGGTAGGGGTGAGTAGCTGGATGCCGTTGCTTCAACATCTGTTTACCCCCGTCGTTCTGGCACTTTGGGCCTGGGTATTCGTCGGGTTTCTCACGATGCTGTACCGGCAGTCGAAGGCATAAAAAAAGGGCCGGCAAATGCCGGCCCTCTTCTGGGATGTCGCTTACGCGAACAATTACCGGGACAGACGCTCTTTGATACGAGCTGCCTTACCAGTACGCTCACGCAGGTAGTACAGTTTAGCTTTACGAACGGCACCACGACGTTTAACAGCAATGCTGTCAACAACCGGAGAGTGAGTCTGGAATACACGCTCTACGCCTTCGCCGTTAGAAATCTTACGAACAGTGAATGCAGAATGCAGACCGCGGTTACGGATAGCGATAACCACGCCCTCGAATGCCTGCAGACGCTTCTTGGAACCTTCAACAACCCATACTTTCACTTCCACGGTATCGCCCGGACGGAAGGAAGGTACGTCCTGCTTCATCTGCTCTTGTTCAAGCTGTTTGATAATGTTGCTCATAATTTAATCTCTTATCCTGGGTAAACTGATATTTTGAGTGGTCGGCGTTATGCCGCCCCATCATCGTTTTGTTGCTCTTGCGTCTGTTCCAGCTGGAACTCCGCCAGCAACCTTGCTTGCTCTTCAGTCAGAGCCAGGTTTTCCAGAAGTTCAGGTCTTCTAAGCCAGGTGCGTCCTAACGACTGCTTCAAACGCCAGCGCCGGATTTCAGCATGGTTTCCCGACAGTAATACCGGCGGTACTTCCATTCCTTCCAGCACTTCAGGACGCGTATAGTGCGGACAGTCCAGCAACCCATCGGCAAACGAATCTTCAGTTGCCGAGGCTTCATGGCCCAGAACCCCCGGTATAAACCGGGAAACCGAGTCAATCAGCGTCATTGCTGGTAACTCTCCCCCACTCAGTACGTAATCGCCAATTGACCATTCTTCGTCAATTTCGGTCTGGATTACGCGCTCGTCAACCCCTTCGTAACGGCCACACACCAGAATCAGTTTCTGATTGGTGGCCAGCTCGCTAACGCCGGTCTGATCGAGCTTACGCCCCTGAGGTGACAGATAAATCACCTTAGCGCCTTCGCCTGCCGCGGCTCTGGCTGCATTGATGGCGTCCTTTAACGGTTGCACCATCATAAGCATCCCCGGCCCGCCACCGTATGGACGATCGTCCACGGTACGATGCCTGTCATGCGTGAAGTCACGCGGACTCCAGCACTGAATGCTCAGCAGGCCATTTTTTACTGCCCGGCCAGTTACCCCGTAATCAGTAATTGCGCGGAACATCTCTGGAAACAGGCTGACTATACCAATAAACACAAGCCAATCCCCATAGCGCCACTCTGTTACCGTTTATCCGGAGGTTTAAAAACCAGGATCCCACTCGACTTCGATAATTCGGGTCGTGAGATCGACTTTCTTGATAACCTGCCCATCGAGGAACGGAACCAGCCGCTCCTTGACCCCGAATGCATCCTTCAGGTTTGCCTTAATGACAAGAACGTCATTCGACCCGGTCTCCATCAGCTCGCTGACTTTGCCCAGGTTGTACCCTGCGGTAGTGACGACCTGGCAACCAATAAGGTCTTTCCAGTAGTAGTCACCTTCCTCAAGGGACGGCAGCTGCGAAGCGTCAACCATAATCTCGCTGTTGGTGAGCTGGTTTGCCGCATCGCGATCGTCAACGCCTTTCAGCTTGATGATCATATCCTGATTGTGATGGCGCCAGCTTTCAATCTCCAGCTGTTGCCACTGACCTGCCCGTTTAATAAACCAGGGCTGATAGTCAAAAATGCCTTCGGACTCTTCGGTGGAGGAAAACACTCTGAGCCAACCACGAATGCCATAAGAGGAACCCAGCTTTCCCAGAATAACGGGATCAACGGGCACCGCCGCGGCGTGTTGCTTGCTCATCATGACCACCGTGACAGATTAAGCTGCTTTTTTCGCGGCTTTAATCAGCTGCGCAACGCGATCGGAAACGGTAGCGCCCTGGCCAACCCAGTGCTCAATACGATCCAGGTTCAGGCGAGTGCCTTCTTCCTTCTCGTTAGCGATAGGGTTGAAGAAACCAACGCGCTCAATGAAGCGACCGTTGCGAGCATTACGGCTGTCGGCAACGACAACCTGGTAGAACGGACGCTTTTTAGCGCCGTGACGTGCTAAACGAATAGTTACCATAACATCCTCTTGTGTGAATAAAACAACCGGGCCCCATCGAGGAACGGAGCCCGGTGTCATATTAAAGCCCGAAAATTTTACTCATTTTCGCGCAAAAATCAATTGAAGAAGTGAACAAAGCCCGGGGACAAGCCCCGCGATAACCGCTTATCTGCCCGGGAAGCCAGGGGGCATCATCCCCTTCATTCCGCGCATCATCTTGGCCATGCCGCCTTTCTTCATCTTCTTCATCATACGCTGCATATCGTCAAACTGCTTCAGCAGGCGGTTAACGTCCTGAACCTGCATGCCGCAGCCGGCGGCGATACGGCGTTTACGCGACCCTTTGATGATCTCCGGACGCTCACGCTCCTTGCGGGTCATGGAGCTGATAATCGCCTCCATGCGCACCAGGACTTTATCGTCCATCTGCGACTTCACGTTATCCGGCAGTTGACCCATGCCCGGCAATTTGCCCATCAGGCTCGCCATGCCGCCCATGTTTTTCATCTGCTTTAGCTGATCCAGAAAGTCGTTAAGATCGAAGCCATCGCCCTTCTTCAGCTTCTTCGCCAGCTTTTCGGCCTGATCGCGGTCAACCTTGCTTTCAATATCCTCGATCAGCGACAGCACATCGCCCATGCCGAGAATACGCGAAGCGATACGGTCCGGATGGAACGGCTCCAGCGCTTCGGTCTTTTCGCCGACGCCGAGGAACTTAATGGGCTTGCCGGTAATGTGGCGAATAGAGAGCGCCGCGCCGCCGCGGGCGTCGCCGTCCACTTTGGTCAGCACCACGCCGGTCAGCGGCAGCGCTTCATTGAAGGCCTTCGCGGTATTCGCGGCATCCTGCCCGGTCATGGCGTCCACCACGAACAGGGTCTCTACCGGGTTGATCGCGGCGTGAACCTGTTTGATCTCGTCCATCATCGCTTCATCAACGTGCAGGCGACCGGCGGTATCTACCAGCAGCACGTCGTAGAACTTAAGCTTCGCCTCTTTCAGCGCGGCGTTGACTATCTCAACCGGCTTTTGCTGAACGTCGGAGGGGAAGAAGTCGACGCCCACCTGCTGGGCCAGGGTTTCCAGCTGTTTGATTGCCGCCGGGCGATAAACGTCCGCCGAAACAACCAGCACCTTCTTTTTGTGCTTTTCACGCAGGAATTTACCCAGTTTACCAACGCTTGTTGTTTTACCGGCCCCCTGC
Source organism: Rosenbergiella sp. YN46 (assembly GCF_036620675.1). NCBI lineage: Bacteria > Pseudomonadati > Pseudomonadota > Gammaproteobacteria > Enterobacterales > Erwiniaceae > Rosenbergiella > Rosenbergiella sp. YN46. The sequence goes on from NZ_JAZHEE010000042.1 coordinate 19,245, forward strand.
AGGCCCGCCATCAGTACCACGGCCGGCGGCTGAGCCGCCAGATTCAGTTCATTGTTCTCTTCGCCCATGGCGGCGACCAGCTCGCCGCGCACGATTTTGACGAACTCCTGACCCGGCGTCAGGCTCTTGTTAACCTCGTGACCTACCGCCTTCTCTTTTACGCGGCTGATAAAATCACGAACCACCGGAAGGGCCACATCGGCTTCCAGCAGCGCCATGCGCACTTCGCGCAGGGTATCTTTGATGTTCTCTTCAGTAAGGCGCCCGCGGCCGCTGATATTGCGCAGCGTGCGCGACAATCGGTCAGTTAAGTTATCAAACATTGTCTCTTGCCTGGGGTGGTGACTTTAGGTCGCTCACGCGACTGCAACGTATAATTTGGGGACGAGTATATCACGAAGCCGCCCATGTGCGATGCAAGCAACGGTTGGAGCGGGGGCCGGGTAACGTTATACTGCCTTATCGACTCTCTGGCTCATAACCGACACCTGTATATGCCTGTTTTTGCACTGCTTGCGCTTGTCGCCTACTCATTCAGTCTGGCGCTGATCGTTCCTGGCCTGTTAAAGAAAAACAGCGGATGGCGCCGTTTCGCCCTGATTTCCGCCGTTATCGCGCTGGTCTGCCACGGCCTGGCGCTACAGGCTCGTATCTTTGCGGCCGAAGGTGGCCAGAACCTGAGCCTGCTTAACGTCGGCTCACTGGTCAGCCTGATGATCTGTACCGTCATGACTATCGTCGCATCGCGCAATCGCGGCTGGCTGCTGCTGCCCATCGTCTATGCCTTCGCGCTGATCAATCTGGCGCTGGCGACCTTTATGCCCAATGAGTTTATTACCCATCTGGAAGCCACGCCGGGAGTGATGGTGCACATCGGGCTGTCGCTGTTCGCTTACGCCACGCTAATTATCGCCGCGCTCTACGCGTTACAGCTCGCATGGATCGACTATCAGTTGAAGAATAAGCGTCTGGCCTTTAGCGCCGATATGCCGCCGCTGATGACGATTGAACGCAAGATGTTTCACATCACCCAGGTCGGCGTGGTACTACTGACCCTGACCCTGTGCTCGGGCCTGTTCTATATGAACAACCTGTTCAGTTCGGAAAATATCGATAAGGCCATCCTGTCCATTATGGCATGGTTCGTCTATATCATCCTGCTGTGGGGGCACTATCATGGCGGCTGGCGTGGTCGGCGCGTAGTCTGGTTTAACGTGGCCGGCGCCGCCCTGCTGACGCTGGCCTACTTTGGAAGTCGGATACTGCAACACGTCTCCGGCTAAGTTTGTCACTGTAAAGGAAACCCTCTTGGAACACATCTCAACCACCACACTGATCGTCAGCCTGATCGTGATGGTGGTGATTTCTGCTTACTTTTCCGGCTCGGAAACCGGAATGATGACCTTAAACCGCTATCGCCTGCGCCACCTGTCGCGTCAGGGGAACCGCGCCGCGAAGCGGGTTGAAAAACTGCTGCAGAAACCGGATCGGCTGATAAGCCTGGTGCTTATTGGCAATAACCTCGTCAATATTCTTGCTTCAGCGCTGGGCACTATCGTCGGCATGCGTCTGTACGGTGATGCCGGGGTCGCCATCGCCACTGGCGTGCTGACCTTCGTGGTGCTGATATTCGCCGAAGTACTGCCAAAAACCATCGCCGCGCTCTATCCGGAAAAGGTCGCCTTTCCCAGCAGCTTCCTGCTGGCGCCGCTGCAGATAATCATGATGCCGCTGGTGTGGCTGCTCAACATGATTACCCGCGTCCTGATGCGCCTGGTGGGCATAAAAACCGACGGCGCCGTTAGCGCCGCGCTCAGTAAAGACGAACTGCGCACCATCGTTAACGAGTCCCACTCTCAGATTTCGCGCCGCAACCAGGATATGCTGCTGTCGGTGCTGGATCTCGAAAAAGTAACCGTCGACGATATTATGGTGCCGCGTAACGAAATCGTCGGTATCGATATCAACGGCGACTGGAAGTCGATTCTGCGCCAGCTCACCCATTCGCCCCACGGCCGCATCGTGCTGTACCGCGAATCGCTGGATGACGCTATCAGCATGCTGCGGGTACGTGAAGCCTGGCGCCTGATGACCGAGAAAAAAGAGTTCACCAAAGAAACGGTGCTGCGCGCCGCCGACGAAATTTACTACATTCCGGAAGGCACACCGCTGAATGTGCAACTGGTGAAATTCCAGCGCAACAAGAAGAAGGTCGGCCTGGTCGTGGATGAATATGGCGACATTCAGGGCCTGGTATCGGTAGAGGATATTCTCGAAGAGATCGTCGGCGACTTTACGACGTCAATGTCACCCACCCTTGCCGAAGAGGTGCGTCCGCAGAACGACGGCTCGGTGCTGATTGAAGGCAGCGCCAACGTGCGCGAACTGAATAAAGCCTTTAACTGGAAGATGCCGGAAGACGAAGCCCGCACCGTTAACGGCATGATTCTCGAAGCGCTGGAAGAAATTCCCGCGCCGGGTACCCGGGTGCGTATCGATCAGTATGATATCGATATCCTGGACGTTCAGGACAATATGATTAAGCAGGTCAAAGTGATGCCGGTAAAACCGCTACGCGAAAGCGTGGAAGGTTAACCAGGTCGCCCTCTCCAAGCGGAGAGGGCGACCGCTTCAAAGCAATCAGGCCTTCGCCTTCGCCACGGAAACCATCGCGGCACGGATAGTGCGGCCATTCAGGGTATACCCCTTTTGCATCACCATCAGTACGTGGTTTGGCTCAACCTCTTCAGATTCCACCATCGCAATCGCCTGGTGAACATCCGGGTTGAACGGCACGCTGGTATCGCCCACGACTTCAACGCCGAACTTACGTACCACATCGAGCATCGATTTACGGGTCAGCTCAATCCCTTCAATCATCGCGGCCATATCGCTGTTTTCTTTATCAGCCACTTCCAGGGCGCGATCCAGGCTGTCGAGCACCGGCAGCAGTTCGTTAACGAACTTCTCCAGCGCGAACTTATGTGCCTTTTCTACATCCTGTTCGGTACGGCGACGCAGGTTTTCCATATCAGCTTTGGCACGCAGCAAGGTATCGCGTTCATGCTGCTGAACTTCAGCTAGCTGCGCTTCCAGATTAGCGATACGTTCGTCGCGCGGATCCACCTGCTCAGCACTTTCAGTCACTTCCACTTCGTCATGCTGCTGTTCCGTGGCGTTCTCTTCAGAGACTTGCTCGTCCGGTCGATTCTGTTCTTTACTACTCATGAAATTCTCCGCGTTTCTTTAGCATTCATCTGGCTGGTTCGCTTATTATGGGGATCAGTTTCCCGGATTCAAGGGAAGCGGGCAGATTGTGGAACGCACGCCTTGTTTAAGGACCTGACTGGAAAATGAATAAACATTTCAACTGCATCGGTATTGTCGGGCATCCACGCCATCCCACCGCGCTGACCACTCACGAAATGCTCTGGCGCTGGCTGCACGAAGCGGGTTATGACGTTATTGTCGAGCAACAGATAGCTCAGGAGCTTCAGCTCAGCCAGGTGCGTACCGGCACCCTGGCGGAAATCGGCCAGCAGGCGGATCTTGCCGTGGTGGTCGGTGGGGACGGAAATATGCTCGGCGCAGCCCGGGTGCTGGCGCGTTACGACATCAGGGTCATCGGCATCAACCGCGGCAATCTGGGGTTCCTGACCGACCTCGATCCCGACAACGCACAGCAGCAGCTCGCCGATGTGCTTGAGGGCCACTATATCACCGAGCAGCGCTTTTTGCTGGAGGCTCAGGTGTGCCGACGCGATCGCCAGAGCCGCCTGAGCACCGCCATCAATGAAGTGGTGCTGCACCCGGGCAAGGTCGCGCACATGATAGAATTTGAAGTCTACATCGACGAAAAATTCGCATTCTCCCAGCGTTCGGACGGGCTTATCATCTCTACGCCCACCGGTTCCACCGCCTATTCGCTTTCTGCCGGCGGCCCGATTCTGACCCCGTCGCTAAACGCCATTACCCTGGTACCGATGTTCCCCCATACCCTGTCGGCGCGCCCGCTGGTGATTGACAGCAGCAGCACTATCCGCCTGCGCTTTTCCCATATGCGCAGCGACCTGGAAATCAGCTGCGACAGCCAAATCGCCCTGCCGATTCAGGAAGGCGAAGATGTGGTCATTCGCCGCTGTAACTACCATCTGAATCTTATCCACCCCAAAGATTACAGCTATTTCAATACATTAAGCTCAAAACTGGGCTGGTCAAAAAAATTATTCTGAAATGCCCGTAGCCACTTTACTGTATAAAAAACCAGGTTATACTGTGTAAAAACACAGCCCTGATATTTATACAGGAGAGTGGTTATGCTGGCACAGCTCACCATCAGCAACTTCGCTATCGTTCGTGACCTTGAGGTAGATTTTCAGCGTGGTATGACCGCCATCACCGGCGAGACCGGCGCGGGCAAATCCATCGCCATCGACGCGCTGGCGCTATGCCTGGGCGGCCGAGCCGAGGCCGACATGGTGCGCCCCGGCGCCGCGCGCGCCGACCTGTGCGCCCGCTTTTCGCTTAAGGATACGCCTGCCGCCCGCCGCTGGCTGGAACACAACGAGCTGGAAGATGGCAGCGAATGCCTGCTGCGCCGGGTAATCAACGCCGATGGCCGCTCCCGGGGCTTTATTAACGGCACCGCCGTTCCTCTCTCTCAGCTACGCGATCTGGGCCAGCTGCTGATCCAGATCCACGGCCAGCACGCCCACCAGCAGCTTTTGCGCCCGGAGCACCAGAAACACCTGCTGGACGGCTACGCGGGCCAGGCGACGCTCCGCCAGGAAATGGCCGAACGCTACCGCGCCTGGCACCGCAGCTGTCGGGAACAAGCCTGCTTCCAGCAGCAGGCGCAGGAGCGGGCAGCCCGCGCCGAACTGCTGCACTACCAGCTGAAAGAACTGAATGAATTTGCCCCTCAGCCGGGCGAGTTCGAAACCATTGATGAAGAGTACCGCCGCCTGGCGAACAGCGGCCAGTTGCTCTCCACCGGCCAGCAGGCGCTGACGCTGCTGGCGGACGGAGAAGACCAGACGCTAAGCAGCCAGCTCTACAGCGCCCGCCAGCTGGTCACTGAACTGGCAGGCATGGACGATAAGCTTTCCGGGGTGCTGGAGATGCTGGAAGAGGCCGCTATCCAGATAGATGAGGCCAGCGACGAACTACGCCACTACTGCGACCGTATGGATCTGGATCCTAACCGCCTGTTCGAACTGGAACAGCGCATTTCGCGCCAGATAGCCCTGGCCCGCAAGCATCAGATAGCGCCGGAAGCGCTGCCGGAGCTGCACCAGCAGTTGCTGGAAGAGCAGCGCCTGCTGGACGAACAGGACGAAGGTCAGGAAGCGCTGGCTCTGGCGGTAGAACAGAACCATCGTCTGGCCCTTGAAACCGCGCAGCGCCTGCATCAGAGCCGTAGCGCCAGCGCCCGGGAGCTGGAGCGACTTATCGCTGACAGCATGCGCGCACTGGCCATGCCCCATGGTCGGCTGACTATCGCGGTGGAGTTCAGTGAAAATCAGCTCACGGCAGAAGGGGCGGATCGCGTGGAATTTCACGTATGCACCAACCCGGGCCAGCCGCTGCAGCCGCTGGCCAAAGTCGCCTCCGGCGGCGAACTGTCGCGTATCGCGCTGGCAATCCAGGTGATCACCGCCCGTAAGATGGAAACGCCGGCACTGATCTTCGACGAAGTGGACGTGGGCATCAGCGGCCCTACCGCGGCGGTCGTAGGCCAGATGCTGCGCCAGCTTGGCGACTCCACTCAGGTGATGTGCGTTACCCATCTGCCCCAGGTGGCAGGCTGCGGGCATCAGCACTTCTTTGTCAGCAAAGAGACCGACGGCGAAATGACCGAAACCCGCATGCAGCCGCTGGACAAGCGGGCAAGGCTGCGCGAACTGGCGCGCCTGCTGGGCGGCAGCGAGGTCACACGCAACACCCTGGCCAACGCCAAAGATCTGCTGGCAGCCTGAGCCCCCCGCCGCCGAATTTCGGGGCGACGGCAAAGAGCCTGACGAATAAAGCAGGAATTGGCCAGCACTAAAAACGGTGCGCCAGGGCGCTGGCGGAAATCAGCGAAGCGGCGTAAAACGCGGCACTCAGGCAAAAATGTCGCAAAAACAGGCGCCCGGTTGCCAACTTTTTTCGCGGTCGGCGGTCTCAGTGAAGCGCCTTTAAGGTTTTAAACTGCGTAAAGGTTTATTATCATCGGCGTATTACGTATGAGCCACGCGCCGTTCGGGCCCGAAAAGGAATCAAATCACTATGCGCTGTAAAACGCTGACTGCCGCCGCAGCGGTTCTTCTGATGTTAACCGCCGGCTGTTCCACTCTGGAGCGAGTGGTTTATCGCCCTGACATCAGCCAGGGCAACTATCTGGCTCCTGGCGACGTTTCAAAAATCCGCGTCGGTATGACGCAGCAGCAGGTTGCCTATGCACTGGGCACGCCGATGATGAGCGATCCCTTCGGCAGCAACACCTGGTACTACATCTTCCGCCAACAGCCGGGGCACGAAAAAGTCACCCAGCAGACCCTGACGCTGACCTTCGACAGCAACGGCGTGCTGACCAACATCGACAACAAACCCGCCCTGCAGAAGTAACCGGCAGGCAGGCAATAAAAAAGCTCCCGTCGGGAGCTTTTTTATTATCGCTAAACCGCTATAACGATTTCTTCTTTTCCGCGGCCCGTTCAGCGCGCTGGCGGCGCAGCGCTTTCGGATCGGCGATAAGCGGGCGATAGATCTCCACCCGGTCACCGTCATGCACCTCGTCGCTCGCTTTCGCCAGACGGCTGTAAATACCCAGCTTATTCTTTTGCAGATCGATATCCGGGCGCAGCTCCAGCAGGCCGGAAGCAATAATAGCCTGCTCCAGGGTCGCCCCCTGGGGCAGCGTCACCCGCCGCAGATACTGCTGTTCCGGCAGCGCGTAAACCACCTCAACCTGAATTTCAGGCGACACGGTATACCTCTTTGGCTCTGGAGGTGAACGCCTGCACCATATTGCCCGCCAGCTCTTTAAAGATTCGACCAAAGGCCAGCTCGATAAGCTTATTGGTAAACTCAAAATCCAGCTGGAATTCGATACGACAGGCATCCGGCGCCAGCGGCGTAAACTTCCAGCCGCCCATCAATTTCTTAAAGGGGCCATCCACCAGATGCATCAGGATACTCTGGTTGCTGGTCAGCGTATTGCGGGTGGTAAAGGTCTTGCTGATGCCAGCCTTCGCCACGTCCACTGCCGCCGTCATCTGACCGGGCGTGGATTCCAGCACCCGGCTGCCCACGCAGCCCGGCAGGAAGTCGGGATAAGACTTTACATCATTGACTAACTGATACATCTGCTCAGCGCTATAGGGCACCAGCGCAGTGCGACTGATCTGCGGCATACCGTTTCCTGTGTCTCATACAACCCGCAGATAATAACATTTCTGGCCTGGCAAAGAAAAATTACGCAGCAAGACATGCTAACATAGCTCATCCCCCACTGGATGGGGTGCGTTTTACCATCGGATTACCTATACTGAGCGGCACTATGACGAAGAAAAAAGCACACAAACCTGGCTCAGCCACCATTGCGCTTAATAAGCGCGCCCGCCATGAATACTTTATCGAAGATGAATACGAAGCGGGCCTGGCCCTTCAGGGCTGGGAAGTTAAGTCGCTGCGTGCCGGTAAGGCCAATATTGGCGACAGCTATGTGATCCTGAGAGATGGCGAAGCTTACCTGTTCGGCGCTAACTTTACGCCGCTGAGCGTTGCCTCCACCCACGTAGTCTGCGATCCAACCCGCACCCGTAAGCTGTTGCTGAACCAGCGCGAGCTGGACACCCTGTACGGGCGCATTAACCGCGAAGGCTATACCATAGTGGCGCTGTCGCTGTACTGGAAGAACGCCTGGTGCAAGGTGAAGATTGGCGTGGCGAAAGGTAAGAAGCAGCACGACAAACGCAACGATGTGAAAGATCGTGAATGGCAGGTCGATAAAGCGCGGATCATGAAAAACGCCGGTCGTTAACCTTCCTCCTCCCGTGCTGTCGCTACGGCGACAGCCATTTTCCCTCTATCCCCCTGACTTTTCTTAGTAAATAACCATAGCCAGAGTATTGACCCACGTCTTAATTAGAATAATTATGCACTCAAAATAAAAATTCATTCATCAATACTTCGGGACAGACCATGAAAAACGCTAAAGGACTTTGCCACGCGCTGCCGCTGCTGGCACTCTTAACGCTGGCCGGTTGCCAGCAGGCTGCAACACCCAACGCCGTTCGCCAGACCACGCCGGATAGCCACGCCGCCCTGTCGCGCAGCGCAGAACAGCCTGGCCACGCCTGGCTGGAAATCTCACGCGGTAAACTGACCAGTAATATCCGCCAGGTTCAGCAGTTGCTGGCAGGAAAATCCACCCTGTGCGCCATTCTGAAAGGCGACGCTTATGGTCATGGCCTGTCGCTGGTTACGCCGGTCATGGTGGAAAATAACGTTCAGTGCATCGGCATCGCCAGCAACGCCGAAGTGAAAACGGTACGTGACCTGGGCTTTAAAGGCCGCCTGATGCGGGTGCGCAGCGCTTCACCCCAGGAGATGGCGAAAGCTCTCGACTATAACGTCGAGGAGTTAATCGGTAACCCGCAGGTTGCCAGCGAGCTGAACGCACTGGCAAAGCAGCGCGGCAAAACCCTGTCCATTCACCTTGGCCTGAATTCCGGCGGCATGTCGCGTAACGGGCTGGATGTCGGCACGCCACAGGGCATCGCCACGGCCAGCCAGATAGCCCACCTCAGCAACCTGAAGGTGGTGGGGATCATGACCCACTACCCGATGGAAGACGAAGCCGAAATCCGCGCCGGGCTGAAGCTGTTTAACCAGCAGGCGGCTGCCGTTATCGCCGCCGCCGGACTGAAGCGCAGCGATATTACGCTGCATACCGCCAACACCTGGGCCACGCTACGGGTACCGGAATCGCGCCTGGATTTAGTACGGGTCGGCGGCATCTTCTATGGCGATACCACCGCCACTCACAGCTATCAGCGGGTGATGACCTATAAATCCAGCGTCGCTGCCGTTAACGCCTATAAAAAAGGGGCCACCGTAGGCTATGACCGTACTTACACATTAAAGCGCGACTCCCTGCTGGCTAACATTCCGGTAGGCTATGCCGACGGCTACCTGCGCGATTTCAGCAACAAGGGCCACGTACTGATTGGCGGCCAGCGCTACCCGGTGGTGGGTAAAACCTCGATGAACACCATTATGGTGGATGTGACCGGCACATCGGGTATCGCTCCCGGCGACGAAGTGGTGCTGTTCGGCAAACAGGGCAACGCCGAAGTGACTGGCGAAGAGGTGGAAGAAATTACCGATGTACTGTTCACCCAGACCTCTATCCTGTGGGGCGCCACCGTGCCACGGGTGCTGGTGGACTAAACCGCGCGGCAGCCCGCCGACGCGGGCTGCCTGAATTGTCGCCACTCTCGTCAGCGACGGTTCTCCCGTGACAAAATTGTGATATACTCGATTCACTCTTTGGGGCTGATTCTGGATTCGACGGGATTCGCGAAACCCAAGGTGCATGCCGAGGTGCGGTAGGCCTCGCTAAAAAACCGCAAAAAAATAGTCGCAAACGACGAAAACTACGCTTTAGCAGCTTAATAACCTGCTCAGAGCCCTCTCTCCCTAGCCTCCGCTCTTAGGACGGGGATCAAGAGAGGTCAAACCCAAAAGAGATCGCGTGGATGCCTTGCCTGGGGTTGAAGCGTTAAAACTAATCAGGCTAGTTTGTTAGTGGCGTGTCCGTCCGCAGCTGGCAGGCGAATGTAAAGACCGGACTAAGCATGTAGTGCCGAGGATGTAGGAATTTCGGACGCGGGTTCAACTCCCGCCAGCTCCACCAAATTTTGTTCCAAAGAAATCCAAGAAAGACCGAAAAGCCCGTAGCCATCAAGGTTTACGGGCTTTTCTTTATCCAGTGTTGTCTTGTGTCATCTTGTAATATCCCTTCTTTTTTGGCACTCTTTTTGGCACTCGAGGAAATCTCGTATAGTCATGAGGTGCCAACGATGAACGCATTAAACCCGGATAGTAAACGTTCAAACACCTTATCTCCCCTCTTAGTTGGTCAGCTATCGAGTGTCCTTGAAAAAGCGCGTCACGTAAGTCACATCTGTCACAGGCTACTTAATGTTATGATATAAAAGACTTTTACTGTGACACTGTTTCAATCAGGCCGTGACTCCTCCAATATGCGTGTCACATGTGCCAGGTAATTGAGGGACGGACGAGTGCCAAAACAAACAAAGCCGTTAACAGATACTGAAATCAAAGCAGCCAAGCCCAGAGAGAAAGACTACTCTCTTTATGATGGAGATGGGCTAAATATCCTAGTTAAAACAACGGGTAAAAAAATCTGGCAATTCCGATATTCAAGGCCAGTGAATGGGCTACGAGCCAAGCTCACTTTCGGTACATACCCAGCAATATCCCTCAAAGATGCCCGCGAACAGCGTGACAATGCCCGCGCACTGATAGCCAAACAAGTTGATCCACAAGACCACCAGCGCGATCAGTTGAGGCAAACCCAGCAAGAACGAGCCAATACCTTTCAGGTAATTGCTAAGCTGTGGTGGGAAGTGAAGAAAACAAGCGTTACCGAAGATTATGCTCAGGATATCTGGCGCTCATTAGAGAAAGATATATTTCCAATCATTGGTAATGTAGCTATCTCCGATATCAAGACACGAACTTTAGTTCAGGCAATTGAACCGGTTGAGGCCCGAGGTGCGTTAGAAACAGTCCGTCGCCTCTGCCAGCGGATTAATGAGATCATGATTTATGCACAAAACACAGGTCTGATTGATACGGTTCCCAGCATTAACATCGGTAAAGCTTTTGAGAAACCTCAAAAGAAACATATGCCCAGTATCCGTCCAGAGCAACTACCAATGCTGATGCAGACAATGCGGCTTGCGAACATTGAATTGCCCACCCGCTGCCTGTTTATGTGGCAATTGCTGACACTGACCCGCCCTGCTGAAGCTGCTGGCACTCGTTGGGAAGAGATCGATTTTGCTGCTAAGTTATGGCGTATACCCGCCAGCAGGATGAAGATGGGACGTGAACATATAGTTCCATTAACAGAACAAACACTTAATATTTTAGAGCTAATGAAGCCACTAAGCGAAAACAAGGAGTATGTATTTCCGAGCAGGATAAAACCAACCCAGCCGATGAACAGCCAAACTGTCAATGCAGCTCTCAAACGGGCGGGGTTTAGCGGCATGTTAGTTTCTCATGGTCTGCGTTCTATCGGCAGTACCAGACTCAATGAAGAAGGCTTTCCCCCTGACGTAATCGAAGCAGCTTTAGCTCATGTTGATAAAAATGAAGTCAGACGCGCATACAACCGCAGCGACTATCTAGAGCAACGCAAACCAATGATGCAGTGGTGGGCTGATTTTGTCACTGCGGCGGATAGTGGCAGTATGATGAATAATAGTATTCGAGGATTGAGGTCTGTGGGATGAAGCGCAATAAAAATAATCATAAAGAATATGATCGCAATTCACGGCGTACAACAATGTTCAAGCCAGGAAATAAGGTATCTGTTGGTAAAAAGAATGCCTTTGGTGGTAATCCAGTTAAACGAATTAGGGATCTGCGTATCATTCATGACTATATGAATTTCATGTCTCCAAAGGACCATCCTTTAGCAGTAATGATGCTATACAGGAAAGAAAATTCTGTGTTTTATGAGCGCATATGTAGCTCTATCTGCAATGAGACTCTATATGTTGAGTTTGGTTATCTAGCAGAACGCCTCTATTATGAATATCATAGAAGAGGAATGAAGAGTTTTAGCAGAGTTCTGAATCCGACTGAGAAAGAAGCTGTGCTATTTTTAAGCAATAAGTACCATTTATCAGATGAAGCAATTCGTTCAATCATAAAGAAATCTCGTTCCAAGCCGTCAGAAAATACTAATTCCATACCAGCATTAATTCATATGCCTCCTAAACGAATTTATCTGGATAATTTAACTCATCAGCAACAATTAGAATTAGAGCAGAAAAATATAGACTACATGGAGTCAGTGACAGTCTACGACATAGAGGAATCACAATACCAAAGTGAAGATGACAGACAAGCTGCCATTGAAAGTTCAAAACTATATTATGATGAATTAAGGAATCAACTATCGTCATTAGAACGTAGAGCAAAAGAAGAACCTGATGGGAAAGCCTTTTTGACACCTCCCCCCCCTCGTCCTACATATCTACATACAATCCTCAGCTCAGAGGCTTATCAGGAATATGAGCATCAGAAGATAAAAGAATATAAAAAGCGCAATAAATCAGATAAATAAATATCACTCCGCTATTTTCACAAACCCGCGGCCATAATGTTACGTCCATTCTCTTAATATCTCCATTATAATCCCGATAGCACTTGTATAATCTAAGTTTTTTAAATAAGGAGAATAAGAATGCATGGTGAAATCACTGAAAAATTACTGCGTATTAATGATGTTCTGCGCATCATTCCTGTTGGGAAATCTACCTTCTATGCATGGGTGCAGGAGGGTAAAGCCCCCCAGCCTATCCGTTTTGGTTCTCGTTGCTCGATGTGGCGGTACTCTGATATTGAGGCATTTATCGCAGCACATACGAATAATGAGGGGGGTTGTCATGAGTAATAAACACTCCATCATTGAAGCAGCTATCGCACTGGCGAAACAGCATATTCCTGTACATCCGTTGAAAGCTGGGACAAAACTCCCTGTGAATAAAGGTTGGTCATCCTCGCCGATCCTGTCAGTTAATGAAGTAGAAAATCAGGCCCCCACATGGGCAGTTAAAAATTATAACTTAGGGATGAGGACGGGTTACCCACTGGATGATGACAGTATATTATTAGTAGTGGATATTGATATCCATGGCGCAGCACTGACTGAGGACATGAAAAACGAACTGAATAACCAACTTAAGGCATTTGGGTTAGACCCAAATAACCCCACGGTTATTACAGGTAGCGGGAAAAATTCTTGTCACTATTACGTGTCATTTACTGATAAAGATCTGGCCACCCAGGTAGGTGCAGCTAAGACGCTTTCTAAATCGACATTCTGCAATGATGATGGTAAACCTTGCTGGATTATTGAACTGCTGGGGAAAGGTAAACAAGTTGTCTGCCCACCCAGTATCCATCCAGATACAGGCAAGCACTACACATCAATCAATAATAGGATCATAAAAGCACCTGAACCATTAGTTCATTCACTGCGAACTATATTGGCTAACAAACCTGTCCTCTGCCATAACATTATGCTTTCAGATATCTCTGAGGATATGCAGACGATTTTTCACCAATGTTTTGATAAGGCAATGGATAGTTTCACGGATGTTGAAAAACTGAAAAGTGCATTGAATACAATCAGCGCTGACTGCGACTATGTTACCTGGCGAAATGTCGTCTGGTCCATACGATCACATAATATTATGGATTCAGAAAGTATTGCTCGCGACTGGAGCAAATCCTCCAGAAAATATGACGAAGATGAGTTTACTATTCTCTGGAAGTCATACGCCCCAACCGGAGGTATTGGTGCAGGTACGCTTTACTATATCGCAACACAGCATGGCTGGACTGGGTACGAAAAAAATGCAGTGAGTCAGACAGTACAGCCTGTACCGAGTAGCAACCAATGCCCTTGCTTTCGTATTTTTGATAGCAAAGTTTATCATAGTACTGGTAATTATTGTGCTGGCGTATGGCATTTTTATAGTAATGAAAATGAAGTTAAAGGTGAGTTAGTTTGTTCCCCAGTAACTATCGATGCTATTACATGTGACACATCGGAAAGAAACTTCGGGCGGTTATTGACAATCACCTGTAGTGGTCAACAAAAACTGGCCACAGCTTTAGAGTTTTTCCAGAACAATCGTTCTGATTCATCCGGCGTCAGAC
>NZ_JAZHEE010000043.1:0-32878 GCF_036620675.1 Rosenbergiella sp. YN46
CAAAGTGAACGGAACAGCCCACTGCATCATCATATTCTGCCGCTTTTATTCTGAAACTGGGCGCCGGAGCCGCCTGTCACCCTCACCCCGGCCCTCTCCCTGAAGGGAGAGAAAGTTTCCCGGCAGTGAACGGAACAGCCCACCGCATAGCCATATTCGCCGCTTTTATTCTGAAACCGGGCACCGGAGCCGCCTGTCACCCTCACCCCGGCCCGCCCTGCGATGATGAGAAGAAGATTAGCTTCCCCACTCACACCAGAATATGAAACAGCACTGCAAACAGAACAATATTCGCCAGCACAATGGCCCAACCGTTATACAGCATATATTTCAGATGGGTGGACTGCGCCAGCCCCATCTGGCCAAACATATCCGAGGACGGAAACGGCCCAAACCAGTCCACCTGACTCGACGCCAGCAGCACGGCAGTGGTTCCCTGGGGCGGTACCCCGGCGGCCATCAGCATCGGGCCGAAGATCTTATGGGTAAAGGTCATCTGTGCTACTGCGGCACCAGGAACGTGGCCGATAATATTAAAGGCAAAAATAAAGAAGCACAGCCAGGCCGGGGATATGCCCTCCAGCAGTGGCTGGGTGTAGCTCAACAGCCCCTGGTAAGCGTTCAGGCTATCCATCAGTTCCAGTATCGGGTTATACAGCCAGTACAGAAGAAACATCCATACCAACCGCCCGCAGCCGTGATAGAGCGCCTGTAAAATCGCGGATGGCCCCAGCCCCCCCACCAGCCCGGTGATTAACGCCACCAGCAGCATAACGATAATCGCGAAGCTGAAGCCCGCCTGAATCACCACGCCAACAACCGCCATCACGATAATAGTGGCGGCAAAGGCCAGAGCACTCAGGCGACTGCGCCGCTGCCGGGCCGGACTCTGTGCGCTCCCCTTGCTGATGGAAAGAGAGACCTCGTAACGCATTTTGCCTGCGGTCATCTTTTGAATTCGCCCCGCCATCAACCAACCTGTCAGCAGCGTCACAGCGCTCATCGGTAACCCCACACAGAGCAGATATTCGGGATAGCTCAACCCGCCCAGCTTAAGGATAGTCACAGTGCTCGGGGTAAAAGGGCCGGTAAACAGTCCCACCGAACCAGCGGTCATCATCAACGCAGCTACCGTCGGCGGCGTCAGGCCCACAGCCGCCGCGACCGGAATAATTACCGCCACAATAATGGCGTTACCGCCAGCCATGGTGCCCAGCGCGCCGCAGATCAGCACCGACGACGCCATAATGCCAAGCTTAACCCGGGTCTGGCTCGAAAGACCTATCCGGTGCACCACAAACTTCACCAGCTCCACCGCAGCACCGGTTCGGGTCGCCACCTCCCCCACTCCGGCACCGAGCATAATAATAAGCCCCACGGTGGCGATAAAAGAGCCGGTGGACTTCGCCAGCATAGCCCCCATTTCTGGCAGGCCAGTGGAAGTCATTATCATGGCGATCGCTATCGACGAGATCACCGCCAGCACGATATCCATTCCCGCCAGGCTCAGCAGCGCCAGGGCGACAATGGGGGTAAATCCCAGCAGCCCCAGCTCATGGCCAGGGTGGGCCCGACACCAGATGGCGGTCACAACAAACAGCGTCAGCAACAAACCGGTAATGATATTTTTGCGGGTGATATTACGCCCGGCTGGTGGGCTGCCAGGAAGCGTTGAGTCACTCATAAGGTTCCTTAAATGCCAAATTAAAACCAGCTCAGAACTTATCTTCCCTCGTTATCGTTATGGGTGAGGAGAATGGGTACAGCGGGTAGCGTTCTGAGAATCATGGACGCCGCCTGAGCAGCAACTCAGCAGTAAAAGTAAACATCTTGCTGATTGGTTATTAAACTTATGTTAATTTTTAAGCCACCAAAAATGATTTTTTGTCTGCCGCCTATAACCCAGAGTTAACTCCTGATGAAGCTGCGCCACCTGGAAATCTTCTACGCCGTGATGACCTGCGGTTCCCTTTCACGGGCGGCGGAATCGCTGAATATTTCCCAGCCCGCCGCCAGTAAGGCCCTGAAAAGTGCCGAACAAAAACTGGGCTTCCCGCTGTTTCAGCGGGTGCGCGGCAAGCTGCTGCCCAGTAGCGAAGCGCTGACGCTGTTCGAAAAGGCCCAAACG
Organism: Rosenbergiella sp. YN46; assembly: GCF_036620675.1. Classification (NCBI taxonomy): domain Bacteria; kingdom Pseudomonadati; phylum Pseudomonadota; class Gammaproteobacteria; order Enterobacterales; family Erwiniaceae; genus Rosenbergiella; species Rosenbergiella sp. YN46. The sequence continues at coordinate 2,129 of NZ_JAZHEE010000043.1, forward strand.
GTCTACCAGGATCTGGATAACCTGCGGTTACTGGCAGACAATCTGGCCCGGGATCCGCGGGCCAAAATCGCGCTGGGTTGCCTGCCAAGTCTGGGCCTGAGCCTGGTGCCAGGAATCGTCACCGACTTCTACCAGCAGAACACCAATCTGGTGATGACGCTGAGTACCGACCATACTGAGACGCTTGTCAAAAAACTGGATCTGCGTGAGATCGATCTGGCGCTCACTTTTCAGCCTATCCAGCAGAGCGATATCACCGCTACCGCCATTGCCCGCACGCCGCTGGTGTACATTGACAGGGACTATCGCCAGGGAACGGTCACTATTGAAGAGATCGACCAGCAACGCTGGATCTATCCCGGCGCCCATTCGCTTTCGGCCGCCATTGCCGCCCGCCGCAACTTTGCCACCACCCGCCTGAACGTGCAGACCTACTACATGGCCACCGAATTTGTGAAGCGCGGCATGGGATGCAGCATTACCGATATCTTTTCCGCCCGTCACAACCTGGCGCCGCAAATGATCCACCCCATTACCCCGCCGCTGATGATTAACCTGTGCCTGCTGCGCCGGACAGATGTCTCCCTGAGCCCGATGGTCCAAAAATTTGTCGACTTTCTCTGCCAGCGGCTGCGCGATCAGTTGCAGGAAATTAACCTGGAGTTATACCCCGAAAATAAAAATTCAATTGCGTAATACCGGTAAATGCTTTGACATAAATAACGCATTGATTAGCGGAAATGTCAGGTTATGAATAAGCGTATTGTAGTGGTTGGCGGCGGCGTTATAGGGTTAGCGACGGCCTGGGCGTTAATTAAAAGCGGGTATCAGGTTCAGTTGCTGGAGCGTAACGCCCTACCCGCTCGGGCAACCAGCTTCGCCAATGGTGGCCAGCTCAGCTATCGCTATGTGGCCCCCCTTGCCGACCGCGGCGTGCCATTACAGGGCATAAAATGGATGGGCAAAGTCGACTCGCCGCTTAATCTGCGCCTGAGAATGTCATCCGAGCAGTGGTGCTGGCTACTGCAATTTCTGCGGGCCTGCCGTCGTCAGACGAATAAAATCAACGGCGCCCATATATTGCGCCTGGCGCTACTCAGCCGCCAGATAATACAGGAGTGGCGCGATGAGGATAATCTGGCGGACTTCGACTGGCGGCGCTCGGGAAAATTAATTATTCACCGCCATGATGATTCCCTGAATAAAGCGGTTCAGGGTATCGATCCTCAGTTTCAGCAGCATCTTAGTCGTGATGACTGTATTCAACTGGAGCCAGCCCTGACCCATATTGGCAAACAAATTCGCGGGGGTATCTATTCACCGGAAGATGAAACCGCAGACTGTTATAAATTCTGCCTGGCACTACTCGAAAAGCTGACCCACAGCGCCAGCTTTACCCTGACCACCCGCTGCAAGGTACGGGGTATGAAACGCCTGGGGAATCGGATTCGCGCGCTGGAAACCAGCCTGGGTGATATCGACGGCGATGAGTTTGTGGTGGCGGCCGGAAACGGCAGCGGCCCGCTGCTGGGCAATGCAGGAATACGGGTGCCACTGTACGGGCTGAAGGGCTATAGCCTGACGCTCCCTTATCCGCAACGGCCCGGACTGGCTCCGGACGTAAGCGTGACCGACTACGGTCATAAGGTGGTCTACGCCCGCCTGGGCGACAGACTGCGTATCGCCGCGATGGTCGACATCGGTTACGATAGCGATGAAATCCGTCCGGAGCGCATCCAGGCGCTGAAACGCATTGTCGCCGCCAGTTTCCCCGAATTACCTGGGCTTGAGCAGGCCGAAACCTGGTCTGGTCTGCGCCCTTCCACACCAGCAGGCCCGCCGATGCTGGGGCGCGCCGGTTATCAAAATCTGTGGATGAATCTTGGTCAGGGCAGCCTGGGCTTTACGCTTGCCGCCGCAAGCGCGACTGTGCTTGGCTCGCTGATCCATGGCGAAGCGCCATCCATCTCTCTACAAGGTCTTACATGGGAGCCATAACATGAAAATCACCCGCAATAACCCCCAACCGCGACTTTCCGCCAGCGTCTGCTGGGGCGATCTGATTTTTCTGTCGGGCCAGACGCCGAAAAGTAGTGAACAAGATATCAGCCTGCAAACCCGGGAAGTGCTGGAGAAGATCGACAACCTGCTGAGCGAAGCAGGCAGCGATAACCGTCATATTCTTTCCGCTCAGGTATGGCTGAAGGATATCTCCCGCGATTTCGCCGCCTTTAATGAAGCCTGGGTCGCCTGGCTACCGGAAGGCCACAGCCCGGCTCGGGCCGCAGTCCAGGCGGAAATGGCTCGCCCGGATATTCTGGTCGAAGTGATGATTACGGCGGTGAAGGCCTGATTTCACCCTAAGCCCCCTCCCGATTGGAAGGGAGAGGGGCGCCCTTCTTTATCACTCAAAGCGATAACTTAACGTCATCCCTACGCCGTAGTTACGCCCGGGAGCCGGTTCAAAGTAGCGGCCTTTGCTCTCGTTAACGATAACCGAGCCGACATAGTCGCGATCGAACAGGTTATCGACCCGCCCCCAGACATCCAGCAGCCAGTTATCTTTCACGAATTTATAGCCGGTATTCAGCCCTACGGTGGTGTAGCCCGGCGCCGAAGCCGTATTGGCATCGTTGGCCTGGATACGGCTCAGGTAACGCACTTCGCCACCCGCGTACCAGCCCTGCTCCGGCAGCCAGCCCAGCGAGGCGTAAAGGCTGTTGCGGGCGATTCCCGGCATTCGGTTGCCGCTTTTAATATTGGCGCCTGCATCCTCACGGTAGGTGGCGTCCAGCAGCGTCCAGGCAAGCTTCGTGCGCCAGCTATCCATAAACTGCTGATCCCAGGCCAGCTCCACGCCACGGCGCCGGGTTTTGCCCGCGTTCTGATAGCTGGTACGTCCGTCCTTACTGCTGGCGACCACAATCTCATCGCTGGTATTGGTTTCAAACAGCGCGGCGCTAATCAGCCCGTTGCCCACCCGCATCTTACTGCCCACCTCTACCGTATTGCTGGTGGAAGGCTTCAGTTTAAAGTTCAGGGCGCTCTGGTCGTCGCTACGGTAAGACAGTTCGTTGATGGTCGGCGTTTCATAGCCGCGCCCAACGGAGGTATAAACATTCCAGGCGTCGGTCAGGGAGTACTTCAGCGCTGCGGCGGGCAGCCATTTATGATAGCTGGCCTCGCCGCTGTCGTCGCCGTTGCCCGGCACCACGTAGTGGTCGTTAGAGTCGAACCAGATGGAGCTGTAACGCACCCCGACGTCCAGCGTCAACCGTTCGGTTAGCTGCCACGAGGTCTGTAAGTAGGGGTCGACGTTCCACATCAGGTTGCGCTCTTTGCGGCGCAAATCGCCCTTCTCCCCCAGGGTGTAGTGGCCGTTGCTGTAGATAAAGTTCTCATAGCCACGACGCTGCTCGGTCATGGTTTCATAATCGATACCGGCGGTGAAGGACACCGGCAGCGGCCCTTCGGTCATGCGGTGAGTCCAGCGGGTATCGATGCCCTGATAATGGCGGGTCAGATCGATAACGCCCCCGGCGTGCTGGCGGCTACCTTGCTGAACAAAATACGGGATAGACTGATACTGCACGGTTTCGCGCATCCCGGCCCAGGCCGTCATACTGAAGTCATCATTATCGGTAACGGCACGCTGATAGCGCAGGCCGAGCTGGGACTGGCTGACAGTTTTACGGGTGTTGTACTGCTCGGCCCGCGGCGCCTGATGCGGATCGCTGCGCCACTCTTCCCGCGTCAGCCCACCCGGATCGTTGGCTTTAATATTGACGCTGTTAAAGGTCAGGGTCAGGCTGCTGCGATCGTCAATATTGACCCCCAGCTTCGCATTGGTCAGATCGCGATGAGCGCTGCTGCGATCGCGAAAGCCGTGGGTGGAAAAACGCGAAGTGGTGAGATCGTAGTTGAGATCGCCGGGCGCATCGCCCTCCCCCGTCGCGCCGCTCAGCCTGACGCCGCTGCGCCAGCTGCCATAGCTGCCATAATAGTTGCTGGTGGAAAGCGTGGTCGGCTGGCGACCACGCTCGGTGGTGATATTAATCACGCCGCCGGAGGCATTGCCGTAAAGCGCGGAAAAAGGGCCGCGCAGCACTTCGATGCGATCCACCGAACTTAAATCCACGTTGGAGATCTGGCTCTGACCGTCTGGCATGGTGGAGGGAATACCGTCCTGGTAAATACGGATACCGCGCACCCCGAAGGTGGAACGGGAACCGAAACCACGCAGTGAAAGCTGGAGATCCTGGGCATAGTTCTGACGGTTCTGGATTTGTAATCCGGGCACGTCGCTCAGCCCTTCCGAGAGGTTGACCTGCGGCCTGGCCTGGCGCAGATCGTCGCCATAGTCGACGCTCACCGCGCCCGGCGCCGTTAGCGGCGATAATCCATTATCCGGTGCCGCCGTCACCACCATGGTCTGTTCATTCTCCTGGTAGCCGTCGCCGCCAGCCGCCAGGACGGCGGCAGCGGGAGTCAGCATCAGCGGCACGCCGACGAGTATTTTTTTCATTCTGCTATCCATAATGCGAAAAGACGTCTAAAAAAGAAAATTATCAATATTATTCGGGCGCCATACGGCGCCCGTAGCGACAGATTACCTGCCGTTTTAGTTGCCTGTATAGTCAAACACCAGTATTTCGCCCGGATTGCTCAATTGCTTAGCCGGCTGGTTGTTCATATCCAGCGCATTGCCGCTGACATCGGTCGCAATATAGATCTTACGGGTATCCGGGCTGACCACCACGGTACGGTAGCGGTTAACGCTGCGGAAATACTTCGCCACATCGCCCTGCACTCCTTTTTCATCGGCATTCAGCGGCACCCGGTACAGCGCGCCGTTTTTCAGCGAGCTAATTAACAGCGAGTTACGCCACTCTTTAATGACCCCATCTTTCGGATACCAGGTAACGCTGGCAGGTGCCATGGTCGGCCAGCACAGATATGCAAGCTTGCCGCACTGTTCATCACGGAAGTTATAGTCGCTGCGTACGGTAAAGAAGGTTTTAATCGGCGGTTTAAAATTCGGCGCATTCCAGCTGGTCTCTTTTTCTACCGGTACCCCTTTGGGAATATAGTTGGCGTCATAGGTAAGCGACGCGCAATCTTTCGCTTTCGAATAGTTGGCGTAAGCATAGCCCTGATCGTCGCGGAAACCCGCTACGTGAGGCCAACCGTAGTTACCGCCAGGCTCAAGGATATTGAGTTCATCATCCGAAGAAGGCCCCTGTTCGGTAGAAAAGAGGGTCTTACCGACAAATACCAGTCCCTGCGGATTACGGTGACCGTAAGTAAACAGATGGCTACGAACGCCGTTGATCTCCGGGTTATCATCGGGAACAGAACCGTCAGTATTCAGGCGCAGCGTTTTACCGGCATAAGAGGCGTAATCCTTGTTATCCAGTTCGGCCTGAGTGGGCGTGCGCTGGGCCATATTCGGCTTGCAGAAGCTGGCCCCCTGGTTATGGCCCTGCTCGCCAATAGTGTAATACAGCTTGCCGTCCGGCCCGAAACGCAGGCGCCCGCCGTTATGGTCATGGCCCGCCGGGAATCCGGCCAGTACCGTGGTTTCATTGCCCAGAGTATGAGTTTTGGGGTCATATTCCAGACGGATGATTTTGGCGTGTTCCTCGCTGCCATCCATATAGGTATAGGCGGTATAAACGTAATTATCACCGCCCTTTTTCATAAAGTTCGGCGACAGCGCCAGCCCCAGGAGCCCCTCATGCTGTGGCCCAACGTGTACCGCATCGATGGTGATTGCGACCTGTTTATTCCCGGTTTTCGGATCGACGCGCGTAATCCGCTTCCCCTGGCGTTCAGTCACCCACAAATAGTTATCCGGCCCCCAGACCATATCCCATGGCGCATCCAGTCCGCTGGTCAGTATCGAGGATTTAAAAGGTGCGTTAACGTTGACGGGATGTGTTTTGATCTGCTGTGCCTGAACCGAAATAAAGGCCGCTGATGCCAGAGACAGCGCCAGAGCCAGCCCTGAAAGCTGAAACTTATTCATTGTTCCTCCGAGTAAAAACAGACCAGAAAAAGATATCCAGCCATTAGTTATCAACCGCGATAAAAATAATAGTAGCACCAACAGAAAATAAGAAAATATGTCACTGAAGGCACTCACAGAACACTAAGAAACCGTAGTACAAGCCTGAGCGAAAGCAATTAATTAATAATCAGATAACCTTTTCGATAATAAATACCAGTAAGTAACTATAATCCAAAGCCATACAAAAACAACAGCCAACAAGCGTATTAAAGCCAGCCTTGCATAAACCAACGCAGTAAAAAAAACGCCACAGTAGGGAAATCAAATAAATTTCAATGAATTAATAACAGACCACACTAACAACTCAATTTCGAAGAGTGCGCACTTTAGGAATTATTGTCATCCAAGTTAAATCTTAGACATACAATATTAGCAGGCAAATAGTAAACTAATTTATTAGTTATTCATAATCATCATTCCGCTCCTGGAAGCGAAAAGAACATTTAACCATACAAGAAAACCAGGCTGTAACACTTTATTTTCATTTGATGATAAATGCAGCATTGCTGTCAGGATATAAATATATCCGAATACATAATTAAACAGCACAATATGTATAGTGAATAAAAAACGCCACCGCCATTCCCTGTATGACAGCAGCGCTGTTTATGAGCAGGTATGGATTACGGATGGAGTTCGACAACCGTCATCGTGAAAACCAGCCGCTCGCCGCTGCGGTTTTCATAGGCGTGGGCCGTGTCGGTTCTGGCTACCGCGGAGCTGCCAGCGGCGACGCTTAGTACGCTGTCACCCAATATCAGCGTCAGGGTTCCCTCTTCGACGTGTAACAGTTCAAAGGTTCCCTGGGGGTGGCCAGGCGAACGGAAAGCTTCGCCCGCAAACATCTCCCAACGCCACAGCTCTATCATATTCGGCCCACTGGTACCAGCAAGCAACCGGGCGGTGCCCCCCTGTTCGCCACGCCACAGCGTCGGAATCTCCTCTTCCTCAATCAGGTAGGCCGCAGGGGTGCCGGTGACGTTCACCACGTCGGCCACCGAGAGTCCCAGCGCTGCCGCAACCTTGCACAAAATGGCGATGCTCGGGTTGGCACTGCCCTTCTCAATTTCCACCAGCATTCCTTTACTGACGCCTGCGCGCTTTGAAAGCTCGTCCAGTGACAGCCGCTGTGCCTTGCGGGTACTTTTTATCCGCAGCGACACCGCTTCGCTGACGCGTTCAATGTCGGCACCCGATTCGGTCGGTTTATTGACTTTTTTGGTCATCGGTCGTTACTATGGTATAAAATAGTCAATACAGGATTATCATATGTTCTGCGTAACGCCGTCAATCGATCCGAAAATCGCCGCGCTGGCCCCCGGCTTTCGGGCGCTCAGCATCGCGGTGGCCGCCGCTCCCGTCGAGAATCCCGATGTCGGCCAGCAGGCGTTGAATCACGCCTGTGCTGCGATCGCCAACGGTGACGCCCCCTGGGCACAGGCGCATCTGTCCGCCTGGGATGCGGTCTTTAAAGCCTTTGGCGCCAAACCCAAACGCACGCCCTGCTCCGCCGCGGCGTTATTGAAACGCGTTCAGCGCGACGGCAGCCTGCCCGCCATCGATCCGGTGGTCGATCTCTATAACGCCATCAGTATTGAATATGCCATTCCGGTCGGCGGCGAAAATATTGCGGCTTACGTGGGCGAACCACGACTGAAGATCGCTAACGGCACCGAACTGTTCGACACCGTGAAAGAGGGCGAACTGGCTCACGAGCTGCCGGAACCCGGCGAAGTGGTGTGGTGCGACGATAAAGGGGTTACCTGCCGCCGCTGGAACTGGCGTCAGGGCGTCAGAACCCGTCTGTGCGCCGACGACGAGCGTATGTGGTTTATTCTGGAAAGCCTGCCGGAGATGCCGCTGGACGCCTTGCAGGAAGCGGGAGACAAACTGTGCGAGGGGTTGATGCTGATGATGCCCGGCGCCAGCATCAGTAAAACAACCATTTCAGTTAGCGGATAAGACTGCCCGTTTATTTTCTCCATCCCATGGCCGATTATCCGCTACGCTTAGCGATATTCCTGAAAAGCCATTTTCCGCTCCCGGAGGTTACCGCGTGTCGATATTTACCGGCCTGAGCGCCTTTCCGTTAACCCCGCTGCGCGACGGGCGCCCGGATCAAGCCGCGTTTGTCGGCCTGATCGCACGGTTACACCGCGCCGGGGTCGATTCCATCAGCATACTGGGCTCCACCGGCTGTGCGCCTTACTTAAGCCAGCAGGAACGCGCTGAAGTTACCCGATGGGCAGTGGCCACCGCCGAAGGTATTCCGGTTGTCGTCGGCATCAGCGCCCTGAGCACCCGGGAGGTCATCCGGCTGGCCCGGGAAGCCGAACAGGCCGGGGCCAGCGGCGTGCTACTGGCCCCCTTCTCTTACCAGCCACTAACGGAAGAGGAGGTGTTTCATCTGTACGAGACGGTCGCCCGCCAGACATCCCTGCCGCTCTGCGTCTATGACAATCCCAGAGTCACCCGCTTTGAGTTTAGCGACGCCCTGTATGCCCGCATCGCCGCACTGCCGGGTGTGGCATCGTTCAAAATTCCGGGCGCGCCCGCCAATCCCGACGCCGCCAGGGAGCGGGTAGCAAAACTACGCGCGCTGCTACCAGGCTCAATTAGCCTGGGCGTCAGCGGCGACGCCTGCGCCGCCACCGCGCTGAATGCCGGATACGACGCCTGGTACTCGGTGCTCGGCGGGCTGTTTGCGGAGCAGGCGCTGGAGATAACCCGCGCCGAACCGCCCGGGGCTATCGCCCTTTCAGAGAGGCTGACGCCGCTATGGGCGCTGTTCACCCGCTACGGAAGCCTGCGCTGCATCGCCAGCGCCGCTGAAATTCTGGGACTGGCGGCCACCCCCTGTTTACCGGCCCCATTACGGGCGCTGGAAGGGGAAGCGCGTCAGGAGCTGGCCGAAATTCTGGCGCGTCTGGAACTGGCGTAGCCCGGCTTAACGCAGCGCGCTGCGTAACAGCTGAAAACACTGTTCAATCAGCGGCGGCAGCGGTTGTGAATGACGCAACAGCGCCACGGTGCGGGTCAGTTCCGGCTGTTGCAGCTGCACCACTCTGAGCTCTGGATCGTTAAGGTGCGTGGTGTAAAGGTGCGGCAGAATGGCGACGGCCAGTCGTGAACGCACCAGCCCGTACAGCGTTTCGATGTAATCCACCCGGTAGCGCACCGGCAGGGTCAGGCGCTGACTTTCGACCAGCGACGCCACCAGGCGGTGGCCGTTGCCGGTTGAGAACATCGCGATATCGCGCGCGGCCAGCTGTTTCCAGGGAAGATGCGCCGACTGAGACAGCGGATCGTCGCGATGCAGCACCGCGACAAAGGGATCCTCACGCAGCGGAAAAGCGTTGAGCACGCCCGGCACCGTGCTATCCAGCGCGCCGACGCCAAAATCCACCCGCCCGCTTTGCAGGCTCTCCATAAGCGCATCGTTCGCGCGATCCACAAACTCTACCCGCAGGCGCGGGAACGCCTGGGCCAGGCGCTGTGGAATCACGGGAAACAGCAGCGAACTGACCGATGGAATCAGGCCGATCCGCAGCGTACCATCGCCGCCCGCCTCCACCGCCTGCTGCATATCGTGAAAGCCTATTTGCGCCGCGCCAAGCACCCGCCGGGCGTGAGGCAGAATCGCCATGCCCAGTTCGGTCAGCGATACCGACGATGCAGTGCGGTTAACCAGCTTACCGCCAAGCACGCCTTCAATCTGGCGCAGCGCGCTGCTTAAAGCGGGCTGGCTAATCGCCAGCCGACTGGCGGTATCGGTAAAGTGGCGCAACTCGGCCAGCGTCACAAAGTACTGGATTTGCTTGAGCGAAAGCGCGGGCAGGCGCTGCCAGGGTTCTGTCATGGGGCGATTCCGGTGTCATTTTTATCCAGCATAACGCTTTGTTATCGGCCGATAAATTTATTCAGCTGGGCAAACGATTGCCCTGCTCTTAAAGTAGCGGCTCTGTCCGTTTTTGCCGGGAGCCCCCTATGCCCACCTCAGCTGAAACCCGCCGCCGGGCCGTACAGGCGGCGCGTGGCGAAATCGCCTTCGATCTGTTACTGACCGACGCTCACATCGTCGATATGGCCACCGGCGAAACGCGTCCGGCGGATATCGGCATCGTTGGCGAACTTATCGCCAGCGTCCACCCTCCCGGCAGCCGCCATGACGCGCATCAAACCCATACTCTTTCCGGCGCCTGGGTTACTCCCGGGCTGATAGACACCCATGTGCATCTGGAAAGTTCCCACCTGCCGCCGGCGCGCTACGCCGAAATCGTCGTGGCTCAGGGAACCACAGCCGTATTCTGGGATCCTCACGAACTGGCGAACGTGCTGGGCATCGAAGGCGTTTGCTACGCCGTCGAATCCAGCCGCAACCTGCCGCTGCAGGTCATGGTGGCCGCGCCCTCCAGCGTACCGTCTACCCCCGGGCTGGAGTGTTCCGGCGCGGAATTCGCTGGCAAAGAGATGAGAACCATGCTCGGCTGGGATGAAGTGCACGGCGTCGCGGAAGTCATGGATATGCACGGTATTCTGCACGGCAGCGAACGGATGCAGGAGATTCTGGAAGCCGGACTGCGCAGCGGTAAATTAATTGAAGGACACGCCCGGGGCCTGAGCGGCCAGGATCTCCAGGCCTATCTGGCGGCGGGGGTTACCTCGGATCATGAGCTTACCTCCGGCGCTGACGCGCTGGAAAAGCTGCGTGCCGGGCTGACCCTGGAGATACGCGGTTCGCACCCCTATCTGCTGCCGGAAATTGTGGCGGCGCTGAAAACGCTGCCCCATCTCTCTTCCCAGATAACCCTGTGTACTGACGATGTGCCGCCGGATATTCTGCTGGAAAAAGGCGGCATCGTCGCGCTGCTTAATCTGTTGATCGAACACGGACTGCCTGCCGTGGACGCGTTACGCTTCGCCACGCTCAACGCCGCCATCCGCCTGCAGCGTAACGACCTCGGTCTGATCGCCGCCGGTCGTCGCGCCGATCTGGTGGTGTTCGGCTCTCTGGAGCAACTCCAGGCGCAGCGCGTCTATGCGGCGGGTCGCCTGGTCGCGCAGCATGGTGTCATGCTGGAGCCGGTGACGGGCGCGCAAGCTGCGCCGCCACGCGATACCCTGCGTCTCGCCCCACTATCTCCCGAAGATTTCACCCTGCGTATCGGCGATATTCAGCACGGCGAGGCGCGGCTGCGCCATATTCGCGGCGCGCGCTTTACCCGGTGGGGAGAAGCAGAGGTATTGATCCGCAACGGCTGCGTGCAACTGCCCGACGGATTTAGCTTTATCTGGGTGCAACACCGCCACGGCCGCCATGCCGCGAAGCCGCAAATCGCGCTGCTGGAAGGCTGGGGCGAACTTCGCGGCGCCATCGCCACCAGCTATTCGCACGATTCTCACAACCTGGTCGTGTTAGGCCGCAGCCCGCAGGATATGGCGCTGGCGGCCAATACCCTGATCGCCAGCGGCGGCGGCATGGCCCTTACGCAAAACGGCGCGCTTATCGCCCATGTGGCTATGCCGATAGCCGGGATGCTTTCCGACAAACCACCTGCCGAGCTGGCCGCCGCCTTCCGCAATCTGCGCGAACGCAGCGCCGATATTGCCGACTGGGAACCGCCCTACCGGGTCTTTAAAGCGATCGAAGGCACCTGCCTGGCCTGTAACGCTGGCCCCCACCTGACCGATTTAGGATTAACCGACGGCGCCACCCGCCAGATTGTCGATCCTGTCATTGACTGTCGGGAAACACCGACTGACGCACAACAACAAGATGATAGCCCAGGAGAGCCAAATAATGGCCAATACCCCCGTTAACTCACCCGCTCCAGCCAGCTGGCTGGAGCGGCGCTTTGCGCTGTACACCCGCGGCAGCAGTATACGTACCGAATGTCTGGCTGGCATAACCGGCTTTCTTGCCGCCGCTTATCTGCTGGTGGTGATCCCCGGTCTGCTGGCCAGCGGCGGTATGGATAAAGGTGCCGCCACCACCGGAACCATTGTGGTGTTCGTTATCGGTTCGCTGCTGATGGCCTTCTACGCCAATCTGCCGTTCATCGTCGGGCCAGGAATCGGCGGCTCGGTGCTGGTCGGCATCACTCTTTCGGACAGCGCCGGTATCGGCTGGCAAATCGGCCTGGGCATCGCCTGCTGGTCCGGAATTCTCTTTTTCCTGCTGACCAAATTCGGGCTGCGTGAAGTGGTGACCCGCTCGGTTCCCCAGTCGATCAAGCTGGGCCTGACCGCTTCCATCGGCCTGTTCGTCGCGGTGTTGGGATTTCGTAACGCCGGGCTGGTACTGGCGAATGTTAAAACCAACGCCCTGATGCTGGGCGACTTTCTGTCGCCCAGCGCGCTGGTGGCGCTGAGCGGCCTGTTTCTGGCCATTGCGCTACAGGCGCGGCGGGTGCCGGGCGCCATTCTGTGGGCCATCCTGTTCGCCACCCTGGTCGGCGTTCCGGCAGGCGTTACCCGGCTGCCGGCAAGCTTTATCGACCTGCCGCATCCCATCACGCCGGTGCTGGGCGAAATTAACCTGACAGGCGCGTTGAACATAGCCTTTCTGCCCTTTCTGTTCGTCTTTTTTGCCTCAGAATTCTTCTCTACCATGGGGACGACGCTGGCGGTGGGCGGCGAGGCAGGCCTGCTGGACGACGAAGGCAATATGCCGCATATCAATCGCCCGTTTATGGTGGACTCTATCGCCGCCGCGCTGGGGCCATGGGTTGGCATTCCGGCAGCCACCGCGCTGATTGAATCCTCAGCGGCGGCGGAAGCCGGCGGCAAAACCGGGCTGACCGCGCTGGCGGCGGCGACCATGTTCCTGCTGATGCTGCTGTTCACGCCAGTGGCGCTGATGATCCCGAAAGAGGCCACGGCGCCAGCGCTGATTTTGATCGGTCTGAATATGTTCAGCGGCCTGCGCAAAGTGGATCTGGGCAATTTTACCGACGGGCTGCCGGTACTGATGATGGTGATGATCACCCTTATCGCCAACAGCTTCGGTACTGGCATCGCCGGTGGGCTGCTGTTCTATATCGCTATTAAGGCCGTTGCGGGCAAATGGCGTGACATTCCGGTGGGACTGTGGGTATTGGCGATTCCACTGATTTATTACTTTGCCACCCTGGTAAGGCACTGACAGCATCGAACGTCCCCCCGGGCGGCAAACTGCCCGGGGCTCAGCTCCCCCAAAACATCAGCTTTATCGCATCCTTAATCACATTCTCATAATCACTGAGATCGGCCAGTTCCTGGCCAGTAACGGCGGTGGTCACGCTGGCCATATCAGTGGTTATCAGTCGGTAGTCATCACCGCCGAATCGAACCACCGGATACAGCTCACGGGAAACGCGCTCTGACAGCAGGCTGGCGCTAACCAGCGGGATCGCCATTCTCCGGCCAGGGGTATCCACTATATCGCTCTGGACATCGACGAACAGGCGGTATCGGCTCTCCTTGCGCTTATAGGCATAGACGCGGTACTGCATCTCACCAGTCCCTGTTTTCATCGGCAAACGAGCCATTCTGTTCGATAAAGCGGGCGACCTCGGCCATCCCTTCAAGGTTTTCGGCCCGCCAGCGTTCGGCGCGCAACCGCCGGGCTTCCTGTTCCATGGCGGCGCTGACCAGTCCTGAGATATTGACCCCGGCCCCCTTAAGCTGCTGGTAGTGATCGCTGTCGACTGTCACGGTGATCCGCTGTTTCATTATGCACGCTCCGGTATGTAATTCGGATATGCGATACAGTATATACTTTTTTCTGCTGCCGCCGTGACATCATTCGCCTGGCCGCTATTGGAAGCGGCCACTCATCACCCGATGCCGGTACAGCCGCTATCCGCTAACGGTTAATTCAGCACCCCAGCCGCTGGCAGAAGGTCTGTAGCTTCTCTTCGCTCATGCCTGTCTGTTTCGCCGCCTCGCAAATCGCCTGCCAGCTACCGGCATCCAGCGGAATGCCCTGCTCCAGGCGATCCCGACGGGTATTCACTTCCCACTCGCCGGGTAGCAGAATCGGCGCATCATCGGCATGCGGCGAGGCTTTAACCCACTCAGCAAAAGCCTCGGTCTGCCGTTCGCAGTCCGGCGCGCCAAACAGTTCCGGGTTAATGATAATTGTCGTCATGCAGTTGAAAATGGCGTCCGCGCTATCCTGCAATGTCTCCTGGTGGGTGGTCTTCCCGCCGGAAAGCGCGCCGCCCATAATTTCGCACATCGCCGCCAGGGCATAGCCTTTATGCTGTGCGAAGGTCAACAGCGAACCTAAAGGCGAAACCTGCATCACGGCGGGATCGGTGGTCGGTACCCCGGCGGCGTCGATCAGGCATCCTTCCGGCACCGCAACCCCTTTGTGCCAGGCCACGCGCGTTTTACCGAACGCGATAGCGCTGGTGGCGTAATCCAGCAGTAGCGGGAAGTCGTTTTTACGTGGGAAAACAACGCAGAATGGGTTAGTGCCAAACCGGCTATCGCGACCGTTAAAGGGGGCAACCATCGGATTGCCTACCACGTTAACAAAATGAACCGAGACAAAGCCCGCCGCGGCACACTGTTCAGCCCAGTAACCAATACGCCCGATATGGTGAGAATTATGCAGGGCGACGGCCGCAATACCGAACTCACGCGCTTTTTCGATACCAAGCGCCATCGCCTCGCGGGCCGCCACCTGACCAAAGGCGCGGTTGCCGTCCAGCGTCACTATCGCGCCCGCGTCTTTCACCACGCTGGCATGCTGGTTAATTTGCAGTTGCCCCAGCGAATGTGAACGGATATAGCTGGGGATCATCCCGACACCGTGAGAATCGTGCCCGGCAAGGTTTGCGGCGATCAGATGATCGGCAACCTGCTGCGCTTCCTGCTCATGGCTGCCCATCTGGCGGAAAATAGCCTGGATAAAGTCGTGCAACGCCTGCGCGTGGTAGCGATGTCCACTGTTCATGGTGAGCTCCTGTTGGTTGGGTACCGGCTGTGGTTGTTATTTTTCAACAGCCTATGCTGCGCGCACGGGACGCTGAGATCAATCATCATGCAGAATATTCACCATGCGGGCCATCCCTGGCCCCGACTCAGACACCCAGCCTGTCCCGCAGGCTGTAGTAGGCAGCCCCCATGGCAGTAAAGGGAATGCGCAGATTACGGCCCCCCGGGAACGGATAGTGCGGCAGACGCGCAAAGGCGTCGAAGCGTTCGGCATCGCCGCGCAGCGCTTCGGCGATAAGCCGGCCCGCCAGGTGGGTACAGGTTACGCCATGCCCGCTGTAGCCCTGCATATAGTAGATATTGTTCTCCAGGCGACCAAACTGCGGCATCCGCGACATGGTGAGCAGGAAATTGCCAGTCCAGCGGTAGTCTATCTTCACCCCTTTCAACTGCGGGAAGGTCTTCAGCATCTTCGGCACTATCAGACGCTCAACGTTGTCCGGATCCCGGGCGCCGTAGACCACGCCGCCGCCATACAGTAGTCGGTTGTCCGCCGTCAGACGGTAATAATCCAGCAGATAGTTGCAGTCCTCGACGCAGTAATTGGCGGGAATAAGCTTTTTCGCGACATCGGCGGGCAGCGGCGCGGTGGCGACAATCTGCGTGCCGCACGGCATGCTGCGTTTCGCGAGTTTAGGCTCCAGCTTATCGCCCAGATAGGCGTTACCGGCAATCAGCACATAGCGCGCCGTGACCTGCCCGCTGGCCGTTTTCACGACTGCCGACGTTCCATGTTCGATCTTCACCACCGGCGACTGTTCGAAAATCCGTCCCCCGTTAAGTTTGATGGCCTGCGCTTCGCCGATCGCCAGATTGAGCGGATGAATATGGCCGCCGCTTCGGTCGAGCAGCGCGCCGACGTAGCGCTCGCTCGCCACTTCGTGGCCGATAGCCTCTTCATCCAGCAGCTCCAGTTGGCTATTACCGTAGCGCTCCCAGTTGGCCTTCTGCTCTTCAAGCGTCGCCATCTGCCGGTGATTCAGGGCCACAAACAGCCCGCCGGCGCGGTAGTCGCAGTCGATCCGATAGCGGCTTATCCGCTCGCGGATAATCTCGCCGCCCTCGAACATCATACCGCCCAGCATTCTGGCAGCGTCGGCGCCATAGCTGCTTTCAATCACATCGATATCGCGGCTGTAGGAGTTCACCAGCTGGCCACCGTTGCGCCCGCTGGCGCCGAAACCAACCCGCGCCGATTCCAGCACCACCACATCATAGCCCTGCTCGGCAAGATGCAGCGCCGATGAGAGCCCGGTAAAGCCGCCGCCCACCACGCAGACATCGCAATGAACGGACTCGGTCAGGGCGGGAAAGGGCGCATATTCGTTAGCGCTGGCGGCGTAATAGCTTGCGGTATGTTCAGTCATGATTAACACTCCAGAGCAATCCAGATGGTTTTCAGTTCGCTGAATTTATCCAGCGCGTGCAGTGACTTATCGCGTCCGTTGCCGCTCTGCTTCACACCGCCGAATGGCACCGTCATATCACCGTCGTTGTAGTTATTCACAAATACCGCCCCGGACTTGAGACGACGGCTCAGGCGATGCGCCCGGGAGAGATCCCGGGTCCAGACCGCCGCTCCCAGGCCGTAGTCACTGTCATTGGCAAGGTCCAGCGCCTGCGCTTCGCCGTCAAAGCGCGTCACCACCAGCACCGGGCCGAAAATCTCTTCCCTGGACAGGCGGATCGCCGGATCGCTGACCGCGAAGATGGTCGGCCCCAGGCTCGCGGCCTGTTTACAGTGACGCCCGTCCAGCAGCAGTTGCGCGCCGCTGTTTTCGCCGTCGCGAATAAAACCGTGCACGCTGTCGGCGTGAGCGCTGTCAATCAGCGTACCCATGGCGCATGCGGGATCGAGAGGATCCCCAGGCAGCCAGCGTTGCGCCTGCTGCTTCAGCAGCTCCAGAAAACGATCGGCAATGCTCTCTTCCACCAGCAGGCGGGTGCCGGCGATACACACCTGGCCCTGGTTATAGAAGATGCCTGCGGCCGTAGCGGCAGCGGCTTTTTCCAGATCCGGGCAGTCGGCGAAAACGATATTGGCGCTCTTGCCGCCCGCTTCCAGCCAGACGCGTTTCATATTGCTGTCTCCGGCGTCGCGCAGTAGCTGACGCCCGGTGCGTCCGGAGCCGGTAAAGGCCATCACATCGACATCCATATGCTGCGATAGCGCCTGTCCCGCCTCATGGCCGTAGCCGCTAATCACGCTGAGCACGCCGTCCGGCAGCCCCGCTTCCCGGGCCAGCGCCGCCAGACGTAGCGCGCTGAGCGGCGACTTTTCCGACGGCTTCAGCACCACGCTGTTACCTGCTGCCAGCGCCGGCCCCAGCTTCCAGCAGGCCAGCATCAGCGGGAAGTTCCACGGCACCACCGCGGCCACCACGCCTACCGGTTCGCGCACGATCAGCGCCAGGGCATCCTCCGCGGTATTCGCCACTTCGCCATAGACTTTGTCGATAGCTTCGGCATACCAGCGAATGGCGCGCACGGCGCCGGGAATATCGTCGCGCAGGCTGTGGCGAATCGGTTTACCGGTGTCCAGGGTTTCCAGCAGCGCCAGCTCTTCAGCGTGCAGCGTCATTAAATCCGCCAGCCGGTTGAGCACCGCCTTACGCTGCGCAGGCGCCGCCCGGGACCAGTCGCCGCGTTCGAAGACCGCCCGCGCTGCGGCCACCGCCCGGTCAACATCCTCCTTTTTGCCGCGCGCCACCTCGACCAGGGTCTGGCCGGTAGCGGGATTAATACAGGCAAAGGTGGTTCCGTCCCGGGCCGCGCAATATTCACCGTTAATAAACAGACGCCCTTCCGGCACGTAATGACGCGCCTTTTCCTGCCAGTACTCCTGTGAATGGAAGTCCATAGTTACCCCTTAATTTTCAATTGGATATAACAGGTTATCGCTCTGTTTGCGGCAAAAGGCGGCCGCAGGCGACCCCGGGAAATATTTCCCGTAAAAGCCAGCCGAAGGCCTGAATAAATCAGGCCACTAAATATCCGTCATACTTCAAGCAGCCTCTTTGTTGGCTGCCTTCGTTCACCCCTGTCACATAGTACGACTATGCTCCCGGGGATCCTCTCAGTTGCCGCCGCGATGCAGCTCAAATTATTCAGGCTATAGAAATCAGAATGTTGTGGGGGTATGCGCGCTGATAATGCGGCAGATACCCGCCGATGTATTACTGAAGCTGTGGGGAATACCGGTATTGATGGCATAGCTCTGCCCGGCGGTCAGATGATAGCTCTGACCGCTGATGGTCAGTACCACTTCGCCTTCCAGTACCGTACCTATCTCCTCTCCCTGATGCTTGATCCTCTCCCCTGTCGTGGTGCCCGGCTGATAGGTTTCAAACATCATGGCGAGCTGCCTGTCGGGATTCCCGTTGTGAACCAGCTTCATCGACACTCCCTGGCTGCCGATCTCGATCAGATCCTGCTGTTCAATCACCACCCTGGGCTGGTCAGGCTTATCCGACTCGGCAAAGAACTCCGACAGCGACAATCCATAAACCCTGAGCAGCTTTTGCAGGGTGCTGATGGCAGGACTGACCTTGTCCTGTTCGATGGTGCTGATGGCGCTATGGGTTAACCCCGACAGTTCCGCCACCCGGCGCTGTGAAAGACCCAGCTGTTGACGAATTTCCGCCAGACGCTTCCCCGGAGCCAGAGCCTGATCGCTCATATGCGTATTTCCTTTAACATTATGGTCAAATCTGCTGTTTTTCAGCGTGATAGTTCTGGCAGGCGCTGATAAAGCCTGCCAGCAGCAGACGCGAAAGTTCATATTCGCGACTGTTCCATTCCGGATGCCACTGCACACCCAGCGCATAGGGATGATCGTGAACGCTGACCGCTTCTACCAGTCCATCCTGCGCGCGCGCTTCGATGCGCAACCGCGGGCCGAGCGTTTTCGCCCCCTGCCCGTGTAATGAGTTCACCCAAAAGGTACTGCAACCCGGTATCAAACGCGAAAGCACCCCGCCCGACTGCACCTGCACTTCATGGGAGGGCGCATACTGCTGATCCACCGGAAGTTCCGGATCCTCACGGTGCTCAAGAAACGCCGGTTCTTCAAACAGCCGACGATACAGAGTCCCTCCGGTGGCGACAACCAGTTCCTGCATCCCCCGGCAGATGGCGAAAAGGGGGATGCGCCTTTCGAGCGCGGCGTCGATTAACGCCAGGCTCAGAAGATCACGCCCGGGATCGGCGTCAGGCTCATCGCCGTTTTCACCATAAAGGTGCGGCTGCACATTGCTGGGGCTTCCGGTCAGGAAGATGCCGTCGAGTTTGGGCAGCAATGCTGCCAGAAGCTGAGGTTCCGCCAGCGCATGCGGCAACGCGATCGGCAAACCGCCGGCAAATATCACGGCATCCAGGTACTTTTCTTGCAGGGTCTGGGACGCGTGTCCCTTAATCCTGTTCCTGCACATCACAACACCAATAGTCGGTATGTCAAATATATTGCCCATGATCGGCCTCACATGCTGGACTAAATTATTTCCAAAAAACTTCCATTTTGCCACTTTCCGTTCAATATTTTCTCAATCTAGCAGTGCGATAACTGTTTTTCAAACTTAAATTAACATTTGACAAACATTCAGGTCGGATACAAATTCAACACAACGGACATTATATTTAACAGCCGTCCGACCCGTTCGCAACCAAGACAACGATGGTGAATCATGGAAACCAATATCCTGGAAGTTGAGAACTTTATTCAGCATTCTGAAGAGAGGCGAAGTAGCGCGTTCGGCCTCGAAGTAAAACGCTATCTGGAACGCTACCCGGAAACTCAGTATGTGGATGTGCTGCTCACCGATCTTAACGGCTGCTTTCGCGGCAAGCGTATTCCGGTGTCCGGCCTGCGCAAGCTGGAGAAAGGCTGCTATTTTCCGGCATCGGTATTCGCCATGGATATTCTGGGCAACGTGGTCGAAGAAGCCGGGCTGGGCCAGGAACTGGGGGAGCCAGATCGCACCTGTATTCCGGTGCCAGGCACCCTGACACCTTCCGCCGCCGAACCACAAACCATCGCCCAGCTGCTGCTGACCATGCTGGATGAAGATGGCACTCCCTTTGACGTTGAACCACGAAACGTTGTTAACCGGCTCTGGCAGCAGCTACGCAGCCGCGGCCTGTTCCCCGTGGTAGCGGTAGAGATGGAGTTCTATTTACTCGATAAGCAGCGCGACGCCGACGGCTATCTGCAACCGCCCTGCGCCCCTGGCACTCAGGATCGTAATACCCAGAGCCAGGTCTACTCAGTGGATAATCTGAATCACTTTGCTCAGGTGCTGAATGATATTGACGAACGGGCCCAGCTTCAGTTAATTCCCGCCGATGGCGCCGTGGCCGAAGCCTCCCCGGGCCAGTTCGAAATCAACCTAAACCATACCGATAACGTGCTGGACGCCTGCGACGACGCCCTGGCCCTTAAGCGTCTGGTGCGCGTGGTGGCGGAAAAACACGATATGCACGCCACCTTTATGGCAAAACCCTACGAAGAGCACGCCGGAAGCGGTATGCATATCCATATCAGCATACTCGACAGCCGGCAGCGCAACGTGCTGGCGGATGACAACGGCGAAGATTCGGCGCTGATGAAGCGCGCGCTGGCTGGCATGATCGACCTGATGCCAGCCTCGATGGCGCTGCTGGCGCCAAACGTCAACTCTTACCGCCGCTTCCAGCCCGGCATGTATGTGCCCACTCAGGCCTCCTGGGGCCATAACAACCGCACCGTGGCGCTGCGTATTCCCTGCGGCGATCGCAATAATCATCGGGTCGAGTACCGGGTAGCGGGCGCCGACGCTAACCCTTACCTGGTGATGGCCGCGATCCTGGCCGGTATATTGCACGGTCTGGATAACACACTGCCGCTGCCGGCCCGGGTGGAAGGTAATGGGCTGGAGCAGGAAGGGCTGCCCTTCCCTATTCGCCAGAGCGATGCGCTGTCGGCATTCGCAGACCATCAGGCGCTGCGCGAACGACTTGGCGAGCGCTTCAGCCGCGTCTGGCTGGCCTGTAAAAATGACGAACTCGCCCAGTTCGAACGCCTGATCACCGACACCGAAATCGACTGGATGCTAAAAAACGCCTGAGGGCGTAAAAAACGCTCCCGTCAGGGGCAAATAATCAATAGCATCATGCGGCCTGAGTGGAGCCAGGCCGTCATAATGATCCCCGGGCAAGGCCATAAAAGCCAACGCACGCAGAGATCATTTTCCGATTGCCGTCCAGGGAGCGCAGGCGGCAGCGGAACTTCCTAACATTTCAGATTTTGACGAGGAAATATAATGATGCCGTTCTCAGCCTACCCGCCGGGTGCCGGCCTGCGCCCGGCCCGGTGTGAATCCGGGCCAACCAAAGGTCTGAACAACTGCGCTTTTCCCTGGTTCCCGGTGGCGCGATTTCCCCCTTTGCTAAGACGGTTTGCAATGAGGATCACACCACAGCAAATCGTTACCGGCAAAGGGGGTGAGCGTCATGTCCACTAATACCTCGCTGGATACCGCAGCCGTGTCCAGACCACAGCTGCGCAAATCCCTGAAGCTCTGGCAGGTAGTCATGATGGGCCTGGCCTATCTGACGCCGATGACGGTGTTCGATACCTTTGGTATCGTTTCCGGGGTAAGCCACGGCCATGTTCCGGCCTCTTACCTGCTGGCGCTGGCTGGCGTGCTTTTTACCGCTATCAGCTACGGCAAGCTGGTGCGCCAGTTCCCTCAGGCGGGTTCGGCCTATACCTACGCCCAGAAGTCCATTGGCCCCCACGTCGGCTTTATGGTGGGCTGGTCGTCACTGCTTGACTATCTGTTTCTGCCGATGATCAACGTGCTGCTGGCGAAGATCTATCTGACTGCGCTGTTCCCGGAAGTTGAATCCTGGATCTGGGTGGTGGGCTTTGTGATTATTCTGACCGCCGCCAATCTGAAGAGCATTAACCTGGTCGCCAACTTTAATACCCTGTTCGTGCTGGTACAGGTGGCGATTATCGCCGTCTTTATCTTCCTGGTGGTGCACGGACTACAGCGTGGCGAAGGGGTGGGCACCGTCTGGTCATTACAGCCGTTTATTAGCGAAAACGCCCAGCTGCTGCCGATTATCACGGGGGCGACCATCGTCTGCTTTTCGTTTCTGGGCTTTGATGCGGTGACGACGCTTTCGGAAGAGACGCCGGATGCCGCCAAAAAGATCCCTAAAGCCATCTTTCTGACCGCACTCTATGGCGGGCTTATCTTTATTATCGCTTCGTTTGCCATGCAGCTATTCTTTCCGGACAACGCGCGCTTTAAGGATCCGGACGCGGCGCTGCCAGAGATTGCCCTGTACGTCGGCGGCAAGCTGTTTCAGTCGATCTTCCTGTGTACCACCTTTATCAATACTCTGGCATCGGGGCTGGCTTCCCACGCCAGCGTTTCGCGGCTGCTGTATGTGATGGGGCGCGACCGGGTCTTTCCTGAGCGGGTCTTCGGCTATGTACACCCGAAGTGGCGTACCCCGGCGTTGAACGTGATTATGGTAGGTATCGTGGCGCTGTCGGCACAGTTCTTCGATCTGGTCACGGCCACGGCGCTGATTAACTTCGGGGCGCTGGTGGCCTTCACCTTCGTCAATCTGTCGGTGTTTAACTTCTTCTACCGCCGGGAGGGACGTAATAAAACCCGTAAAGAGAAGTTTCACTATCTGATACTGCCGCTGGTCGGCGCCGTCACCGTCGCCGTGCTGTGGGTCAACCTGGAAGCCACCTCTCTGACTTTAGGGCTGATCTGGGCCGCGCTGGGGCTACTGTACCTGACCTGGCTGACCCGGCGCTTTCGTCAGCCGCCGCCGCAGTTCGATGCAGCCCGGGTCGAACGCACCTGGAATTAAGCTGAATTTTACCAGAGGCCGATAGCGGCCTCTGGTATTAAATAGTACTAAATCTGACATTCACCATTTTTCCTTCTCTCCTTTGTTACTATTCCGGCGCGCAAAAATTAAGCGCAATCCCCTTTGTCAACCACGCCGGTACGTTATGAAAAAACTCGCCATCTTTTGCTACGGACTGCTGTTCCCGATCCTGACCCAGGCCAGCGGTCTTTACTTTTATGAAATCGGTACCGAAGATACTGCGCTTGCCGGTGCCGGACAGGCCGCCCGTGCCCAGGATGCCTCGACCATCGCCACTAACCCTGCGGGAATGACCCGCCTGCCGGACCATATGATAACCACCGGCATGCAGGTGATGGGCGGCGATATCTCTTACGACATGGACGGCAATGGCCGTAGCCCGGGCAACGTGATGAAGCCGTTTCCCAATGCCAGCCTGTTCTACAGCCAGCGTCTGAGCGACAACCTCTACGCCGGTATAGGCATCTACGGCAACTTCGGACTCGGCATTGATTTCGGCAACTGGGCGGGCGAACGACTGATTAATAAGAGCACCATGGTGGGCATGACCCTGAGCCCGTCCATTGCCTGGAAGCTAAGCGATAAAGTTTCCGTCGGCTTCGGCCCCGGCATTAACTACGGCTACCTGAGCCTGAAGCGCGACGTCGACGGCAGCGATAAAAGCCAGCATGACACCGACTGGGCCATGAACTACAAACTCGGCATACTGATGGATTTAACCAACCAGACCCGATTGGGGATAACCTGGACCAGCAAAACCGATTACGACTTTGATATCGACGGCAAAGCGCGCTTCCCACACCTGCCCAACCGGCAATACGATCTCCCGCTCTCCGCCCAGGTACGGGCGCCCCAGCAGATTATGGTAAGTCTGGTGCATGATATTAATCGCCAGTGGTCTGTCATGGGCGATCTGGGCTGGCAGGACTGGAGCCAGTTCGGCAGCCCGAAAATAACGGCGGGCAACCGCGACCTTACCCATGATAATCGTCTGAAAGACTCCTGGCACACCGCGCTGGGGGTTCAATATCGCCCAAATGAGAAGTGGCGAATTAACGCTGGCATCGCCTATGACAGCACGGTCTATGATTCCCAGAGCGATGTGTCACTGTCACTGCCGACCGGCGATGAATGGCGTTTCGCCACCGGCGCCCAGTATCAGATTACGCCATCCAGCAATATTGGCTTTGCCGTGGAATATCTGCATATGCAGTCGTCGAAAGTACAGTCGCCCGCCGTATTTAAAGGTGAATACAACCACCCTTATCTGTGGTTCGCCAGCGTCAACTACAGCTATCAGTTCTGAAACTATTACCCCAAGGTAACTACTTGTAGCGCTCCCGGCCTTTTGCTAATAATGAGCCGGGTCTGACACGCAGACCGGTTTATTCATCAGCATATTATTATCGGCTATTGGGTTATTTATGGCCGGGGCTTCCCCGCGCCATCACAATGAGAAATCGGGTATGAAAATAGCAATAAAGCGTATAGCGATCGCGGCGATGGTACTAACGACAGGCTTTTGTGCAAGCGCCCTGGCGCAGGATAACTCCCCCGCCCGGCAGGAAAAAAATCGCCAGCTGGTGATTAATTTCTATAACGACTTTTTTAACCGCCATGAGGTGGATAAAGCTGCCCGGGTGGTGGCGGAAGATTACCGACAGCATAACCCCCAGGTGGCGGACG
The DNA here is from genome assembly GCF_036620675.1 of Rosenbergiella sp. YN46. Lineage (NCBI taxonomy): Bacteria > Pseudomonadati > Pseudomonadota > Gammaproteobacteria > Enterobacterales > Erwiniaceae > Rosenbergiella > Rosenbergiella sp. YN46. Next base: position 26,763 of record NZ_JAZHEE010000043.1, read on the forward strand.
GAAAGAAACCCTTCGTGGAAGGATTCCGCGCCTATTTCCGTCAGCATCCCGGCTCCCGGGCGCGTATCATGCGCAGTGCCGTCGATGGTGATACGGTCTGGCTGCATGTTCACGCTACGGAGCGCGACGGCGATCGCGGTGAAGCGGTGGTGGATATTTTCCGGGTGCGCGACAACAAAATTGTCGAGCACTGGGATGTTATCCAACCGGTGCCGGATAAAGCGCAAAACGCCAACACTATGTTCTGATTTCCCCCCTTCATTCCCGGCGCGGCTCCCCGTGCCGTTAAACCTCATAAATCACAAGCCTTTGTCTTAGCTGATAAATTTGCAACAGCGATCGCACTTTTTCACGTCTGCGCTTTCCGTTATGTCGCATTGGTTTACATTCATGCAACATAACTACCATACTAACAGGGCTCGTGATTATGCAGGCCATCCGCAAGACCAACGTCAGGTTTCACATCGCTGTCCTGATGCTGTTCGCCACCATTATTAACTATCTGGATCGCACCGTAATGTCGGCGGCAGCGCCGGTAATTGAAAAAGAGCTGGCGCTGAATGCCGAGAAGATGGGCTGGATTATGTCGGCCTTCTTCCTGAGCTATGCCCTGTGTCAGATACCGGCGGGGTATCTGGCTGACCGCTTCGGCCAGCGCCGGACTCTGGCGGTATCTGTGGTCTGGTGGTCGCTGGCCACTATGGCGACCGGCCTGGCCCGTACGCCGCTGGCCTTTGTTTCCGCCCGGATCTTTATGGGGATCGGCGAAGCAGGGGCTTACCCGTGCAACAATGGCGTGACTGCCAAATGGTTCCCGGATCGCGAACGCGGCAAAGTGGTGGCGCTGTTCGACAGCGGCTCCAAGTTTGGCACCGCTTTCGCCATGCCGCTGGTGGTATGGGCCATTGCCAGCTGGGGCTGGCATGCCGCCTTTTATTTGTGCGGCGGGCTGGGGCTGCTGTGGGCGCTATGGTGGCTGCGAGTCTATCGCGATCCGGAAAGCCACCCGACCGTAAGCCAGGATGAACTCGACTGGATCCGCAGCGGCCAGGCCAAAAAAGAGGGACTCGATAACCGCATTCCCATGAAATGGTATCAGCTGTTTAAGTACCGCAACGTCATCGCCATGTGCGCCGGTTTCTTTATGCTGAACTACGCCATCTTCTTCTTTATTACCTGGTTCCCCACCTACCTGATGAACGAGCGCGGCATGAGCCTGACAGAGATGGGCTTCGCCGCCATGTTACCGCCGCTAAGCGGTATTATCGGCCAGTATATCGGCGGCTGGTTTACCGACTATCTGTACGCCCGCACCGGCAACCTGAATATCGCCCGTAAGATCAACCTGGTGGGCGGAATGCTCCTTGCCACCAGCATCGCCCTGGCGGGAGTGATTGAATCCACCCAGGGCATGCTGGCGCTGCTGTGCCTTTCCTACGCCGGCCTGGCCTTTGCCGCATCGGCGCTGTGGTGCCTGCCGGGCGATATCGCGCCGCGCAATATGACTTCGCTGCTGGCGGGAATGCAGAACGCCATCGCCAACTGCGGCGGCATTCTTGGCCCGGTAGTGACCGGCTATCTTATCGCCAGCAATAACGGCTCCTTTATTCCGGCGCTGGCGGTTTCAGGCGCTGCCTGCCTGGCCGGAGCGCTTATCTATCTCTTTGTTCTGAAGGATATTAAGCCGATAGAGGTAAACGACAGTCCGACGCCGTAAAGGAAGGTAACCCCAGCCCGCATTTGACCTCTTCCAGCGTATCCTGGGTCAGCGCGCGGGCCTGATGGCTACCCTGGATAAGAATATCCATTAGCGTATCCCGATCGCGAATCAGCTCGATGCGGCGCTCGCGAATAGGCGCCATCAGCGCCTGCAGGCACGCTTCCAGCTCTTCCTTACACTGACGATCCCCCAGCCCGCCGCGCTGATAGTGTTGTTTCATTGCATCGACTTTACTGCTCTCGGGATGAAAAGCGTCCAGATATGTGAACACCACATTACCCTCAACACGCCCGGGATCGCTAATTTTCAGATGTCGGGGATCGGTATACATGGCTTTTACCGCCCGGGTAATCTCTTGCTCGCTGGCGGAAAGCGCCAGCGCATTGCCCAGGGATTTCGACATCTTGGCATTTCCATCCACGCCAGGCAGTCGACTAACGTTTGAGAGCTGCGCCTGGCAGCGGCGCAGCACCGGTTCAGGCAGCAGGCAATTCATTTTGTGGACGATCTCGTTAGTCTGCTCGATCATCGGCAACTGATCCTCCCCCACCGGTACCAGATCCGCCTTAAAGGCAGTAATATCCGCCGCCTGGCTGATAGGATAAGCCATAAAGCCAACCGGCAGCGCGCGGGAAAATCCCTTCTGGGCGATTTCGCTTTTTACCGTAGGGTTACGCTCCACCCGGGCGACAGTCACGATATTCATATACAGCATGGTCAGTTCGGCCAGCGCCGGAAGCGACGACTGCAGGCAGAAGGTGGTATGGGCGGGATCGATACCGACAGCCAGATAATCAGCCATCACCTCCAGAATATTACCCGCCACCTTGTGCGGGTTACTGCCGTTATCGGTCAGCCCCTGCATATCGGCGATAAGAATAAACTGGCGGGACTGACGCTGTAGCGCCACACGCTGACGCAGAGAGCCAACATAGTGGCCCAGATGCAGCGGGCCAGTGGGGCGATCGCCGGTAAGAATCGTGGGAAGAACGGTGCTGGTCATAAGAAGCTCCTTTAGCAACAAAATGTGCCGGAAAGCGTCTTAGTCACCAAAAACAACAGCCGCCTTCCGGCGGCTGTCTGAATCAATGCTCACATCGCAGCGGGCCGCCCGGTTCAGGGCTGCCACCAATAAGCGCTGCGGTACGAAAATGTGATATTGATCGTTTTCATAAAAGTATCCTGTCACAAACCCCCCGTTAATGGAAGGGGTTATGCCTGGCGCTGCGTCGCACCATGGTTTATCGCCGTCAGCGGCTCATTAACGTCAAACAGTTCGCAGACCACCTCGTTAACGCCCATAGCCTGTAGCCTGGCGGTGTGCTTTTCCATATAGGCCCGGGCGCTGTTATCGTCTGCAAACAGGTAAACGCCTCCCGCCAGCTGACGCTGGGCATCTTCGGTCCAGACCTTCCAGATAAACCCCGGCTCCTGGTTAATGGATTCGGCCAACGCTTTAAGCTGTGCGGCCATCTGCGCGCCAAACGGGCCGTTGAAATGGAAGTGAATCTGTATAAGTTTTGCCATTGTCGTTCTCCATAACGATTGCGATCGTAGCCCCGATTATGACATTCCCCGCGCTAAACACCCAGCACCGTTACCCGGACTTCCCCAACTGATTTATGAGACATTAATCACATATTTCAATCTGTTAGCGGCGCCGGATAACCGTTCGGGCGACGCAGCAACCGCTCAACGCGCCATACGACCGCTTAATCAACTTTTCCCCTGAGCGCTGTACAAATTTGCCACTATACGGCCAACGCTGGAAACAACCTTTTTAATCCCCGGCCGCGACAGGAGTCAGTGCGGCCTTCTCTTAGTCAATCAATAAACAGCAAAATAGTGACAAGCAGGTCTTCTATGAATAATAACAAGCTCATCAGGCATATCCCCTGGGTCGCACTGGGGATACTCGGTGCGTGCTGTCTGGCGGTAGTCGCGCTACGGCGCGGCGAACACGTCAGCGCGCTCTGGATAGTCGCCGCCTCGGTATCGGTCTATCTGGTCGCCTATCGATATTACAGCCTCTATATCGCGCAGAAAGTCATGAAGCTCGACCCGACGCGCTCAACCCCCGCGGTCATCAATAACGATGGCCTGAACTACGTGCCAACCAACCGCTATGTGCTGTTCGGTCACCATTTTGCCGCTATCGCCGGTGCCGGGCCGCTGGTAGGCCCGGTGCTGGCCGCCCAGATGGGCTATCTGCCGGGCACCCTCTGGCTGCTGGCTGGCGTAGTGCTGGCGGGGGCGGTACAGGACTTTATGGTGCTGTTTATCTCCTCACGCCGTAACGGTGCCTCGCTGGGTGAGATGATCAAGGAAGAGATGGGCCGGATTCCGGGCACTATCGCACTGTTCGGCTGCTTCCTTATCATGATTATCATCCTGGCGGTGCTGGCGCTTATCGTGGTGAAGGCGCTGGCCGAAAGCCCGTGGGGCGTATTTACCGTCTGCTCCACGGTGCCGATTGCGCTGTTCATGGGCATCTATATGCGCTTTCTTCGCCCGGGCCGGGTGGGTGAAGTTTCCATTATCGGTATCGTGCTGCTGGTGGCCTCTATCTGGTTTGGCGGCGTTATCGCCCACGATCCTTACTGGGGCCCGGCGCTGACCTTTAAAGACACCACCATCACTTACGCGCTGATCGGTTACGCTTTTGTCTCCGCTCTGCTGCCGGTCTGGCTGATTCTGGCGCCGCGCGACTATCTGGCCACCTTCCTGAAGATCGGGGTTATCGTCGGTCTGGCGCTGGGTATTGTGATCCTGAATCCGGATCTGAAAATGCCGGCGGTGACTCAGTATATCGACGGTACCGGCCCGCTATGGAAAGGGGCGCTGTTCCCATTCCTGTTTATCACCATCGCCTGCGGCGCGGTTTCCGGCTTCCACGCGCTTATCGCTTCAGGCACCACGCCCAAGCTGCTGGCCTGTGAAACCGACGCGCGTTTTATTGGCTACGGCGCCATGTTGATGGAATCCTTCGTCGCCATTATGGCGCTGGTGGCGGCATCGATTATCGAACCTGGCCTTTACTTCGCCATGAACACCCCGCCAGCCGGTCTTGGCATTACCATGCCGAACCTGCATGAGCTGGGCACCGATCAGGCGCCGATGATCATGGCTCAACTGAAAGAGGCCACGGTTCATGCGGCAGCTACCGTCAGCTCCTGGGGCTTTGTGATTTCGCCGGAGCAGATCCTGCAAACTGCGAAGGATATCGGTGAACCTTCAGTGCTGAACCGCGCAGGCGGCGCGCCGACCCTGGCGGTCGGTATCGCCCACGTGTTCCATAAGATAATCCCGGCTGCCGATATGGGGTTCTGGTATCACTTCGGTATTCTGTTCGAAGCGCTGTTCATCCTGACCGCTCTGGACGCCGGTACCCGTTCTGGCCGCTTTATGCTCCAGGATCTGCTGGGTAACTTTATTCCGTTCCTGAAGAAAACCAACTCTCTACCCGCCGGTATCGTCGGCACCGCCGGTTGCGTAGGACTGTGGGGCTATCTGCTGTATCAGGGCGTGGTGGATCCGCTGGGCGGCGTGAAGAGCCTGTGGCCGCTATTTGGTATCTCGAACCAGATGCTGGCCGCCGTGGCGCTGATTCTGGGCACCGTGATCCTGATTAAGATGAAACGCACTCGCTATATCTGGGTCACCATGCTGCCGGCTATCTGGCTGCTTATCTGCACCACCTGGGCGCTGGGTCTTAAGTTGTTCAGCAACAACCCGCAGATGGAAGGCTTCTTCTATATGGCGCGGCTGTATAAGGAACAGATCGCACAGCAGGGTTCCAGCCTGACCGCAGAGCAGATAACCAATATGAACCACATTGTGGTGAACAACTACACCAACGCCACCCTGAGTATTCTGTTCCTGGTGGTGGTGTACAGCATCCTGTTCTATGGCGTGAAGACCTGGTTGCAGGTGCGTAACAATCCGGAGCGCACCGACAAAGAAACGCCTTATGTTCCGGTTCCGGAAGGTGGCGTGAAAGTCTCTTCGGGACATTAATACCGCGAGGTGAATTGTAAAAGGGGCTGCCACCAGCCCCTTTTTTTATGGTTTAGCGTGGAGTGTTCGAAAGCGGAAATAAGAGACAGCGTCCAGGGAGAGGGCCGGGGTGAGGGTGACAGGCGGCTCCGGCGCCCGGTTTCAGAACAAAAATGGCAGAATATGATGATTCGGTGGGCTGTTCCGTTCATTGCCGGGCAACTCCCTCTCCCGTTTCGGGAGAGGGCCGGGGTGAGGGGAACAGACGGCTTCGGTGCCCGCTTTCAGAACAAAACCGGCAGAATATGACGATGCGGTGGGCTGTTCCGTTCACTTTGCGTGATTGCTTCTCTGTTAATCCACCGCGGGTGAACGGGCCAGGGGGGCTCAGTCGCCGCTC
>NZ_JAZHEE010000044.1:0-32473 GCF_036620675.1 Rosenbergiella sp. YN46
CATAATGTCACCTGTTTTTGTCTATGAGGCGATGATATCACCTCTGTTCAGGTGGCCAGATTAACTATGCCACTACATACCCCTGTTCATGTAGGATGGTACTCATGGTGTGGCGGAAGCCATGACCAGTAACTCTACCGTGATAGCCAATACGCTTAAACATCTGGTTAATGCTGGCTTCGCTCATTGTCTTTCTTGGATCGTTCCGGCCGGGGAACATCAGAGGATAATTCCCTGTCATCTCCCGAACCTGTCCAATTATGATTATTGCCTGGCTGGACAGGGGAACAATATGAGGTCGGCGCATCTTCATCCGTTCAGCCGGTATTTCCCAGACGGCATTATCGGTATCAACTTCCGACCACTCAGCGGCTCTTAGTTCTCCTGTGCGCAACCCGGTGAGAATAAGCAACCTTGCAGCCAGTACCACCAGCTCGCTTCCGGTGTAATCCCCCATAGCTTTAAAGAATGCTGGTAGCTCCTGAGCATTAAGGAATGGGTAATGGTTAGACTCATGCCCCTGCATAGCACTGGTGAGATCTGGCGCTGGGTTATACTCAGCCCTTCCCGTTACAATAGCGTACCGGAATACTTCACCGCACCGCTGGCGAACCTTCTTAGCCTTCTCTGTGGCACCCCGCCCTTCAATCCGTCGCAGCACGTTAAGCAGTTCCAGCGGCTTTACCTCAGAGACAGGCTTCCGACCAATATAAGGGAACACATCTTTTTTAAAGGCTTCCATGATGTCGGAGGCGTAACCTTCAGACCATTTCTTCGCTTTGCTGGTATGCCATTCAATGGCTATTTCCTGAAACGTGTTTTTTACCTGAGCTTCCCGCGCCAGCTTTTCTTCCTGCTTCGCTTTGCCTGGGTCGATACCCCCAGCGATACCCCGTTTAGCTTCATCCCGCCTTGCTCTGGCATCAGAAAGCGACACTTCAGGATATACCCCCAACGCCAGCAACTTTTCTTTACCAGCAACGCGATACTTCAATCGCCAGTAGCGAGAACCATTAGGATTGACCAGTAGATACAATCCACCGCCATCGGCCATCTTGTAAGGCTTATCCTTAGGTTTCGCGGTTTCTACCTGACGGGCATTTAACTTCATTGGGGGTATCTCCACCAGACCGAACAGCATATACCCCCGAATGTACCCCCAATCATGCGTGGATTTTGGGAAACGTCAGTGGACGTCAGAATACTATCGAGAGCGCCAGATAAGGCAGTACAAGGGCTTTTAGTGGACTTGAGTAGACTTTGAGAGATGTTTAAATGGTGCCGGTAATAGGAGTCGAACCTACGACCTTCGCATTACGAATGCGCTGCTCTACCAACTGAGCTATACCGGCCCGGGGGATGTGCGCAGGAGCCTGAGCACGGGCTAAAGAGTAAGGAAAAGCGAGGGAGGCGTCAACCGCCTGCCGTGTCGGCTGCTGCTTTTTACATCATTCACCGCTGAATTCCTGGTTTCCGCTGCCCGGCTACCGCTGCGTCGCGCATCGGGTTATGCTTTGGGTATGGAAAAACTCACTGAACTGAAGCGGGCCCGTCGCCTGGCGCTGGCCCTGCTGCTGATTGCCGCGGCGGTATTTATCGCTACGCTGTTTCTGCCGCCGGCGCGCTGGGTCAGCGGCGTGAAGGCCACTGCCGAAGCCGCTATGGTGGGGGCGCTGGCCGACTGGTTTGCCGTGGTGGCGCTGTTTCGCCGGGTGCCGATTCCTTTTATCTCCCGCCATACCGCCATTATTCCCCGCAAGAAGGATCGCATCGGCGATAATCTTGGGCAGTTTATTCGCGAAAAGTTTCTGGATACCCGCTCGCTGGTGCAACTCATTCGCCATTACGATCCCATCCGGGCCATCGGTAACTGGCTGAGCCGGCCGGCCAACGCGCAGCGGCTGGGCGGTCATCTGTTGCAGGTAATGAGCGGCTTTCTCGATCTGGCCGACGATGCCCGCATTCAGCGCCTGTTGCGGCGCGCCGTACATCGCGCTATCGATAATGTGGATCTGACCCAGTCCAGCGCCATGGTGCTGGAAAGCATGACAAAGGATAACCGACATCAGGCGCTGCTAGACGCCCTGATAGAGCAGCTGATTACCCTGGTGAATCGCGACGGCACCCGGGAATTTCTGGCGCGCCAGATAGTACGCTGGCTGGAAACAGAACACCCGCGTAAGGCGCGAATATTGCCTACCGAGTGGCTGGGCGAACACAGTGCCGAGCTGGCCGCCAGTATCGCCAACGCCCTGCTGGATGATATCAGCCACGATCGCGGTCATCAGATCCGCCACGCCTTCGACAGCGCCACCCAAAAGCTTATCAATAAGCTGAAGCACGACCCCGAAATGGCCGCCCGGGCCGATAACATCAAAACCTGGCTGAAAGAAGACGCCGCCTTTAACCGCTATATCGGCGAACTGTGGGGCGATCTGCGCGGCTGGCTGAAGCGGGATATGCAGGCGGATGCCCCGGTAACCGGCCAGCGTATCGCCAGAGCCGGACAGTGGTTCGGGGAGGCGCTGATTGAGGATAGCGCGCTGCGCGCCTCGCTGAACGAGCATCTGGAACAGGCCGCAGCTCAAATGGCGCCTGATTTCGCCGCCTTCCTGACCCGTCATATCAGCGATACGGTCCGCAGCTGGGATGCCCGTGAAATGTCCGAGCAGATCGAGCTGAACGTCGGTAAGGATCTGCAGTTTATCCGTATTAACGGCACCCTGGTGGGCGGCGCCATTGGATTGATTCTCTGGCTGCTGTCACAGATCCCCACGCTGCTTGATATCGCACCGCGATAAAAAAGGCGCCCCGGAAGGCGCCTTTGCAGACCTTAGTAAAAACCTCAAGCGCGGACGGTATCGTCGCCGTAGCCAATCCACTTATAGGTGGTCAACGCTTCCAGCCCCATCGGGCCGCGCGCGTGCAGCTTCTGGGTGCTGACCGCCACTTCCGCTCCCAGACCAAACTGGCCGCCGTCGGTAAAGCGGGTAGAGGCGTTCACATAGACTGCCGAAGAGTCCACCGCGTTAACGAAACGCTCGGCGCTGCGCATATCGCGGGTCAGAATCGCATCCGAATGCTGGGTGCCGTGCAAGCGAATGTGATCAATGGCAGCGTCCAGATCATCCACCAGGCAGACATTGAGATCCAGCGACAGGAACTCGTCATCCAGCTCTTCCGGCTTCTGGGGCACCACCTGCGCCGGCCCTTCTTCCAGCTCTGCCAGCGCCGCGCGATCGGCGTGCAGGGTCACCCCCTTTTCCGCCATTCGCTGGCTCAGGGCCGGCAGAAACTCTTTAGCGATCTCGCGGTGTACCAGCAGCGTCTCTACGGTGTTGCAGGTACTCGGACGCTGGGTCTTGGCGTTAGTGATGATATCCAGCGCCGGTTCGAACGCCATGCTCCTGTCCACAAAGATATGGCAGACGCCGATACCACCGGTAATGACCGGAATGGTAGACTGTTCACGGCACAGTTTGTGCAGTCCGGCACCGCCGCGCGGAATAAGCATATCGATATAGCTGTCCATCTTCAGCATCTCGGCCACCAGCGCGCGATCCGGGCTTTCGATCGCCTGCACCGCACCGGCCGGCAGACCGCAGGCTTCCAGCGCGTTCTGAATCACTTTTACAGTGGCGGCATTGGTGCGGTATGTCTCTTTACCGCCGCGCAGAATGACGGCATTCCCGGTCTTCAGGCACAGAGAGGCAACATCGATGGTGACGTTCGGTCGCGCCTCGTAGATCACCCCCACCACGCCGAGCGGCACCCGGCGCCGCTCCAGGCGCAGGCCGCTGTCCAGTGGAGCACCGTCGATAAGCTGCCCCACCGGATCCGCCAACTGGCAGACCTTACGAACATCGTCGGCAATGCCTTTCAGACGCTCCGGCGTCAGCGCCAGGCGGTCGAGCATCGCTTCGCTCAGGCCGTTATCGCGCGCTTCGGCCAGATCCTGCTCATTGGCCGCCAGAATCGCCCCGGCCTGCGCTTCCAGCTGGTCGGCGATACGCGCCAGTACGCGGTTCTTTTCCGGGCCCGACAGCTGAGCCAGTTGATAAGAGGCCTCTTTTGCCGCTTTACCCATTTGTTCCAGCATAAGCCTCTCCTTAAATAACGATCATATCGTCCCGGTGCATGGCGACCGGGCCATATTCATAGCCCAGAATCGTGTCGATCTCCTGGGAGTGATGGCCGGCAATGCGGCGCAGGGCGTCACTGTTATAGCGGGTAACGCCATGGGCGATGTCGCGCCCGTCCAGACTGAGCACGCGAATCACCTCACCGCGGGAAAAGTCGCCGCTAATCGTGCGAATGCCGGAAGGCAGCAGCGAGCTGCCGCGGCTCAGAAGTGCGTTAAGGGCGCCATCGTCGATGGTGATATCACCCACCGCTGGCGCGCCGAACAGCCAGCGTTTACGGCTTTCCAGCGGCGACTCCTCGGCCAGGAAGCGGGTACCGACCGAAACACCTTTGGCGACATCTTCAATCACGTCTGGCAGGCTACCGGAGGCGATCACCACCTCGATACCGGCGCGGCAGGCCACGTCCGCCGCCTGCAGTTTGGTGCCCATACCGCCGGTACCCAGCCCGGAAACGCTGTCCCCGGCGATGGCACGCAGCGCATCATCCACTCCCTGCACCTCTTTAATCAGTTCTGCGGTCGGATCGGTACGCGGATCGGCGGTAAACAGCCCCTGCTGGTCGGTCAGCAGCAGCAGGCGATCGGCGCCGCCCAGAATCGCCGCCAGTGCGGAAAGGTTGTCGTTGTCACCAACTTTGCTCTCTGCCGTCGCCACCGCGTCGTTTTCGTTAATAATGGGGACGATATTGTTATCCAGCAGGGATCGCAGCATATCGCGCGCGTTCAGAAAGCGTTCGCGATCATCCATATCGGCGCGGGTCAGCAGCATCTGACCAACGTGAATGCCGTAGATGGAAAAGAACTGCTCCCAGAGCTGGATCAGGCGAATCTGCCCCACCGCCGCCAGCAGCTGGCGAGAGGCGATGGTTGGCGGCAGCTCAGGGAATCCCAGATGTTCACGGCCAGCGGCAACGCCCCCGGAAGTGACGATAATAATGCGGTGTCCCGCAGCGTGCAGATGGGCGCACTGGCGCACCAGTTCCACAATATGGGCACGATTCAGACGGCGTGAGCCGCCGGTCAGTACGCTTGTGCCAAGCTTAACTACCAGAGTCTGGCTATCGCTCATAGTGTTTTGCCATTTTGGTCAGGAAAAAAGGGAAGAGCTTTGCATGTTGTTGTATCAGGTGTCGGGCACCTTGCCAACAGGCGGGGGGAGAAAAGGAAGTGAATACGCGGGAGTAGCGGCTTGCGTCGCAATATAAGATGACAGGCCTCCTGTAACTATCAGATTGAAAGATATGAAAAACGCCAGTCAGAGCTGGCGTTTTACGCGATCAGGCGCGGAGTTTTACCGGCTCTTCGACAAAGCCCTGCGCCGGAACCAGTTCAAATGAAAGCTCGGTCAGCAGCGCCTCCAGCCGTCCGTGAAAACTGCGCAACGCCTGTATCACCTTCTGCTCGACCTCTTTATCCTTGATGGCGACCGGTACCCAGACCCCTTCTTTATCAAACAGGCCGAACTTCCAGGTGTAGTGGAACTGTTTATCAACAGCGGTCAGTTCCATCCACCATCCCCAGAATTCACGCAGTTCGGGGGCGGGTTTTACGTTAACGCAGACAGCAAGGCAGTCGAAGAAAAAGCGATTATCTTCGCACTTCTCCTCCCGGATGTAGGGGCCAAGCGCGGTAAATTTTTTGATCAATCGACTCTTCGGGTATCCACTCGGTAACGTCATTGCGATCTCCTTTTGTGAACCCCCAGTTTTATCAAACATAAGAAATTTCGCAACAATCAGACTAACAATCAGGCACATTTCCGATACCTGCACGGCAAGTGGAAAGAGCGAACGGAACCGCGCCAGAGCGCTATTTCAGGCGCTTTGCCAGCCAGTTGGTAATCTCGCGCAGCGCCTTATCAAAATTCAGAAAAAGCGGACTGAACGGGATGTTAAGCAGCTTACCGTCGGCCGAGGACGAGGCGATTAACCGCGAATCCTGCTCGGGGCTGAAGGGATCGCGCTCCCAGAAACCGGAAAGCATCGGCGTGGGGCAGCGGCGCCCCAATAACCCCTGGGTTTTCAGAGAGTAGCGGTTAAGCTCCACCCGCAGGGCTTCATCGGAAGCGTCAGTCATGCCCAGGCGACTGGCCAGCACGTCGATATACATCTCAGGCACCCGCTGCTGACGTTCGATTTCACTAAGCAGGGAGTGCACCACCGGCCCCAGACAGGCCACCGCGCGCAGGCGCGGCGATTCCAGATAAGCCAGACGCACCGCCACGTTAGCACCGAAGCGAAAGCCAAACGCCGCCACCCGGGTGTGATCGACCCAGGGAACATCCGACAGGGCGCGCAGCACGTGCTGGTGCAACAGGCTGGAATCCTGAGTCAGTTTCCATTTGGCAGAAAAACCCACCGAGGGCATATCGATCGTCAGCATGGCCATGCCCGCGGGCGCCAGATAGCGTTCAAACAGGCGATAGTAGTCGCTTTGCAGCGCATCCAGGCCACCGCACAGCAGTACGGTGGGAAACGGCCCCTCCTGCCCTTTCGGCATATGCAGAAAGCCGGTGATATCGCTGCCGCCCGGCACCGGAAAGGTCAGTTTCCGCAGCCCGCCAGGCAGGCGCGGCGCCGCCTCTTCATAGGCATTGTTCGCCAGCACCTGGGCCTGCTCGGCCAGGTCATCGCCTTTCAGGTGAGGATAGGCGGCAATGCTGTAGAGATTGGCTGCCATCAGCCACTGTTTGCCACACAGTTCAGGATCCTGCTGCTGGCCCGCCCGCTGCTGCCACAGCATAGCCTGCTTCGACCATTCGTAGATCCAGTTGCCGCTGCGGTAGCCGACGACGGTATCGTAATAGCCGTTATTGGTACGTTCAGCCTCACTGACAGCGATACGGCACTGCACATCCATCATTTCCAGCGGATCCACACCGCGCCAGATCCAAAGCAGGCGATTAATCAGGCGGTACCAGTGAGGTTCCGTGCGTCCGTCCAGCGGTGAGTGGATCTCTTCTCTCTTGCGATGACGAGCGCGCCGCACCAGCGTAGAGGTTTCCGGGTGTTTAAAGCGGGGTTTGAACAGATCTTCGCTGAGGTTGCGCTTCGACATGGCGGCCCTTTCTCCCTAAAACGGATAAGCGGCCCTATTGTACCCGCTGCTATAGCGTTTAAAAACAGACGCCCGGCTTTAGCCGGGCGTCTGTTCCACATTTATTTAAGGGATTAACGGCCAGCCAGCGGCGGCACGAAGGCAACCCCCATATCCCAGGGCTGCTCAATCCAGGTATTCTGCGGAATGTCGATTTCGTAATCATCCACCAGCGGCTTACCCGCCGGCTTGGCGAAAATGGTGACGAAGCGCGCTTTCGGGTACATTTCGCGAATTGCAACGGCGGTACCGCCGGTATCCACCAGGTCGTCAATAACGATGAAGCCTTCGCCGTCGCCTTCTGCGCGCTTCAGGACTTTCATTTCTCGCTGGTTATCGTGGTCGTAGCTGGAGATGCACACGGTATCGACATGGCGAATACCCAGTTCGCGCGCCAGCAGCGCAGCCGGTACCAGACCACCGCGGCTGACCGCGATAATGCCTGTCCACTGCTCAGCCGGCAGCAGACGGCTGGCCAGCTTGCGGGCGTGAATCTGCAACATGTCCCAGGTGACGACGTATTTTTCGCTCATGTGATGTGTCCCGGCCTATCAATAACGGCTCAAAAAGTATTCGAATGGAATCAGGTTGCGCGAAATTATAGTGACCTGGGGCACCAAACACCAGCCTCAGTTGCGCAACGGCGCGGTTTTTAGGCTTTCGCATCCCCGACACGACGGAGAAAATGGTATCCTCAGGTTATCGCGCGGGATGAGGCCCGCGGTACATTTAATCCGGTCAACCCTCTGAGCAGCGCTACTTTTATCGCTGCTCAACGTCAAGGAGACGCATTGTGTCTGAACTGTCTCAACTCTCCCCGCAGCCGCTGTGGGATATTTTCGCCAAAATCTGTTCCATTCCTCACCCTTCCTACCACGAAGAGCAACTGGCACAGCATATTCTCGACTGGGCGAAAGAGAAGGGCCTGCACGCGGAACGCGATCGGGCCGGTAATATTTTGATCCGCAAGGCGGCGACGCCGGGCATGGAGAACCGCAAGCCGGTAGCGCTCCAGGCGCATCTGGATATGGTTCCCCAGAAAAACAACGATACTGAGCACGACTTCACCAAAGATCCCATCCGCCCTTATATCGACGGCGAATGGGTCAAAGCGCGCGGCACAACGCTGGGCGCCGATAATGGCATCGGTATGGCCTCGGCGCTGGCGGTGCTGGCAGATGACAGCGTTGAGCACGGCCCGCTGGAAGTGCTGCTGACTATGACCGAAGAAGCGGGCATGGACGGCGCCTTTGCGCTGCAGCCCAACTGGTTGCAGGCGGAGATTCTGATCAACACCGACTCCGAAGAAGAAGGGGAGATCTATATGGGTTGCGCCGGCGGCGTTGACGCTATCTCTACCCTGCCCCTGACCCGTGAAGCGCTGCCCGACGGTTTCGAAACCGTTAAGCTGACCCTGAAAGGGCTAAAAGGCGGTCACTCCGGTGCCGAAATCCACCTGGGACTGGGCAATGCCAACAAACTGCTGGCCCGTTTCCTGCGCGAACAGGCGCCGCGGTTGGATCTGCGTCTTATCGACTTTACCGGCGGCACATTGCGTAACGCCATCCCGCGCGAAGCCTTTGCCACTCTGGCGGTCAGCAAAGCCCAGGCGCAGGAGCTGAAACAGCAGGTCGCCGATTATCTGGCGGTGCTGCAAAATGAGCTCTCTCAGGTTGAGAAAAACCTGACTATTCAGTTGGAGCCGGTTCACGCGGAACATCAACCGCTGGACAAACAGAGCCGCGATACCTTCCTGAACCTGCTGAACGCCACGCCGAACGGCGTTATTCGCAACTCCGACGTAGTGAAAGGGGTGGTGGAAACTTCCCTGAACCTGGGCGTGGTCACCACGGAAGGCGACAAGGCGCAGATTATCTGCCTTATTCGTTCACTTATCGACAGCGGCAAAGATTACGTGGTGAGCATGCTCGCTTCCCTCAATGCGCTGGCAGGCGCCACGCTCGAAGCGAAAGGCAGCTATCCAGGCTGGCAACCGGATGACAAATCGCCGGTAATGCAGCTGGTGCGCGAAACCTATCAGCGCCTGTTTAACAAGACGCCGAACATCATGGTGATTCATGCCGGTCTGGAATGCGGCCTGTTCAAGAAACCTTATCCGGAAATGGATATGGTCTCTATCGGGCCAACCATTACCGGCCCGCACTCGCCGGATGAGCAGGTTCATATCGAAAGCGTGGGTCAGTACTGGAAACTACTGACCGAACTTTTGAAATCCATTCCTGCGAAGTAAGCAGTTACCCACCGGCTCCCGAGGGAGCCGGTCTGCTTTATAGCCCCAGCACTAACTGGCGCTCCAGTTCCGGCGCCAGAAGCGTGACGTGCAGCCCCACCAGCCGAACACCGCGCCCCCCGCGTCGCTCGTCCCAGGTTTTACGCGCCGTCGCCAGAAGATCCTCTTTATTTAATCGCGGCCAGACGTGCTCCTGAGTCGTTAGCTGGAAATCAGCAAATTTCAGCTTAACGCCCTGGCGGGCAATTAGCAGATCTGGTTTCACCTTAGCCAGCCGCCTTTCCAGTTCAGGATAGAGCCGTTCAATGATCTCTGCACACTCATGCCATTCATGAATATCCTGAGCCAGCGTGCGCTCCACGCCAACCGATTTACGCAATCGGTCAGTGTTTACTGCGCGTGGATCAACGCCGTGGCTGCGTTCCCACAGTACCCGACCAAACTTGCCAAAACGCTTAAGCAGCATGGCAAGATCGCTGCGCTGCACGTCGGCGCAGGTACGCAATCCCATCTCCTCCAGGCGTGCCGCCGTCACTTTCCCTACCCCGGGAATTTTGGCAAGTTTCAGCCCGGCCAGAAAATCGCCCATCGATTCCGGCGTGATCACATACTGGCCATCTGGCTTATTCAGATCGGATGCTATTTTGGCCAGAAACTTAATCGGCGCTACCCCGGCCGAGGCCGTAAGATTCAGCTCCCGGGCGATGGTGGCGCGAATTTCTTTGGCCATCAGCGTAGCGGAGCCGTGGCAGTGCGGACTGTCGGTCACATCCAGATAGGCTTCGTCCAGCGACAGTGGTTCAATGCACGAAGTATAGCGACTAAAGATTTCCCGGATATGGGCGGACGCCTCTTTATAAGCATCGAAACGCCCCGGCAGTAGAGTCAGGTGCGGGCAGAGTTTAAGCGCCATGGCGGTGGGCATGGCGCTGCGTACGCCATATTTACGCGCCGGATAGTTGGCGGTGCTGATAACGCCGCGCCGCTCCCGGCTGCCGCCGATGGCCAGCGGAATATCACGCAGCGCCGGGTTATCCCGCATCTCGACGGCTGCGAAAAAGCAGTCCATATCGACATGAATAATCTTGCGCATAGTTTACCACCACAACTGTATATGCATACAGGATAGAAAAAGATACGCCGGACTGCAACGCTTTCCCGCCACTATCGGCGGCAAGAATACGCCTTCTCCGGCGCACTGGGGTGAAAAAGGATAAGAAGTCAGAAGATTAGAAAAATCTCGTTGCCAGGTGACAGGAACAGTAAAATAGCAGCTAATGGACAAAAATAACTCACGACTCAACGAACTTCATCAACGCTGGCGACTCACCGCCGATGGCGCTCCGTTTCGCACCCACAGTAGTCTGCTCCAGCCAGTGTTATACCGCGGACTGCCCGCCATGGTGAAGATAGCCCTGTGCCAGGAAGAGTACCAGGGCGGTCTGGTGATGCAATTCTGGAACGGCGAAGGCGCGGCCCGGGTCTACCAGCGGGACGACGAGGCGCTACTGCTGGAACGCGCTGCCTGTCGGCGAACGCTAATCGGGATGGTCGCCGCAGGCAAAGACGACGAAGCAACCCGAATTCTCTGTGACGCGGTTAATCGCCTGCACCGACACAAGGCCCCACAATCATTATTCCTGACGCCGCTAAAGCGGCGACTGGCCGCCCTGGAACAGGCCACCGCCGCCCCTTACCCGCATGCGGCGGCCATTGCCAGAGAATTGTTAAGCGATCCTCATCCCTCTGTTGTACTACACGGCGATATTCACCATGCCAATATTATCGATGCGCAACGAGGCTGGATCGCCATCGACCCCAAAGGACTGTCAGGCGAACGAGGATACGACTTCGCCAATATTTTGTGTAACCCTGACGAGGCGACAGCGCTGACTCCCGGACGACTGCTACGCCAGACAGAGATTATCGCCGAATGCAGCGCTCTTGACCGCCAACGACTGCTGGCATGGGTGGCGGTTCACGCCGCGCTTTCAGCCGCGTGGCTGGAGGAAGAGGGCGCCGCTCCCGGCTGGAGACTGAGCGTTTCACAGACGGCTATGGCGCTGTTAAAGAAGAAAGGTTAACGCAATAAAAAGAAAAGGCCCGGACATTCTCCGGGCCTTTCGTCATCGGGTTACAGAATCCGATCCTGCTCCAGCTTCTGCCGACGCTGTGCCGCCGCCATTCGCGCCTTACGGGCATCGCAAGGCTCCGGACAGTCGCACACCTTCTCAAGGCCCAGCGAACTAATGCCTCCACAGCTACCCTGCAGCGACTTACGCTTCACAATATAGCCCAGCGACATACCCAGAATCACCAGGGCGAAGATGGCGAAGCTCGCCAGAAATACCGTTAGCATTTCGGCCTCCATCAACCGCCGAAGTCGTCGAGCAGGATGTTTTCATCCTCCACGCCGAGATCCTTCAGCATTTTAATCACCGCCGCGTTCATTACCGGCGGCCCACACATATAGAACTCACAATCTTCCGGCGCCGGATGATCGCGCAGATAGTTCTCATACAGAACATTGTGGATGAAGCCTGTATGACCCGTCCAGTTATCCTCTTCCAGCGGTTCGGAAAGCGCGACATGGAAGGTGAAATTCGGATTTTCACGAGCCAGTTGTTCGAACTCATCCTGGTAGAACATTTCACGCAGCGAACGGGCGCCATACCAGAAGCTAATCTTACGCTTGCTGCCCAGACGTTTAAGCTGATCGAAGATATGGGAACGCATCGGCGCCATACCCGCACCACCACCGATGAAGACCATTTCGGCGTCGGTCTCTTTGGCGAAGAATTCGCCAAACGGGCCAGAGATGGTCACCTTATCGCCCGCCTTCAGCGACCAGATATAGGAAGACATAATCCCCGGCGCCACATCAGGCAGGCGTGGCGGCGGAGTGGCGATACGCACGTTGAGCATAATAATGCCCTTCTCTTCCGGATAGTTCGCCATGGAGTAAGCGCGCACTACCTGCTCTTTGCTTTCAGAGACGTAGCGGAACAGATTGAACTTGTCCCAGTCTTCACGGTATTCATCCGGTACGTCGAAGTCTGCATAAGCGACCTTATGGGGCGGGCATTCGATCTGAATGTAGCCCCCGGCACGGAATGGCACCACTTCCCCTTCCGGAATCTTCAGCTTCAGCTCTTTGATAAAGGTGGCCTTGTTATCGTTAGAGATAACCTCACATTCCCACTTCTTCACCCCAAAGATCTCTTCCGGCAGCTCCAGCTTCATATCGCGTTTTACCGCGACCTGACAGGCCAGACGACAGCCCTCTTTGGCTTCGCGTTTAGTGATGTGCGAAAGCTCGGTCGGCAGGATGTCGCCGCCGCCCTCTTTCACCGTGACCCGGCACTGGCCACAGGAGCCGCCACCGCCACAGGCGGAGGAGATAAAAATCCCCTGCTCGGCCAGGGTGTTAAGCAGCTTACCGCCAGCCGGCGAATGGAACTGTTTGTCCGCCTCGTTATTAATCTCAATCAGCACGTCGCCGGAATTAACCAGCTTCGATCGGGCAAAGATAATCAGCAGCGCCAGCGCCAGTACGATTAGCGTAAACATGACTACGCCAAGAATAATTTCCATCTGTTACGCCCCTTATAGCTGCACACCGGAGAATGACATAAAGCCCAGCGCCATCAGTCCGGTGGTGATAAAGGTGATCCCAAGCCCGCGCAGCCCTGCCGGCACGCTGGAGTACTTCATCTTTTCACGAATCCCTGCCAGCGCGACTATCGCCAGCATCCAGCCCATGCCGGAACCCAGGCCATAAACGATGGACTCCGGGAAGTTGTAATCGCGCTGAACCATAAAAGAGACGCCGCCAAAGATGGCACAGTTCACCGCAATCAGCGGCAGGAAGATCCCCAGCGCGTTATAGAGCGACGGGAAGAAGCGATCCAGCGTCATTTCCAGAATCTGCACCAGGGCTGCAATCACGCCGATAAAGGTAATGAAGTTCAGGAAACTGAGATCGATACCTTCCACCAGCGCGCCATCGCGCAGCACCAGGTTATAAATCAGGTTATTGACCGGCACCGAAATTCCCAGCACTACAGTCACCGCGACGCCAAGGCCAAAGGCCGTAGAAACCTTCTTCGATACCGCCAGGAAAGTACACATCCCCAGGAAGAAGGCCAGCGCCATGTTCTCAACGAACACCGCGCGCACGAACAGACTAATATAGTGAGCCATCACTTACTCCTTCTCCTGCTGTTGCGGCTTCAGGGTACGCAGCGCCCAGATCAGCAGCCCGATCAGGAAGAAAGCGCTGGGTGCCAGCAGGAACAGGCCGTTCGGCAGATACCAGCCGCCATTCTGCACCGTATCCAGCACGGTAACGCCGAACAGCTTACCGCTGCCGAACAGTTCACGCACAAAGCCCACCACCAGCAGAATCGCTCCGTAGCCAAGACCATTGCCGATACCGTCCATAAAGCTTGCCATCGGCGGCGACTTCATCGCATAAGCCTCGGCGCGCCCCATCACGATACAGTTGGTGATAATCAGCCCCACGAACACCGACAGCTGCTTGGAGATTTCATACGCAAAGGCCCGCAGGACCTGGTCCACCACGATAACCAACGAAGCGATGATCGCCATCTGCACGATAATACGCACACTACTGGGGATCTGCTTGCGGATCATAGAGATAAACATACTGGAGAACGCAGTCACCAGCGTTACAGCAATCGCCATAACGAAAGCGGTCTCCAGTTTGGTGGTCACCGCCAACGCTGAACAAATCCCAAGGATTTGCAGCGTGATAGGGTTGTTTTCCACCAGCGGGCTGACCAGAACCCGCTTAATCTCTGTCATGTCGCCCATTTCAGCCATTGTTGAGCTCTCCTTCACGAACCTGTTTCAGGAAGGGACCAAAACCGTTTTCCCCCATCCAGAAATCAAAACTGTGCTGTACGCCGTTAGAAGTCAGCGTCGCACCGGAAAGCGCATCCACCGCATACTCATCTCCCGGGCGAGCACCGCCTTTCACAACGCGAATCGCAGGTTTGCCCTGGTCATCCAGCACCTTTTTGCCAATCCACTGACGTCGCCAGTTGGGGTTTTCCACTTCTCCGCCCAGCCCCGGGGTTTCCCCCTGGTCGTAGTAAGTAATCCCTTTTACGGTGCGACCATCGGTGTCCAGCGCCACAAAGGCGTACATCATCGACCACAGACCGTTGCCGTAGATCGGTAGTACCAGCTCCTGCACCTTTTTATTCTCGTCGCGCACCAGATAGATTTCGACGATATTGCTGCGGCGCTTAATTCCGGCCGGATCCTGGCCGGCGCTCAGCGTCATGCTCTGCTGCGGATCGCGCAACGCCTTCGCTGGATCGAAACTGGCCGGATCTTTATCCAGCAGCTTGCCGCTTTCCAGATCGAGCAGGCGCGGAGAGATGCGCTCGCTGTAGATTCCCTTGACGTCATTGCTGGTCATGCCCGGTTGCATTAAACCCGCCACATCCAGGATATTGCGCTGCTTATCGAGCAGTTTCTGCTCCTGCTGGCGCGACTTTAGCCCCACCGCCGAGCCTGCCACCACCACCGAGCAGACCAGGCAGAGAACCAGCACCACCAGCAGCGTTTTACCAATGGTATCGTTTCCTTTATTAGCCACGCGACTTCCTCCGCTTGATGTTGGCCTGCACCACCAGATAGTCAAACAGCGGCGCGAACAGGTTGGCGAACAGGATCGCCAGCATCATTCCTTCAGGATAGGCCGGATTGACCACCCTAATCAGCACGCACATCACGCCGATCAAAATGCCGTAACTCCACTTCCCTTTATCGGTAAAAGAGGCGGAAACCGGATCCGTCGCCATAAACATCATGCCGAAGGCGAAACCGCCCAGCACCAGATGCCAGTACCACGGCATCGCAAACAGCGGGTTAGTGTCAGAGCCAATCACGTTAAACAGCGAGGCGGTGGCGATCATCCCCACCATCACGCCAGCAACGATGCGCCAGGAAGCGATACGGGCAAACAGAATCACCGCGCCGCCAATCAGAATCATCAATGTGGAAACTTCGCCAATGGAGCCCGGGATGTTCCCCAGAAAGGCGTCCATCCAGCTCACCGGCTGACCGGTAGCGACGTTCACCAGAGATTCTCCGCCGCCGCTCGCCCACTGGGAAAGCGGCGTCGCGCCGGAAAAGCCATCCGCCGCCGTCCAGACCAGGTCGCCGGAAATCTGCGCCGGGTAGGCAAAGAACAGAAAAGCGCGCCCCGCCAGCGCCGGGTTCAGGAAGTTGCGCCCGGTACCGCCGAAGATCTCTTTGCCAAGCACCACGCCAAAGGAGATACCCAGCGCCGCCTGCCACAGCGGCAGAGTCGGCGGCACAATCAGCGCGAACAGAATCGAAGTGACGAAGAAACCTTCGTTAATCTCGTGCTTACGGATAATGGAAAACAGCACTTCCCAGAAGCCCCCCACCACGAAAACCGTGATGTAAATGGGCAGGAAAAACGCCGCGCCAATAGCCATCATGCTTACCCAACCGGCATCCGCAGCGAAACTGGCACCCAGTAAATGCGCCAGCTGATAGTGCCAGTCCCCTGCAATAACCTGCTGTAGCTGTTCCGGACTATGGAGCTTCCCCAGCGCCTGGAGGGTCTGATGCCCCACGTTGTACATGCCCCAGAACATTGCCGGGAAGACCGAGAACCAGACCAGAATCATCATACGCTTCAGGTCGATGGCGTCGCGCACGTGGGACGCCCCGCGCGTAGCGATACCCGGCGTATAGAAGATGGTGGCTGCCGCTTCATAGAGCGGATAGTACTTCGCCAGCTTGCCGCTACCGGTAAAGTGCGGCTCCAGTTTTTCAATCAGATGCTTTAAGCCCATCAGTTATCCTTCCTGCTCGATGCGGGTTAAGACCTCGCGCAGCACCGGGCCATATTCGTATTTCCCCGGGCAGACATAGGTACAGAGCGCCAAATCCTCTTCATCCAGCTCCAGGCAGCCCAGCGCCTGAGCGCTGTCGCTGTCTCCCGCCAGCAGATCGCGCAGCAGCATGGTCGGCAGGATATCCAGCGGCATCACACGCTCATAGTTGCCGATAGGCACCATGGAACGCTCGCCGCCGTTGGTATCGGTGGAGAAGTTAAACAGCTTATGTTTGAGGAAATGACCCACTGTGGTACGGGTGATGGAAAACTTGTCGCTGCCCGGCGCAACCCAGCCGAACAGCTCTTTTTCGCGCCCCTCTTTCAGTACCGTCACCTGCAGGTGGAAACGGCCAAGGAAAGCATGAGGGCCGTAAGCCCGGTTACCGCTCAGCACCGAACCGGATATGATTCGGTTTTCCCCTTCCAGCAGTTCCCCCGCTGTGAGCTGATCCAGCGAAGCGCCAATCTGAGTACGCAACAGGCGCGGACGCGCCACCTGCGGGCCGCCCAGCGCAATCACGCGTTCAGTCCACAGCTCCCCCTCAACAAACAATTTACCGATGGCGATCGCGTCCTGGTAGTTCAGATGCCAGACGCTTTTTTTCTGGCTAACCGGCTCCAGAAAGTGGATATGCGTACCGGGAAGCCCCGCGGGATGCGGGCCGGAAAACTCATTGAAGGTCACCTGAGCAGCAGGATGCCCGCCCAGTTTGCCGCCCCCCGCCTGGCAGACGTGCACTTTGCCTTCCGTCAGGCGCGTCAGCACGCTGAGACCCGCGTCAAACATGGCGCGATGCGCCTGAATAATCGGCTGAGGATCGACCGCCAGCGGGTTAGTATCCATCGCTGTGACAAAGATAGCCGCCGGCACGCTACCCGGCACCGGCGATTTGCTGAACGGGCGGGTGCGAAACGCGGTCCATAGACCGGATTCCAGCAGTTGCCGGGTTACCGTTTCCCGGGACAGCGAATCAAGCTGGCCCGCTTCGTATTTGTCAAAAGTCACTCGATCGTCGCCATCAACGGCAATCACTACCGACTGCAGCACCCGGCGTTCGCCGCGGTTAATGGCTTCAATCGTACCGCTGGCCGGCGCGGTAAACATAACCCCAGGGTTCTTTTTATCTTCAAAGAGCGCTTGTCCTTTACGTACCCGATCCCCTTCGCGGATCAGCATAGAAGGACGCATGCCCACATACTCTTCTCCGAGCACGGCCACGCGGTCAGGCGTCGGCCCTTCGTCAATACGCTGTTCCGGCTGGCCAGCGATTGGCAAATCAAGCCCTTTTTTAATTTTGATCATAAGGTCATCACGTATGGTTAATCGTTATCGCGCCGCCGCGTTCCGGGAGGCGCCCGAGCGAATTAGATTAATCGTGTCCGCCATACGGAAAAGAAGGAAGGTGGCATCATGACCACATAGGTTCACCGAGCAGTGAACGCTGGAAAAGCGTCCGTTCTATTCCGCACATCATCATCGCGGCCGATTTTAGCATTAATTACCCTGTAACCGGCAGAATTCCTGAGTTTATGGCACCGTAATTGCGAACGGACACGCAAACTTTCAGAAACTGACGGAATCCTGCATAGCGTATAGGGAATGACCAAATTGTAAAAGCGGTAAGCAAGCGCTTGCTAAATTCACCGGCGGTGATAATGTGAGCGCATAAAATCGGGTTTTCCGTCTTTATTACCGCTTTAAGGCCGCCCAGGCCTGTTTGCTTCATCAGGTTTATCAAGGAACCAGCAGTATGCGTAAAATCGCACTCTTCATTGCGATACTTTTGATGCCGTGCCTGTCGTTCGCCGGCCTGCTTAGCGGCCAGGGGAGCACTCCCCTTCCCGGTAAGCAGCAGTATATGGGTTCCCCGGTCTATATTCAGATCTTCAAGCAAGAGCGCATCCTTGAGCTCTATGTCAAGAACGGGGAAAAGTACCAGCTTCTCAGCAGCTATAACATCTGCAACTACTCTGGCGGCCTGGGCCCCAAGCGCCGTATGGGCGACTTTAAGAGTCCGGAAGGATTTTATAGCGTCGATCGCAGTCAGCTTAAGCCGGATAGCCGCTTCTATAAGGCCATCAATATCGGTTTTCCCAATGAGTTCGATCGCCAGAACGGCTATGACGGTAAATATCTGATGATCCACGGCGCCTGCGTTTCCGTAGGCTGCTACGCCATGACGGATACCGGCATTGACGAGATCTTCCAGTTTGTGACCGGCGCCCTGCTGTTCGGCCAGCCGCGGGTTCAGGTCAGCATTTACCCGTTTCGCATGACCGACGCCAATATGGAGCGCCACAAGCACTCTTATTACGCAGGCTTCTGGAAACAGCTGAAGCCGGGCTATGACTACTTCAATAAGTACCATATGCCGCCCGTCGTTTCGGTCAACAACGGCCAGTATGTGGTCAATGAGCAGCCGCCGAGCGCGGCGGCACCTCAGTCGCTGTTTGCCTCAAACGATACGCTCGCCAAGGCAAAATAGCGCCCACTCTCCCGGCGCTACCCGGCTCCATGCCTCATTACCCGTCAGGGGCTGGGTCGCAATCACCGTTACCACGTCATTCGGCGTGGTTTCCCGTTGAAAATCAATTTCCACATCCTGATCCAGCAACGTCGCGACGCCGAACGGCGCGCGGCGGGTGATCCAGAACAAATTAGTGGAGCACCAGGCCATCACGTAACGCCCATCGCTGAGCAGCATATTGAAGACCCCTTTTTCGCGTAGCTGAGCCGCAAGCCCGGCAATAAAGCGGAATACGGCGGGCATATTGCCGGGGGTTCGCGGATAGCGCTGCGCCATCTGATGCAGCAGCCAGCAGAAAGCGTGCTCGCTGTCGGTTTCTCCCACCGGACGGAAATTCCCGGTCTCCAGCCCACGCCAGCCCTTAAGCTGCCCGTTATGCGCATAGGTCCAGTTGCGGCCCCAGAGTTCGCGGGTAAAGGGATGAGTATTTTCCAGCGCCACCTTACCGCGGTTCGCCTGGCGAATATGGGCCACCACCGAGCAGGATTTTATAGGGTATTCCTTCACCAGTTTTGCGACAGGCGAGTTATAGCCAGGCTGCGGATCTTTAAAAGTACGGCACCCTTTACCTTCGTAAAAGGTGATACCCCAGCCATCTTTATGGGGGCCGGTACCGCCACCGCGCTGTACCAGACCGGTAAAACTAAAGCAGATATCGGTCGGTACGTTAGCGCTCATCCCGAGCAGTTCACACATGACAACCTCCCCTGCCAGGCCTGCCCCCGCGCACCGTCGGGGGCACGATAGACTTACGCTTTCACCATCTCTTTTTCGATCAGCATCATCAGAATGTGGATCACTTTAATATGGATCTCCTGAATGCGATCGGCATAGCCAAAATGCGGCACGCGAATTTCAATATCAGCCGTGCCCGCGATCTTGCCGCCGTCTTTACCGGTCAGTGCGATCACCTTCATGCCTTTAGCGCGGGCCGCTTCGATAGCTTTGATGACGTTGGCCGAGTTGCCGGAAGTGGACAAGCCCAACAACACGTCGCCTTCGCGCCCTACCGCCTCAACGTAACGGGAAAAGACATAGTCGTAGCCGAAATCATTGCTGACGCAGGAAAGGTGGCTGACATCCGAAATCGCAATCGCCGGGTAGCCTGGACGGTTTTCGCGATAGCGCCCGGTCAGCTCTTCCGCGAAGTGCATCGCATCACAGTGAGAGCCGCCATTACCGCAAGAGAGTACCTTGCCGCCGGCCTTGAAGCTATCTGCCAGCATGACCGCCGCCCGCTGGATAGCATGAATATTGGCATCGTCTTTCAGGAAATTAGCCAGCGTTTCCGCGGCCTCGTTCAGTTCACTACGAATCATGTCCTGGTACATGAGGTTATCCTTCAGCCTGATCTAATCACACAGTGAAGTGTACCGGATAGCAGCAGAAGCGAGAAGCGTAACCGCGCAGCCTCGACGCATGTTTTGCAGTTCCGAGCGGTCATTCCGTGAGCACTGTTGTAATTTTTTTGTGAATGAATTGCTAAAAACAAGCACCTCGACTACAACCATAGTAATGACTGGTCTGACCTCTTAAGAAGACGGGAGTCTCTTCTATGATGATGTTGAGTATCGTTGCAACCCTTGTTCTGCTCAGCGCACTCTTTTACCACCGCATCAGCCTGGCATTGAGTAGCGTAATTCTTCTGGCGTGGACGGCGTTACTCGGCGCCATTGGCGTCTGGGCGCCATGGCTGTTGGTGCCGCTGGCGATTATTCTGGTGCCCTTCAACCTGGCGCCAATGCGCCGCGCGCTGTTCTCCGCACCGGTACTGCGCGCCTTCCGCAAGGTTATGCCGCCAATGTCACGTACCGAAAAAGAGGCTATCGACGCCGGAACAACCTGGTGGGAAGGCGAACTGTTTCGCGGACGTCCGGACTGGAGCCGGTTGCATAACTACCCGCAGCCGCGACTGACCGAAGAAGAACAGGCGTTTCTGGACGGCCCGGTAGAAGAAGCCTGCCGCATGGCTAACGATTTCCAGATCACCCATGAAATGGCCGATCTTCCGCCGGAACTGTGGGCTTACCTGAAAAAACACCGCTTCTTCGCGCTGATCATTAAAAAAGAGTATGGTGGGCTGGAGTTTTCCGCTTATGCCCAGTCCCGGGTACTACAAAAACTGGCCGGCGTTTCCGGTATCCTGGCCATCACCGTTGGGGTGCCTAATTCCCTTGGCCCCGGCGAACTGTTGCAACACTACGGTACCGATGAACAAAAAGATCACTATCTGCCGCGCCTGGCGCGGGGCGAAGAGATCCCCTGTTTCGCCCTGACCAGCCCGGAAGCAGGATCGGATGCCGGCGCCATTCCGGATCGCGGCGTGGTTTGCATGGGGGAATGGCAGGGCGAACAGGTGCTGGGGATGCGCCTGACCTGGAACAAGCGCTATATCACGCTGGCCCCCATAGCCACCGTGCTGGGGCTGGCTTTTAAGCTGGACGATCCCGAACACCTGCTGGGCGATCGCGATGAACTGGGGATCACCTGCGCGCTGATCCCCACCAGTACGCCGGGCGTGGAGATAGGTAAGCGCCACTTCCCGCTGAACGTTCCATTTCAGAACGGCCCCACCCGCGGTCAGGATATTTTCGTGCCCATCGATTACATCATCGGAGGGCCGAAAATGGCAGGCCAGGGCTGGCGCATGCTGGTGGAATGCCTGTCGGTCGGACGCGGTATCACTCTGCCTTCCAACTCCACCGGCGGTGTGAAGAACGTGGCGCTGGCCACCGGCGCCTATGCCCATATCCGACGCCAGTTTAAAATCTCCATTGGCAAAATGGAGGGTATCGAAGAGCCCCTGGCGCGTATCGCCGGTAACGCTTACGCCATGGATGCCGCCGCTTCGCTGATAACCTACGGCATTATGCTGGGCGAAAAACCGGCAGTGCTGTCGGCTATCGTCAAATACCATTGTACCCATCGCGGCCAGCGCGCCATCATCGACGCCATGGATATCACCGGCGGTAAAGGCATTATGCTGGGCGAAAACAATTTCCTGGCTCGCGCTTATCAGGGTGCCCCTATTGCCATTACCGTCGAGGGCGCCAATATCCTGACCCGCAGCATGATGATCTTCGGTCAGGGCGCTATTCGCTGCCATCCCTTCCTGCTGGACGAGATGGCCGCGGCAGGCCGTAACGACGTTAACGAATTTGACCGTCTGCTGTTTCGCCATATCGGCCACGTAGGCAGCAATAAGGTGCGCAGTTTTTGGCTGGGACTCACCAATGGCCATACCAGCGCCACCCCAACCCGGGACGCTACCCGCGGCTACTATCAACAGATAAACCGGCTTAGCGCCGCGCTGGCGCTACTATCAGATGTGTCGATGGCGCTGCTGGGCGGCAGCCTGAAGCGGCGTGAACGCATCTCCGCCCGTCTGGGCGACGTGCTCAGCCAGCTCTATTTCGCCAGCGCGATACTGAAGCGCTATGACGATGAAGGACGCCAGCAGGCTGATTTACCGCTGGTGCACTGGGGGGTGCAGGATGCGCTATTCCAGGCCGAACAGGCCATTGACTCCCTGCTGCGCAACTTCCCGCATCGCCTGATGGGCAGCGCACTGCGACTGATTACGCTGCCGCTGGGCCGCCGCTGTCATGCGCCGTCGGATAAGCTGGAAAGCAAACTGGCGCAGATCCTCCAGACGCCGTCAGCCACCCGATCACGCATTGGTCGCGGCCAGTATCTGACCCCCAGCGAATATCATCCCGCCGGCCAGCTGGAAGAGGCTCTGCAGGCGATAATGGCCGCAGAATCTATCCACCAGCGGCTGTGTAAAACTCAGGGAAAAAATCTCGCCTTTACCGCGCTGGATAAACTGGCGGAACAGGCGCTGAGCCAGGGGTGGGTTAATCAGGAGGAAGCCGACACGCTGCGCCGTGCCGAAGCCTGCCGCCTGCGTACCATTAACGTAGACGAGTTTGAGCCGCAAGCGCTGGCAACACGGCCGCTCGCCCGGGAAAGAAAAGCCCACAGCCCGGAAGCCGCCTGAAGACGCAGCTAAAAAAAAGCGGAGCCTGGCTCCGCTTTTTTTATTACTTAAAGTTGAAAGCGTCGGGATGATTTTCCAGGCTGCCGGTCAGCGCCGCGTAAAGCACCGTTTTACCGTCGATGGATTCGGCATCGCCCACATTCAGCCATTTCAGTTGCTCGCTTGACTTCGCTTCATCAACCGCGGAGTAGAGCCCCATCATTCGCTTGAGTTTAGGCGAATAGAGCACGGCAATGCGTTCACTGCCACAGTCATGCGGTTTACAGGATTCCAGCACCAGGTAACGGTTATCCCCTAACTGAACCTCTTTGGTTTCAGTACTGGTTCCTCCTTTGGTCACCCACGCCGGAAGCTTATGCCCTTCCACCATCTTCGCAAATTCGGCTTTGGTGCTCTGCGAAGTAGCAAGCTGGCCTACCGTCAGTGAGCTATCGGCCGCGGCGGCGCTGCCCGCCACCAGAAATAGTGTGACTATGAGTGTTTTCTTTAACATGCTTTTCTCCCCGGGGATGCTATCGCCCTGTCAGAACGCGGCGTCACTGCCGCTGCGGATTTAATGGTGGTTCAGAGAGGGCAGGAATGCAAATATCTCATGGGAGATAGTCGATATAACAACCGGATAAGCTGAGTGGTCTTCTTTTATGACCATCATGCTACAGTGTTCTGAAACCGTTTCCGGAGAGCCCAACCGTGTCTTTTTTGAAAATTACGCTGTTGCAGCAGCCGCTAGCCTGGATGGACGGCGCCGCTAATCTGCGCCATTTCGAACCACTTCTGGAGCAGATAACAGACAGTGACCTGATCCTGTTACCCGAAATGTTTACCACCGGTTTCGCTATGGAGGCCGCGCAACAATCGATGCCGGAAGAAGAGGTGATTACGTGGCTGCAAGACAAAGCCCGCCAGTGCAACGCGCTGGTAGCAGGCAGCGCCGCTATCCGCAGCGAGGCAGGTGCCGTAAACCGCTTTCTGCTGGTGCAACCGGACGGTATCGTCCACCGTTACGATAAGCGCCATCTGTTTCGCATGGCGCAGGAACACCATCATTATCAGCCAGGTAGTGAACGTAAGGTTGTCGAGTGGCGCGGATGGCGCATTCTGCCGCAGATTTGCTACGACCTGCGCTTCCCGGTCTGGTCACGCAATCGCAATGATTATGATCTGGCGCTGTTTGTCGCTAACTGGCCGGCGCCGCGCGCCCATCACTGGCAGGCGTTACTGACGGCCCGCGCCATTGAAAACCAGGCTTACGTGGCAGGCTGTAACCGGGTCGGCACCGATGGCAACGGCCTGCACTATCGGGGCGACAGCCGTATCATCGACCCACAGGGAAACATTATGGCCAGCGCTGAGCCCCATCAGGCCTGCAGACTGGAAGCCCGGTTATCGCTGGAAGTGCTGAATAATTACCGGGAAGCATTTCCGGCCTGGCGTGACGCCGATGATTTCAGACTGGATTAACACATAAATACCCTCCGGCATAGCCGGAGGTTTTACATATGCTCCTGTAAGAAGCACTTATCGGTTGCGCCCCACAGACCACGAGCTGGATTCTCGTTACTTGCGACCCGTAAGCGAGCTGGCTGCATACGGAATCGATACCGCTCTTCCGGCACTCCTGCTCCAGTGAGAGCTTTATATAGTCCTGCGCCTTACGCCCCTCTGGCTGGAGGGGGCTCAGCATACGACGAAAAAGCCCTGAATCATTGCTGATTCAGGGCTTTTAAATTCGTGGCGGAACGGACGGGACTCGAACCCGCGACCCCCTGCGTGACAGGCAGGTATTCTAACCAACTGAACTACCGCTCCGCATTGCTCCCTCACCGGGGAGCGAAGCGAATATTACGGATTGCGAATGGGGGCGTCAACGGCTTTTTTGCAACTTTTGAATCGACTGATGCAAAATTCACCCCAACGCCTTTTTTTCGTGCAAATTCAGGCGCGCCAGAGGCAACTTCCACCTTTCTTTTCCACCAAATCCAGGCGAGATTCGTGGCTCATCAACTCCTCATCGCTGGCGGCGATCACCCGCAATGACTGGGCACGCCGCACGATGCGTTGAACAGTCTCGGCTCCCTGTTCCTGTTGGGTCTCCCCTTCCATGGCAAACGTCATTGATGTCTGTCCACCGGTCATCGCCAGCCAGACATCGGCCAGAATTTGGGAGTCGAGCAACGCCCCGTGCAGGGTACGCTTGGTGTTATCTATTTCATAGCGGGAACAGAGTGCATCCAGACTGTTACGCTTACCGGGAAACATCTTACGCGCCAGCGCCAGGCTGTCGGTCACTTCGCAGAAGGTGTTGGTTTTTGGAATACCGCGATTAAGTTTGCCAAACTCATAGTCCATAAAACCGATATCGAACGATGCGTTATGGATGATGAGTTCAGCGCCGCGAATATAGTCAATAAAGTCATCCGCCACCTCGGCAAAGGTCGGCTGACTCATCAGAAACTCATCGGCGATGCCGTGAACCATAAAGGCTTCAGGGTCCACCAGCCTGTCCGGCTTAATATAGACGTGGAAATTATTCCCCGTCAGTCGCCGATTGATAACCTCAACGGCCCCAATCTCAATAATGCAGTGCCCCTCGTAATGGGCACCGATCTGGTTCATACCCGTAGTTTCGGTATCGAGTACGACCTGTCTTGCTATGCCGCTATTCGTGCTCATGGCGCTCATTTATGTCAGACTTGGCGTTTTCAATACAGGAAGTCTACCAGAGATGGGTAAACAGGTAGAAATTTTCACCGACGGCTCCTGCCTGGGCAACCCCGGCCCCGGCGGCTATGGCGCCATTCTACGCTATAAGCAGCATGAAAAAACCTTTAGCGCGGGTTATCACCTGACCACCAACAACAGGATGGAACTGATGGCGGCCATCGTGGCGCTGGAGGCGCTGCGCGAACCCTGCGAGGTCGTACTTAGCACCGACAGCCAGTATGTACGCCAGGGCATTACCTCGTGGATCCATAACTGGAAGAAGCGCGGCTGGAAAACCGCCAGCAAGCAGCCGGTGAAGAATGTCGATCTCTGGCAACGCCTGGATCGGGCGCTCACCCCCCACCAGGTGCACTGGGTATGGGTAAAAGGCCATGCCGGCCACCCGGAAAATGAACGCTGCGACGAACTGGCTCGTAGCGCGGCGGCTAATCCCGCGAGCGAGGATAGCGGCTATCTTGCCGAGACGTCCGGGAACTAACCGTAACCCGGCACTGGCGGGTAGCGCCGACCGCCGGACGTAGCTGGGTTTTCTCACGTCGCTGTTTCATGGGGTTAAGGGTCAGTGGAATAGTACGTTTGCGCGCCACGATGAACTGTAGACAGCCCAGTGCCGGCAGGTGGGTGCTAAGCATCTTTCCCCCCTGCCGCGACCAGGGAAGCACCTGAAAACAGCCCTGATGCAGCACTTCGAAATTAAGCAGAGACAGCCAGTCGAGCTGGCGTGCCAGCGGGAACATTCGGCTGTTCCAGGGGGCTACCCGGCGACGCTGGAACGGCACCAGCTTACGTAGTCCCACCAGACTAATGGGGTTAAAACTGCTTAGTATTAGCCAGCCATCGTCAATCAGAATCCGGTCTGCCTCTCGCAGCAATCGGTGCGGATCCTGGCACCAGGAGATGGTATGAGCCAGCAGACAAGCATCAACGGAACCTGACGCGAACGGCAGATGTAACGGATCGGCCACAACCTGCAGGTTTTGCCCTTGTAACGCCAGGTTAACCTGGTGTGAAATGGCGCAGGCGTCGGTGGCGATCTCGGCACTCAGATTGCCCACCTTAATAAGATGAAAACCAAACATTTTCGCCAGCCACGGCTGAAGGCGCTGCTCCAGCGCATCGCGGTAATATTCCCCCCAGGGGAGTTCAGCCCAGCGGTCAGGCGCAGCGATAGTGTCAGGTATCCTTGCCGGTTTCATCACAACCTTCCGTAACGCAGTGAGAGGTATTTTATGAATCTTACCAGTATTCCCGCCTTCCAGGACAACTACATCTGGATCCTTCACGACGAAACGGGAAAATGTCTGATCGTGGATCCCGGCGACGCGACGCCAGTACTGGATGCTATCCAGAAGAATGGCTGGCAACCCGAAGGGGTTTTACTGACGCATCATCATCAGGATCACGTTGGCGGAGTCAAAAAACTCCTGGGGCATTATCCGAATTTACCGATCTGGGGGCCGCAGGAAACCCAGGATAAAGGCGCCAACCGGATAGTCAGCGATGGCGATCGGGTTACTATTTTGAATCTCGAATTTTCCGTTTTCGCGACTCCGGGCCACACCCTGGGCCATATTTGCTGGTATGCCGCCCCCTGGCTTTTCTGCGGGGACACGATGTTTTCCGGCGGCTGCGGACGACTTTTCGAAGGCACTCCAGTACAAATGTTCCAATCTTTTCAAAGAATTAACCAACTACCGGAACAAACTTTAATTTGTTGTGCCCATGAGTATACCGAAAGCAATCTGGCCTTCGCGCTGAGTATCCTTCCTGAAGATATGGATTTAAACAGCTATTACAGAAAAGTTAAAGAGTTACGCGTAACAAATCAAAAAACGCTCCCTTCAAGCCTGAAAACTGAGCGCAAAATTAATATTTTCCTTAGAACAGAAGATTCTGATTTCATTAAACAAATCAAAAATAAAACAAACTTGCAACAACCAGTTCAACTTTTTGCATGGTTAAGGGCCGCTAAAGACAACTTCTGACTTTTCCTGGTTGCGCAGTTCTGACATCGACTGTATGATTGCTCGTCTTTTAAGCAACAGTTGACACACACACATGAAGGCAAAAGCGATACTACTCGCCTCTGTTCTGCTGGTAGGTTGCCAGGGTGCAAAGCACGACGGCAACGTTCAACAGCACGCTCAGAGCCTTTCTGCGGCTGGTCAAGGTGAAGCAGGGAAGTTAACAGGTCGAGCGACCTCTGCGCGATGGACTGACGAACAGTCTTTCCTCGCGCAGGATCAAGATCTGTGGGCCTTTATAAGTAACGAGCTAAAGATGGGGATTCCGGAGAACAGCCGGATTCGCGCACAGAAACAAAAATACTTAAAAAACAAGAGCTATCTCCACGATGTAACACTCAGGGCCGAGCCCTATATGTACTGGATAGCCGGGCAGATTAAAAAACGTAATATGCCCATGGAACTGGTACTACTGCCCATAGTGGAGAGCGCTTTTGATCCCCATGCTACGTCTTCCCGCAGTGCCGCAGGCCTCTGGCAGATTATACCGAGCACGGGGCGGCATTATGGCCTGAAGCAAACCAGCGCCTACGATGGTCGACGCGACGTGGTGGCCTCCACAACGGCCGCGCTGAACATGATGCAGCGCCTGAACCGAATGTTCGACGGCGACTGGCTGCTGACCGTCGCCGCCTACAACAGCGGCGAAGGTCGGGTGCTGAACGCAATAAAGGCGAACAAGCGACAGGGTAAATCGACTGACTTCTGGTCGCTGTCACTGCCGCAGGAAACCAAACTGTACATCCCGAAAATGCTGGCTTTGAGCGAAATTTTCAAAAACAGCAAACGCTACGGGGTTCGTTTGCCGACGGCGGACGAGAGCCGTGCTCTGGCGCGCGTCGAGGTCAATAACCCGATGACGCTGAGCAAAGTGGCCGATATGGCCGGGATCTCCGTCAGCCAGCTGAAAACCTACAATGCGGGCTATAAAAACGCCCGGCTGGGTAGCAGCGGCCCGCAGTACGTCATGGTGCCGCGTAAGCACGCCGGTCAGTTGCGGACTTCTCTGGCGGCCAGCGATTTCGAGTCGGTTCAGTCTGGCCTGCTGGCAGAAAACCGCAGCAGCAGCACGGAACGTAACACTGGCGACAGCTACACCGTACGCAAGGGCGATACGCTTTCCGGTATCGCGGCGCGAACGAACGTCAGCACCCGCGATCTGCAGCGCTGGAACAGCCTGAACAGCGCGCAAATTCGTCCCGGTCAGAAACTCAGTCTGGGCGCTGCTACTAGCGATGAGCTGGCCAGTAACAGCCGCAGCGACAATGGGATGACCTACCGCGTACGCAAGGGAGATTCCCTCTCCAGTATCGCGAAACGTCACGGCGTGCAGATCAAAGATCTGGAACGCTGGAATGACGACACCGATAACCTGCGGCCCGGCGACCAATTGACGCTGTACGTTAAACACGATGCAACGCCGGATACCTGATATCCGGCCACCCAAAAAGCACCCGTTTCAGGGTGCTTTTTTTATCCCTGTCACTCAGGCTTCAGCGCCTCTATCCAGATAATATCGCTGGTAAAGCTGCCGTTATCCTGCAAGGCAAAGTAACGCTGAACCTCCGCAGAAGCGCTGCGCTGATACAGTCGAATCGCCTCCGCCAGCGGCTCAGGCGTACGCATACGGGCAATCCAGGAGGAAAACTCCAGTACCAGTTTATCGGTGGACAGATTTGCTACATTCAGCCCGGCTTCGCCGACAAAGCCCAGCCATTCAGCAGCGGGATAGTCGCGTACGTGGGAAGTGTCGCGCAACGCCTCTACCGTCTGCAGCCAGATATCCAGCACCGGATGTCCCGGTGCCGTCACGTCCATAATAATCATCCTGCCGCCTGGCCTCAGGACACGCCGTACCTCTCTTAACGCCTGTCCCACATCATGCCAGTGGTGTGCTGAATAGCGACTAATCACAATATCAAAACAGGCATCATCGAAAGGAAGTTGTTCTGCATAGCCCTGGCAGGTGGTCAGATTCGCCAGCTGGCGCTCGTGCGCGGCGCTGGCAACCACTTCCAGCATCTGTGCCGACAGGTCATAAGCCACGACCTCCCTGACCCGCTGCGCGGCCACGAAGCTGGCATGGCCCGCGCCGCAGCCCATATCCAGTAAACGCGCGTCAGCAAATCGCACCAGCGTGCTCCCCAGCCGTTCAAGATCTCCCCCGCTGGCGTGCACGCTACTGTTCAGATAAGCGCTGGCCTGTGAGCCAAACTGTTGATCTACGCGATCGTGATGAGTGTCGGTTGTCATGTTGTTGTCCTTTGCGTTGAGTAAAAAACGGGACAGCGCGGGTCTGCCCCATGGCAGACCTGACCAACCTTAGCGCTTTTCAGGTTTGCCGGGTGTGAATTCGACGAGTAGCGGATTGTGATCGGAAGCGCGGGTCACCAGCACTGAAGCTTCGTAAACATTCAGGCCGCGATAGAAGACAAAATCAAGTGGGCGTCCGAAAGCCCGCCGTCGCTGATCGTCGGTAAAACGCACCTCCCGCAGCGACATTTCGCGGGCAAAACGATACAGGGCCGCCATGCGCGGGCGACTCCAGGCATTAAAGTCGCCGCCCATAATGACCGGCCCCTGATGGTGAGCAATCTGATCGCCGATAGGCCCCAGTTGTTTGCTGTAGACATCCACTCCCAGACTGAAGTTAACGGCATGAATATTCACCACCATCAGCAGACGACCATCCGGCAACGGATAAACGGTGACCAGCGCCGATTTCGCCAGCCGCAGAATCGGCTCACGCTCACGCAGCGGACAGCAGTATACCGGATGCGATGCCGACAGCGTCATCACGCCCGAGGGATGTTGGGGAAGAACGAAGGCGGGCACCTGATCTGCCGCCAGATAGTTGCTGGTGGCGAAACGCACCAGCTCTGGCGTGGTCTGGGCCTCCTGCAACAGCACGAGCTGCGCTTCTTTACCGAAGTTTTGCAGCACGGAAAGCCAGTCGGCCCGTTGTTGTTTATAGATATTCCATACCAGCACGCGAAATCGTTCGCCGCCAGGCAGCGGCTCGCCGGGAGGAAGCGCCTTACCTATACCCGCAAAAGAGCCTGGCGGCAGAATACGCTCCGCAGGCTGGCCAGCGACATAGCGCATGGCGTAGGTTTTTCTTCGCACGTTATGCTGATGACCTCTGTAACCTTTACCCCGTTTTTACAACGGGTAATTCTTCTGTTATAGGGGTTTTAGCGGCCACTTTCAATCGCTCTAAGGCGAAAGCGCATCGCGAATCTCCCGGGATGACAGTGAGAATACGCCGTGATTAAATACCCTGACTGCTATTTTCCACCGTAACCACCTGTCCGGAAAGTGATAATGAAAACGACCTCTGAAGAGTTGTGCATCTTTGTTTCTGTGGTGGAGAGCGGCAGCTTCAGCCGCGCGGCGCAGCAACTGGGTCTTGCCAACTCCGCCGTGAGCCGTTCGGTCAAGAAGCTGGAGGCTAAGCTGGGAGTCAGTCTGCTCAATCGCACCACGCGCCATCTCAGTCTGACCGAAGAGGGGGGCCGCTACTTCCGGCGCGCCCAGCATATTTTGCAGGAGATGGCAGCGGCGGAAAATGAACTACTGGAGTCACGACTGCGCCCCAGAGGGCTGCTACGGGTAGATGCCGCAACCCCCGTCGTCCTGCACCTGCTGGCGCCACTGGTGAAGCCCTTTCGCGAGCGTTACCCCGAAGTCACCCTGAGTCTGGAGTCATCGGAAACCTTCATCAACCTCATTGAGCGTAAAGTAGACGTGGCAATCCGCGCTGGCGTACTGAGTGATTCCAGTCTGCGGGCCCGTCCGCTGTTTACCAGCTACCGACGAATTCTGGCTTCGCCAGAGTATCTGGCGCAAAATGGAACGCCCCGTAACGTACAGGATCTGGCCGCACATGTCTGTATCGGCTTTAGCGCGCCTGCCACGCTCAATCACTGGCCACTCCCCCAGGATGACGGACAACTCTATGAAGTCACGCCGACCCTGCTTTCCAGCAGTGGCGAAACCATCAAGCAGTTGTGTCTGCAGGGCAACGGCATCGCCTGCCTGTCCGACTTTATGGTGGATAATGAGATAGCCGACGGGCGACTGGTGGAACTACTGCGCGATGTGGTGCTGCCAGTCGAGATGCCTTTCAGCGCCGTCTATTACAGCGATCAAGCGGTCAGCAGCCGTATCCGTGCCTTTATCGACTTCCTGAGCGAACGAACTAACCAGACTCAACCGGCCGCGCGCTAAGCTAACCATGCTGGATTAACCCAGACTAAATGAACGCGGATACCTTAACGAACAGCTATACCGCACCGGGCGGCGCTGAAGGCTCTGGCGGCAGAACAGCGCTCTGCGGACTGCACAATTGTGGCGCTGTGCAAGATCTCACCATATATAGTCCACACAGCCATATACTGGCTCAGACACGAAAACAGGTGGGCCATAGCCGCCCATTCTCCCACGGTAGCGACGCCTACGGGGATCCGCCATGCCAGAGGTCACCGACCGGATCGCATCTGCTGGCCCACAGCCAGATAACCCCGGTGAATCCAGGAGGACATACAGAGGCATCTTCATACCATAACGTATGCCTGCTTTACCGTAACGAGAATATCAAACGCGATGAAATTCGCCACGCTGAAAACCTGTCAAAATATTGCCGAAAGCAGAGGATTCAGGCCTTACCAGCGAAAAAGACGCATAAGAAAAAGCCCTGAGCAAACGCTCAGGGCTTATCAATAAGTGGCGGAACGGACGGGACTCGAACCCGCGACCCCCTGCGTGACAGGCAGGTATTCTAACCAACTGAACTACCGCTC
>NZ_JAZHEE010000045.1:0-28601 GCF_036620675.1 Rosenbergiella sp. YN46
TCATCATATTCTGCCGGTTTTGTTCTGAAACAGGGCGCCGGAGCTGCCTGTCACCCGTATACCCTGAAGGGAGAGGGCGTTTCCCGGCAATGAACGGAACAGCCCACCGCATCATTATATTCTGCCGGTTTTTTGTTGCCGTTTTCGAACACTCCACGCTAATTCGCGATGAACCATAAAAAAAGGCAGGCCCTGGGCCTGCCTGATTAACGGCGCGAAACTTACTTCAGTTCCAGCTCGTTCATAGCGGCGATGCTGAAGCCGCCATCTACGTGTACCACTTCACCGGAGATGCCAGCCGCCAGATCGGAACACAGGAACGCGGCGCTGTTACCCACGTCTTCAATGGTCACGGTACGACGGATCGGAGTAACGGCTTCGCAGTGAGCCAGCATTTTACGGAAGTCTTTGATACCAGAAGCGGCCAGGGTACGGATAGGACCGGCGGAAACGGCGTTCACACGCACACCTTCCGGCCCCATGGCGTTTGCCATATAACGTACGTTGGCTTCCAGAGACGCTTTAGCCAGACCCATCACGTTGTAATTAGGGATGGCTCGCTCGGCGCCCAGGTAAGAGAGGGTCAGCAGTGCAGAGCCCGGATTGAGCATTTCGCGGCAGGCTTTGGCCATGGCGACAAAGCTATAGGAGCTGATGTCATGGGCGATTTTGAACCCTTCGCGGGTGACGGCGTTCACGTAGTCGCCATCCAGCTGATCGCCAGGGGCGAAGCCGATGGAGTGTACGAAACCGTCGAACTTCGGCCAGACTTTACCGACTTCGGTGAACAGCGCTTCAATGCTGGCATCTTCCGCGACATCGCACTCGAATACCAGTTTTGAGTCCAGCGCGGCGGCAAACTCTTCCACACGGCCTTTCAGCTTTTCGTTCTGATAGGTGAATGCCAGTTCAGCACCTTCGCGATGCATGGCCTGTGCGATTCCGTAGGCGATGGAACGGTTGCTGGCAACGCCAGTGACCAGAATACGCTTGCCGGTAAGAAAACCCATAGCAGTTAATCCTTATAGTTGTTACTTAGTTACTTAAAATACGCCTTAACTATCCGGCGTTGACCAAAGCTAAGTAAATCATTCAAAGTCAATTTTGAATTATATCCCACAGCATGGGGGCCGTGTCGATATTTTTCCACGTGGTCGGAGGGGCGGGGCGGCGGCAGGAAAAGAACCCGGCAGTTGCCGGGCCACCATAAACTATCATCATCAACTGGTGTCAGTCCGGTAAGGGTTATTCCCGTTATACTTCAGGCGTGCGCGTTGGCTATAGCCGCAGCCGCCAGTTCGCAACCTGAATTAGTCAGGGTTTTTATTGATCCGGACCCTCTCATGGAGGAATGAAGGCATATACGCGCGAAACAGCATTCCGCGCGCACGCACATTACTCTTAGCTCGCCATGTTGAGCAATGATTTTTATCAAGTTCGTGAAGCCATTAACGATCTTTACGCCAGGCGTCGGCGGTAAGCGCTTCGCCGAAGTGTCCGGCAATCAGTCGCCGGGTGAGATCGTTAAGCGGCGAAGCAAGCACATCCGCGGTACTGCCGCGTTCCACCACCTCGCCCTGATGCATCACCATCACCTGATCGCTGATGTGCTTCATCATGCCCAGGTGTTGGGTCACATAGATGTAGGAGAGCCCCTGTTTTTCCTGAAGCTCCAGCATCAGGTTAAGCAACTGGGAACGCATCGACATATCCAGTGACGCCAGCGCTTCGTCGGCAATTAATACCTTCGGGTTCAGAATCAGCGCGCGGGCCAGGCCCAGACGCTGTTTTTGCCCGGGCGCCAGCATATGGGGATAGTAACTGGCGTGATCCGGTAACAATCCCACCAGCCGCAGGGTGTCGATTATCTGCCGTCGCCGCTGTTCCGGCTCCAGTTCACTACTCAGACGCAGCGGCAGATCGAGGATCTGTGATATCCGCTGACGCGGATTGAGCGAGGTGCTGGGATCCTGAAAAATCATGCGGATTCGCTGGCTGCGGAAGGCGTAATCCCCGTAATGTAGCGGATGATCGTCGATCAGCAGTTCGCCGCTGGTGGGGGCGATCATTCCGACCAGCATTTTCGCCAGCGTGGATTTCCCGGAGCCGTTCTCGCCAATCAGGGCCAGGGTCTGGCGTTCGCGCAGCGTAAAGCTGAGCGGTTTGACCGCTTCAACGGTCTGACGGTGGAACAGGCCGGTGCGGTAGCGGAAGGTCTTACTTAAATTGCGGACTTCCAGTAAGGTTTCGACCATCTCACTCCCTCTCCATATTTAACGGGAAATGGCAGGCAAACAGGTGGTTCCTGGCACCGCGCAGGCGCGGAGTTTCAATACATTCGCGCTGGGCGTAGGGGCAGCGCGGCCCTAACCGGCAGCCAATAGGCAGATGCTCCAGCAGCGGAATAGCGCCCGGCAGCGTATTGAGGCGGCTTTTATGGGGCAGGGCGCGCCCGAAGTCGGGAATCGCCCGAATCAGCGCCTGGGTATACGGGTGGTGCGGTGTGCCGATCAGCTCTTCGCTGGTAGCGCTCTCCACCGTCTGACCGCAGTACATTACGTTAATGCGGTTGGCCCACTGGGTCAGCATCTGTAGATCGTGACTGATTAGCAAAATGGTGGTGTTATTGATCTGATTGAGTCGACTGAGCAGACGGAAAATCTGGGCCTGAGTGGTAGGCTCCATGGCGTTGGTCGGCTCATCGGCAATCAGCAGGCGCGGCTGGTTCGCCAGGGCGATGGCGATCATCACTTTCTGGCACTCGCCTTCGGTCAGCTCATAGGGATAGCTGCGCATCGCGTCCCGGTGGTCTTTGATCCCCACCCGGTGCAGCAGTTCAATGGCCCGGCGACGTCGCCAGCCGAAGCGCTGCCACCAGCGGCCTTTCCAGGTCCAGCCCGGGATGCTCTGAATCAGCTGACGGCCAATGCGTTCTGAAGGATCCAGACAGGATTGCGGCTCCTGGAAGATCATGGAAACGTTATGGCCCACCAGACGACGGCGCTGGCGCGGCGTAAGGCGCATCAGGTCAATATCGTCGAAGCGCAGACGATCGGCGGTGACCCGCCAGTTATCTTTGGTAACGCCGCAGATAGCCTTGGCGATCACGCTCTTTCCTGAGCCGGATTCACCCACCAGACCGCGAATCTCCCCCTCGTTCAGGGTCATACTGACGCGATCCACCGCTTTCACCCAGCCTTCGCTGGTGCGGAATTCGATGGTCAGATTACGAATATCCAGTAACGCCATTTACTCTACTCCCGCGATGATGGCGCGACGCACGCCGTCACCGAGCAGATTAACCAGAAGCACGCTAATCATAATGGCAGCGCCGGGCAGCATGACGCTCCAGGGGGCGACATAGACCAGTTCCAGCGCATCGCCCAGCATGGCGCCCCATTCGGCGGAGGGAAGCTGGGCGCCAAGATCCAGAAAACCCAGCGCGGCGATATCGAGAATCGCCATCGACAGGGCGCGAGTGATTTCGCTGACCAGCAGCGGTGCGGTATTAGGCAGCACTGAATGCCAGAGGATATTCAGGGTCGAAGCGCCGTCGAGTCGGGTCGCCACCACGTACTCTTTTTCCAGTTCGTCATGCACCATGATATACACCGAACGCACCATACGCGGCAGCAACGCCAGCCAGACGGCGAACATCGCGTTGCCCAGGCTGGGGCCAGAAAAGGCTACCACCACAATCGCCAGCAGCAGCGAGGGGATAGAGAGCAGGGTGTCCAGAATATGGTTCAGAATCGCTGAACGCAGGCCGTGAGTGGCCCCGGCGACGATGCCAAGCAGCAATCCGCATAAGGTCGCCGCCAGGGTGACGACAAAGGCGGAGCCTACCGTGGGCAGGGCGCCGCTCAGCAGTCGGCTCAGAACGTCGCGTCCCAGATCATCGGTTCCCAGGAAGAAAGAAACATCCCCGTAGCGTGACCAGGAAGGCGGCAGAAGCTGATAGCCCAGAAACTGCTGATTAATGCCATAAGGGGCCAGCAGATTGCCGAACAGGCAGAGAATCAGCAGGCCGCCGCAGCCATACAGGCCAACCATGGCGCTGGTATCGCCGTAGAACTTGCGCCACGAGGTTCGCAGCGCGCCCGGCGGCCGTTTCTCTCTATAGACGCTATCGTAGGGCATACCATTCCTTATGTTTTAACGGATTAACCATGGCGCTCAGGATATCGGACAGGACGTTGACCACCAGCACCAGGGTGCCGATGGTCATCACGCCTGCGGAAATCGCGGCGTAATCTTGCTGACGGATGGCAATAATCAGCCAGCGCCCCACGCCGGGCCAGCTAAAGACCATTTCGGTAATCATCGCCAGGGTCAGCATGGTGGAAAACTGCAGACCCAGGCGCGGAATGACCGGCGGCAGGGCGTTGTGCAGGACATGGCGGCGAAGAATGGTCAGGCGCGACAGACCACGGGTGGCCGCCGCTTTAATATAGTTCTGCTCCAGTACCTC
The DNA here is from genome assembly GCF_036620675.1 of Rosenbergiella sp. YN46. NCBI lineage: Bacteria > Pseudomonadati > Pseudomonadota > Gammaproteobacteria > Enterobacterales > Erwiniaceae > Rosenbergiella > Rosenbergiella sp. YN46. The sequence goes on from NZ_JAZHEE010000045.1 coordinate 4,472, forward strand.
GGTGGTACTGTTGCGTACCAGTCGCACGACCTCGGTGGTAGGCGCCACCGCCAGGGTCAACACCGGCAGCACCATATGGCGCAGGGCGCTAATCACCATTTCATGGCGCCAGGGCGAATTGGAGCGCCAGGCGTCGATCAGCGCGAAACCGGTCGTGGATTTAACCTCGTACAGCAGGTCGAAGCGTCCGGATACCGGCAGCCAGCCCAGCGTGAGCGAGAAAAAGAGCGTCAGCAGCAGCGCCAGCCAGAATACCGGAATCGAAAAGCCCAGCAGCGCCAGGGCGGTTATCAGCTTGTCCTGCCACTTATCGCGCATGACGCCCGCCATCATGCCGACCGGGATCCCCACCAACAGCGCCACGCTAAAAGCGAAGAAGCAAAGCTCCAGGGTGGCGGGAAAAACCTCGCGCAGCTGTTCGTTAATCAACTGGCCGTTTATGCTGGAGACGCCGAAATCCCAGTGCAGCAGGCTGGTGAACCAGAATACCCAGGCGTTGCCGGGCGATGCGCCCTGGAGCGGCGCATGAGGCGTGAAATAGCTCAGGCTAAAGCCCACAACGCTCAGAAACAACAGCGTTATCAGCAGTAACAGCAGACGCCGTAGCGTATAGATAATCATGGCTTTTTCACCCCGGCAGGTTGTTCACGGAATACGCCGGCGAACGAGGCGCTGCCGAAGGGGCTGAGCACCAGTCCCTGGATGTCGTAGCGATAGGCCAGCAGACGCAGGGAAGAGGCCAGCGGAAGTACCGGCAATTCCCGGGCCAGCAGTGCCTGAGCTTTATCATAGGCTTCAATTCGGGACGCCAGCTGTTGAGAGCGCAGCCCCTGATGCAGCAGTTGATCGAACTCGGGATCGCACCAGTGGGCATAGTTGGTCTGGGAACGGATGGCGGCGCAGCTCAGCATCGGGCGGAAGAAGCTATCCGGATCGTTACTGTCCGTGGCCCAGCCGGATAGGGTCAGATCGTGATTCATCTCCATCAGCCGCGCTTCCTGGAAGCGGCCTTCCACCGGCACAATATTGACCTTTACGCCGACGTGGGACAGATCCGCCTGAATCAGCTCTGCGGTTTTTAGCGGGCTGGGGTTCCAGGCCTGAGAGCTGGTGGGCACCCAGAGCTGGAGCTTCAGATTATCTATCCCCAGCGCCTTCAACTGCTGGCGCGATTTTTCCGGGTTAAATTCGGTGACTTCGGCTTCGCTGTCATAGGCCCATGAGGCCCGCGGTAGAATCGACGCGGCGGTTTCGGCGGTGCCGTAATAGATGGACTGCATCAGGCGCTGGTTGTTAATGGCCAACGCCAGCGCGTGACGCACCTTCGGGTTATTCAGCGGCGGCTTGTTGGTGTTAAAGGCCAGGTAAGCGATGTTCATGCCCGGGCGCAGCGACAGGCGCAGACGCGGATCGTCGCGCAGAATGGAAAGCTGGCTGGCGGCGGGCCAGGCCAGCACATCACACTCTCCGGTCAGCAGTTTGGAGAGCCGCCCGGTACCGCCGGAGCCTAAATCGATCACCACCTGCGGCATGCGCGGTACGCCGCGCCAGTAGTGGGGATGACGGGCGAGGCGGATATACTGGCCAGCGCGGTATTCGCTAAGCTGGAACGGCCCGGTGCCGACCGGCAGGCGATCGAACTGCTCCTGTTTGTCGGCCAGCGCCAGCTTGTTGGCATATTCTGCGGACATCACCGAGGCGTAGTGGGTCGCGAGGTGCCATAAGAAAGAAGCGTCCGGCTGCTTCAGGCGAAATTCGACCGTATATTTCCCAACCTTGCGCACGCTTTCCACGGTATCGGCAAACTGCAGGCTGTCGAAATAGGGATAGTTGCCGCCGTTGATATAGTGCCAGGGATGGCTGCGGTTAAAAATGCGCTGGAAGCTGAACACCACATCATCGGCATTGAGCGGGCGAGTGGGATGAAACCAGGACGTGCTCTGAAACTGGACGTTATGGCGCAGATGAAAACGGTAGGTGGCGCCATTGTCGAGCACCTCCCAGCGTTCCGCCAGCTCCGGGGCCAGGCGATAGGTATAGGGATCCACGTCCAGCAGTCGATCGTACAACTGGGCGGCAAGGGTATCTACGGTCAGCCCGCCGCTGGCCTGCTGAGGGTTAAAGGTGTTGACCTGACCGCTGACGCACCAGACGAATCCGCTGTCGCGAATATCGGCGTCTTTAACCGGCGGAGCGGCACGCGCCGATCCGGCCGCAATGCCGAGCGTCAGTAACACAAGGGGAATTATTCCGCGCATAAGTTTTTGTGTTTTCATTAGCTAATCACCAGAGTGTACAGCACACTGGCTGGCTTCCCAAAATCAGAAGCGCGGTTTGGTGCTTAACCATACTACGGTCGCTCGAAAACTGCGCTATAGCGGCGTCAGCTCATACAGCACCAGCGCGTTGCTTTCCAGCGCTTCATGGGCTTCCCAGGGGCCATCGATTGCGGTTTCCCATAACTGATGATGGGGACGGGCGCGATGTCGTACCCACTCCAGCGTCTCTTTGTCCGGCCCGCGGGGCGTTAGATGTGGCTCCAGCAGCGGAAACAGCGCGCCGTTTTGCTGATCGAAACGCAATTGTCGTACCTGCCAGCGCCCGGCCGGTAGCCCTGCCAGACTCAGACGTAGCTGTTTGCGAAGGCGTTGAATAAAGCGCTGCTGGCTGGAGAGATCGGGATTGAAAACCTGTGGGTTGCTGAGCAGTAAATAGTAGCAGCCGCTGCGACGGGTCAGCAGGTGGTGAGGGCCGCTGGCCAGTCGTTCTCCCTGGATGCGCTGCCAGAAATGGAGCACCCAGTAAACAGGGCGCGGCAACGAATGGCTGAAAAAAAGCGCGAGGCTGGACGTATCGATCTGTTCCCCTTCCAGCGTTTCGCGCTGAAGCGCGGCGTTAAGCCAGAAACCGACGCTTTGAACCGAATCCGGCAGCCCCAGCAGGCTGTGCATTAGCAGCGCGCCGCGGAAAAAACCGCCATTAGCGCTCAGGGTCTGGCCTGTCAGCGTATTCCACGCCAGCAGGTGTAACGGTAGCGACAGTTTGTGACGCTGTAACGCCCTGTTGATAGCCAGTAGCTGGTGCCTGGGGTAATCAAGGGCGGCACGGATTTGGGTTTCCCGATCGCCATTGGTTCCAAGTAGCGCGTTGGCATCGGCGGTACAGGCCAGAAAATCAGCCTCATTCAGCCATGGCAAAAGCCAGAGTGGACTTTCGGCAACGATTTGAGGATCGGCGGGGAGTGGCAGCGCAATGCCCAGAGGAGCCTGAGGCAGGCTGTGTCGTACGACATCGCTGACCTCACGCCAGGTGGAACGATCGTGCTGATCTGCCGAAGGGCACAGCCACAGAAAACGCCAGCGCCTGATAACCGGCGGTGGAAACTGGCTGGCGCAGCGGCTGAGAAAAGCCTCCAGCCGTTCCCGGCTGGCCTCGCTGGCGAAACGCAGACAGAGATCGACATCCAGTTCATCCACGAACTGAATAATCTGCCGGAACGCTGACCAGCTATAGTCGCCGGGAAGCGCGCTACCCGGCGCTTCCCGGGCCAGCGGGCTGGTCAGTACCGGTTCATGAATATCAATAGCCGCCAGAGTGAAATGCTGCTTCAGGGTGCGTAACTGTTCCTGAACCTCCTGGAGCCGCAAATCATCAATCTCTCGCAGGGTGATGACAATCTCGCGGCCGCGTAGCTGGCCACGTCCGCGCGGCGTGTCATTCAGGTTCAGCGCCAGCTCTTCGCTGATATCATAATGCAGCGCGGCGGCAGGGGATGGTTCGTTTTGCCCGTCGTTAAGCAGGGAGAATAGCAGTGCCGGGGGCGGCGGCGTTACGCTGTCAGGCTCTTGTGGCGAAATAATCGCGCTGCGACGCAGCAGCGCATCGGGCGGTTGCTGGCGCAACTGACCCGGGGTTTTGCCGTAGTGGCGGCGGAACAGATCGATCATCTGACGATTGTTGGCGAACCCCTGTTCCATGGCGATTTGATGGATAGGTTTACTGGTGGCGTGCAGGGCTTCAAGCGCGTTTTTTAGCCGCAGTTCGGTGATAAAACGCATAAAGCTGACCCCAACCTCTTTTTTAAACAGGCGAGACAGCCAGGCTTCGGAAACAAACTCCGCTCTGGCAAGCTCGCCAAGGCTGATGCGTCGGTTGGCATTGGCTTCTATCCGCTGTACTACCTGGGTAATGCGTCGACTCCAGCGCCGTTCCCGGCTGCCCCGATCGCGGGCCGGATACTGAAATCCGGTCACCAGAATCAGCATCGTCTCGCTTAGCCAGCGGTTTACCTCCAGCCAGTAGTGCTGCTCATTTTTTATCACGCTGGCGACCAGTACCTGACGTAGCGCATGATGCAGCGCTGTACGCCAGGGAGAGTCAGCGCCTTCGGCAGGTTCCGGCGGTATCCGGTAGTCGTAGCGAAAGAAGTCTGGATAGTAGCGGGCTATCCACTGGCCGGAGAGGGTCACTACCATTACGGCATTATCACCATTTCCGCTCAGGATCCATTCGGTATGGCGATTGATAAGTCGGATATGGCCCGCACGCAGCGGGATCTGACGACCCTGAATCGTCCCGGTAAGTTCACCTTTCAGCACCTGAAGCAGCGTTAGTCCATGGAATCCGGAGCAGGCAAACCGCCGCACGGTATAAAGCGCAACGGAAAAATCGGCATTGTTGTGGTCGGGCATAGCGCAGAACTCCGTAAAGACAAAAAACAGCCCCCTTATTTTTGTCATAACCAGGCTGTATGAAAGATAGTCGACGGTAGCACGTCACTTTAAAACAAAAAATGCCATTTTAAAGCCCGCAAAGCACCATAAACTCGATAACACAGAAAGAAAAAAAGAGGACACAACATTATGACGCAACAGCTTATCGCCGCCCTGCGCGAGCAGGAGGAGACGTTTACCGGTATCCGCCATCAGATTCATCGCCAGCCAGAAATTGGTTTCGAGGAGCATCAAACCAGCGATCTGGTGGCGCGGTTGCTGGAAGAGTGGGGCTATCAGGTGCATCGCGGTCTGGCGGGTACCGGTGTGGTGGGAACCCTGAAAGTCGGGGATGGCCAACGCCGTCTGGGGATCCGCGCCGATATGGACGCGCTACCGATGCAGGAAGCGAGCGGCAAACCCTGGGCCAGCGAAATTCCCGGTCGTTTCCATGGCTGTGGACATGATGGCCATACCACCATCCTGCTTTGCGCCGCGCAGTATCTGGCGAAAACCCGCCAGTTCAACGGTACCCTGAATCTGATTTTTCAGCCCGCTGAAGAGTTGCTGTACGGCGGTAAAGTGATGGTGGAAGATGGTCTGTTCGAAAACTTCCCCTGCGATCGCATCTACGGCCTGCATAACATGCCAGGCGCGAAGCTTAATCATTTCTACTTCTGCGACGGCCCGATGATGGCCTCGGCTGATACCCTGCACATCGAAGTCACAGGCGTTGGGGGACATGGCGCTATGCCGGAACATTGCGTGGATGCCACCCTGGTCGCCTGCCATATCGCGACTGCGCTGCAGACCATTGTGTCACGCAATATTACCCCCTTCGAACCCGTGGTGGTTACCGTGGGCAGTCTTCAGGCCGGCGAAGCGCCCAATATCATTAACGAAAAAGCGTTGATGAAGTTGAGCGTTCGTACCCTGAATGAGTCGGTGCGTGAAACCGTGCTACAGCGCATTCACGATATCGCCACAACGATGGCGGCCAGCTTTAATGCCAGCGCCAGCGTTAGCCACGTGAACGGCTGTCCGGTACTGGTGAATGATCCGGAAGCCAACGATTTCGCCCGCGAAGTGGCTGGCGAACTGTTTGGCGCCGATCGGGTTGAATCCGGCAAACCCTTTATGGGGAGTGAGGATTTTGCCTTTATGCTCAAGCACCATCCCCAGGGGAGCTACTTCGTGATCGGTGCCGGCGATGAAGCCGACCGCTGCATGGTGCACAACCCCGGCTATGACTTTAACGACAGCACCATCGTTCCGGCTGCTGCGATGTGGTGCGAGCTGACTCAGCGCTATTTGCGCTGATAGCGAATGGCCCGGGGGCGGAGACTCCCGGCCATCATTCCCATTATGGAGGGAAGGGTAAATGAGTACGGTATCTCTGGATCAACCCCGCAGCGCGGGTAATGACCGCTGGCTGACGGGGATAGTACTGGGCGTTCTGACCTTTTGGCTGTTCGCTCAGTCAGTAATTAACGTAGTGCCTGATATCGAAGCCAGCGTGGCAATTCCGGTCGCTACGTTGAGCCTGGCCATCAGTCTGAGCGCATTATTCAGCGGCTGTTTTATTGTGGCCTGCGGAGGGCTGGCGGATCGCTTCGGTCGGGTGCGCCTGACCCGACTTGGACTGTGGCTAAGTCTGGCGGGAAGCTTAATGCTGGTGCTGGCCCAGGAGTCGGCGCTGTTTCTGGTGGGGCGAGCGATACAGGGCCTTTCGGCCGCCTGCATCATGCCCGCCACCCTGGCGCTGATCAAGACCTGGTATCAGGGCGCGGCGCGCCAGCGGGCCATCAGCTTCTGGGTGATCGGCTCCTGGGGCGGCAGCGGTCTCTGTTCACTGGTGGGGGGCGCTATCGCGACCGGACTGGGCTGGCGCTGGATCTTTATTATCTCGATGCTGTGCGCCGGGCTGGCGCTGTTGCTGCTACGCGGCGCCCAGGAAAATCGCAGCGAAGAAGCCGCTCGCCACCGTCTCGATCTGCCGGGGCTGGTTCTGCTGGCGGCGGCGCTGGTGTTGCTTAATCTGTTTATCACCAAAGGGCGCGACTGGGGCTGGGCCAGTCCGGCGACCCTGGGGATGCTGGCGGGATTTGTGGTGGCGGCGGGGTGTTTTTTCCGGGCGGAACGGCGGCGGGGCGCTCAGGCGCTGATCGACTTCTCCCTGTTCCGCAACCGGGCTTACAGCGCAGCGGTGGTTTCTAACATGCTGCTTAATGGCTGCATCGGCACCATGATGATTGCCAGTATCTATATGCAGCAGGGGCGCCAGTTCAGCGCCTTTCAGACCGGGCTGATGACCATGGGCTACCTGGTCATGGTGCTGGCGATGATTCGCGTCGGGGAAAAGCTGCTGCAACGCTATGGCGCGCGGCTGCCGATGATGATTGGCCCGCTAATTACCGGTCTGGGCATCTTTTTTATCTCCTGTACTTTCCTGGGGGATAACGCTTATGTGATCACGGTATTCGCCAGCTACGTTCTGTTCGGGCTGGGGCTTGGCTGTTACGCCACACCTTCCACCGATACCGCCGTTAGCCACGCGCCGCAGGATAAAGCAGGCGTGGCTTCCGGGCTCTATAAAATGGGCAGCTCGCTGGGCGGCGCCTTCGGACTGGCAAGCTCCGCTTCGCTCTATGCTCTGCTGCTGCCGCTGGGAATGGCGCGGGCTGCGCAGCTTACGCTGCTGGCGAATACCGGCCTTTGTCTGGCGGCGCTGCTGGTTGTCTTCCTGATGGTGCCGCGTGGCCGTCAGGAGAGCTGATGCTTCTTAAGCAGCGCCCGTAGCTGGTGGTAGGTTAACCCCAGCAGCTGCGCGGCCTGCTTCTGATGATATTTCGCCTTGTGCAGGCTGGCTTCCACCAGGGCTTTTTCCTGGCGATTCTGCCAGTCGCGCAGGTCAAGAGGCAGCGCAGGGAGGGCGCCAGATGCCGTGTCCTCTTGTACCGGCGCAGGTGAATCATTCCGGGAAAAGGGATCCAGAACGATGTTTTCTACCGGCTCGTCGCTTGTGCCGTGGCGCCATACCGAACGCTCCACCACGTTTTTCAGCTCCCTGATGTTGCCCGGCCAGCGGTAGTTGAGCAGAGTTTCACGGGCCTGTTCGCTAAAGCCTGGAAACAGCGGCAGCGCCAGTTCGCGGCACATCTGAATGGCGAACTGCTCCGCCAGCAGCATAATATCGGTCTGTCGTTCGCGCAGCGGCGGCAGCCGCACTACTTCAAAAGCCAGACGGTCCAGCAGATCGGCGCGGAAGCTACCCTGTTCCGCCATCTGCGGCAGGTCGGCATTGGTGGCGCACACCAGTCGCACGTTGACCTGCAGGGGCTGGCTGCCCCCCACACGCTCCAGTTCGCCATATTCAATCACCCGCAGCAGCTTTTCCTGAACGCTCATCGGCGCGGTGGCCAGCTCATCCAGAAACAGGGTGCCGCCGTCGGCGCGCTCGAAGCGCCCCTGATGGCGGGCCCGGGCGCCGGTAAAGGAGCCCGCCTCATGGCCGAACAGTTCGGAATCGAGCAGATTTTCATTCAGCGCGGCGCAGTTCAGCGAAATAAACGGCCCCTGCCAGCGCCGCGACAGAAAGTGCAGGCGGTTGGCGATAAGCTCTTTACCGGTGCCGCGCTCGCCGATCACCAGCACCGGCTTATCCAGCGGCGCCAGGCGCGAGACCTGCTCCAGCATCTCCAGAAAGCGGTTGTCTTCGCCCAGCAGGTTATCTTTGTATTCGGTCATGATGAAATTAACCACTCGTTAGTGAATATCACCACTCTAGCGGATTTTCAGCAGCGGGTAAAATTTAACTCTTCCTTTATTTTTAATGGGTTACAAAGTTGGCACGCATCCTGCAATATTCTGCGGGAGACGGGCACAGTGCCCGCAGGAACCATGACTGAGGATTTGAATTATGGGTATTTTTTCTCGTTTCGCCGATATCGTGAGCGCCAACATCAACTCGCTGCTGGAGAAAGCGGAGGACCCGCAGAAGCTGGTACGACTGATGATTCAGGAAATGGAGGACACCCTGGTGGAGGTTCGCTCCACCTCGGCCCGCGCCCTGGCAGAGAAGAAACAGCTGGCTCGCCGTATCGAACAGGCAATGGCCCAGCAGGCCGAATGGCAGGAGAAAGCCGAACTGGCGCTGCGTAAAGAAAAAGAGGAGCTGGCTCGCGCTGCGCTGATCGAAAAGCAGAAGCTGACCGAAATGATCGCCTCTCTGGAGCATGAAGCCGGGCAGATCGACGAATCTCTGGAGCGCATGAAGACCGAAATTGGTGAGCTGGAAAACAAGCTGAGCGAAACCCGGGCCCGTCAGCAGGCGCTGACCCTGCGTCATCAGGCGGCTTCCTCTTCGCGCGACGTTCGTCGTCAACTGGATAGCGGCAAACTGGATGAAGCCATGGCGCGTTTTGAATCCTTTGAACGCCGTATCGATCATATGGAAGCGGAAGCGGAAAGCCATCGTTTCGGTAAGTCGAAAAGCCTCGATCAGCAGTTCTCCGAGCTGAAAGCGGATGATGAAATCAGCGCGCAGCTTGAGGCGTTAAAGGCTAAAGTACAGCGCGACGGTGAGTAATCTTTTATGCGGCGCGGCTCGCGCCGCTGCGTTTGATCGGTAAGGAGTACACATGAGCGCGCTTTTTTTAGCCATTCCGTTGACCATCTTTGTGCTGTTCGTCGCCCCTATCTGGCTCTGGTTGCACTACAGCAACCGTCAGGAGCGGGGAAGCCAGCTCTCCCAGAGCGAACGACAGCGTCTGATGCAGCTGAATGAGGAAGCGCAGCGGATGCGGGAACGCATCCGGGCGCTGGAACAGATTCTTGATGCGGAACATCCGAACTGGAGAGACAAATAATGGCAGTGACCTTTTCCGGGCGTAAATTGTGGCGTATTCCACAGCGCGGCATGGTGAAAGGCGTATGCGCCGGGATCGCGCAGTACCTTGATGTGCCGGTGAAGCTGGTACGCTTGATTGTAATTTTATCGATGTTTTTTGGCCTGTTTTTCTTCACCCTCGTGGCCTATGTGATTCTGACTTTTGCGCTGGATCCGATGCCGGAGGGCGCAGACCAGCAGGAGGCGACCAGCGGGCATATACTCAATGAAGTGGATGCTGAACTGGCCGAAGGCGAGCAGCGCCTGCGAGCGATGGAGCGTTATATCACTTCCGATGCCTACACGCTGCGTAGCCGTTTTCGTCAACTTTAACCCGCAATGCGGGGCTCGGGGAGAGTCATTATGAAAGCGAATCTGAACCACGCCGCCCGTAAAGCGGCTCCCGTTGCCCGGGTGGCCGGTAAGCTGGTTCTGCTCACCGCGCTGCGTTATGGTCCGGCAGGCGTTGCCGGCTGGGCGGTGAAATCGGTGGCCCGTCGACCGCTGAAGATGGTGCTGGCGGTGGCGCTGGAGCCGCTACTCTCCCGCCTTGCTAACCATCTGTCTCGTCGTTTTTCTGCGCGTTAAGCGCCTGCGGCCGCTGTCGTCCTGATAGCGGCGCCCGCCTTCCGAATTATCATCAGGCCGGGATTTTCCCCTCTCGTGCGCGGGAAAGATGAGGAACCGGCACCCATCGCGTAAACTAAGATTCCCGGAAGTGGGTGGGTGACACAGGAGTGCTATGAAAAGAATAAAAAACGAACTGCAGGCGCTGATGAATCGCGGTATGGATCGGCATCTGCGCCTGGCGGTGACCGGCCTGAGCCGAAGCGGCAAAACCGCTTTCATCACTGCGATGGTCAATCAACTGCTCAATGTTCACACCGGCGCGCGCCTGCCGCTGCTAAGCGCCGCGCGCGAAGAGCGCCTGCTGGGCGTAAAAAGGGTACCGCAGCGAGATCTGGGCATTACGCGTTTTACCTACGATGAAGGGCTGGCCCAGCTTTACGGCACTCCGCCGACCTGGCCCACGCCGACCCGCGGCGTCAGCGAAATGCGTCTGGCGTTGCGCTATCGCTCCGACGATTCCCTGCTGCGCCACTTTAAAGAGACATCCACGCTGTGGCTGGAAATTGTCGATTATCCCGGCGAGTGGTTGCTGGATCTGCCGATGCTGGCTCAGGACTATCTGAGCTGGTCGCGTCAGATGACTGGCCTGCTGCAGGGCGATCGCGCCGAATGGGCGCGTGCGTGGCGTGAACTGTGTGCCGGACTGGACCCGCTGGCGCCTGCCGATGAGAACCGCCTGGCGGCCATTGCCGCGGCCTGGAGCGATTACCTGATTAAATGTAAGGCGCAAGGGCTGCACTTTATTCAGCCCGGTCGCTTTGTACTGCCAGGCGAAATGGCGGGCGCGCCAGCGCTGCAGTTCTTCCCCTGGCCGGACGTGGACGGCTGGGGCGAGTCGAAGCTGGCTCAGGCCGACAGAGGCAGCAATCTTGCGATGCTGCGCGCCCGCTATGACTATTACTGCGATAAAGTGGTGAAAGGGTTCTACCGCGACCACTTTCTACGCTTCGATCGCCAGATTGTGCTGGTGGATTGCCTGCAGCCGCTCAACAGCGGCCCCCAGGCCTTTAACGATATGCGCCTGGCGCTGACCCAGCTAATGCAGAGCTTTCACTACGGCCAGCGTACCCTGTTCCGGCGCCTGTTCTCTCCGGTTATCGATAAGCTGCTGTTCGCTGCCACCAAAGCGGATCACGTGACTGTTGATCAGCATCCCCATCTGGTGTCGCTGCTTCAGCAACTGGTGCAGGACGCCTGGCAAAATGCCGCCTTTGAAGGCATTGAGATGGACTGCCTGGGGCTGGCGTCGGTTCAGGCGACCCAGAGCGGTCTGGTCGAGGTGGACGGCGAGAAGATCCCGGCGCTGCGTGGCCATCGACTGAGCGACGGAGCGCCGCTGACGGTCTATCCCGGCGAAGTACCGGAACGCCTTCCCGGCGCGGCTTTCTGGGAACAGCAGGGCTTTCGTTTTGAACAGTTTCGCCCTCAGGTGATGGATGTGGACAGCCCGCTGCCGCATATCCGCCTTGATGCGGCGCTGGAATTTTTAATAGGAGATAAGCTGCGATGAATGATTCTCTGAAACCGCGCCGCGATTTCGCACAGCCGCTGGCGGAAGAGAGCCGTGAGGCGTTGCGGGAAAATCGCACGTTCAGCGTACCGGAAGCGGAAAATTTTATGCCCGCTCTGAACGAGCAGGAGGACGCGGCGGAAGAGGGCCAGGCCGAGGTAGCGGTGGAAGCCGCGCTGCGCCCGCGCCGCAGCCTGTGGCGCCGTATGGTGGGACTGGGTATTGGCCTGTTTGTCGCAAGCACCGTCGCTCAGGGCGTTCAGTGGGCGTGGCAGGCCTGGCAAACCCAGGACTGGGTGGCGCTGGGCGGGTGTGCCGCCGGGGGGCTGATTGTCGTTGCCGGCGTTGGTTCGATAGCCGGGGAGTGGCGCCGCCTGTGGCGCCTGCGCCAGCGCGCCGAGGCGCGCGATGAAGCCCGGGAGTTGCTGGCCAGTCATGCGTCGGGCAAGGGCCGGGCCTTTTGCGAAAACCTGGCGCAGCAGGCCGGGCTGGATCACAGCCATCCGGCGCTTCAGCGCTGGCATGCCGCGATTCATGAAACTCAGAACGATCGCGAAGTGGTGGCGCTGTACGCCCGTATGGTACAGCCGGTGCTGGATGCTCAGGCGCGCCGCGCTATCAGCCGTTCCGCCGCCGAATCCACGCTGATGATCGCCGTCAGCCCGCTGGCTCTGGTGGATATGGCGTTTATCGCCTGGCGCAACCTGCGGCTGATTAATCGGATTGCCGCACTGTACGGCATTGAGCTTGGCTATTACAGCCGTATTCGTCTGTTCCGTCTGGTGCTGCTGAATATCGCCTTTGCCGGCGCCAGCGAACTGGTGCGCGAGGTGGGGATGGACTGGATGTCTCAGGATCTGGCGGCCCGTCTGTCGGCCCGCGCCGCGCAGGGCATCGGCGCCGGCTTGTTGACCGCCAGACTGGGTATTAAAGCCATGGAGCTGTGCCGTCCGCTGCCGTGGATGGATGACGACAAACCGCGCCTTGGTGATTTCCGTCGCGAACTGCTGGGGCAGCTCAAAGAGACAATGCAGAAAGGCAAGGGGAAAAACGCCGGTTAACCGGTCGCTTTACACCACAACGCCCGGTTTTTCGCCGGGCTGTCAATTTTTGTTGACAGATCCCTTCTGGGGACGCTTCTTCTGGGGTATTATTCTGTTATCCAATCATTGCTTTCGTGTGAGCGTCATTCCCATGCGTCTGGAAGTTATCTGTCAGGACCGTCTCGGCCTGACCCGCGAACTGCTCGATCTGCTGGTATTACGCAGCATCGATCTCCGCGGCATTGAAATCGATCCTGTCGGTAAGATCTACCTCAACTTCGCTTCTCTGGATTTTACCTCCTTCAGCAGCCTGATGGCGGAAATTCGCCGTATTTCCGGCGTGACGGACGTGCGCACCGTTCCCTGGATGCCCAGCGAACGCGAACATCGCGCCCTGAGCGCGGTGCTGGAGTCGCTGCCGGAACCGGTACTGTCGCTGGATCTTAAAGGACGCATTGAACAGGCGAACCCGGCCAGCTGCGCGCTGTTCGGCCAGAGCGTGGACAAACTAATTAATCACAGCGCCTCTGCGTTGTTCGACGGCTTCAATTTTCCGCGCTGGCTGGAAGCAGAGCCCCGCGAGTCCCACAACCGCCACGTGGCCATTAACGGCCAGAACTTCCTGATGGAACTGACGCCGGTTTATCTGGACGGCGAAGAGGGCGATAACCTGCTGGTGGGGGCGGTCGTGATGCTGCGCTCCACGGCGCGGATGGGGCGCCAGCTACAGGCGCTGGACGATGTGGATCTCGAAGCTTTCAGCCAGATAGTGGCGGTGAGCCCCAGAATGCGCAGTGTGGTGGAACAGGCGCGTAAAATGGCGACCCTGAGCGCGCCGCTGCTGATTACCGGTGATACCGGCACCGGCAAGGATCTGCTGGCCCACGCCTGCCATCTGGCCAGTCCCCGGGCGCGGAAGCCGTGGCTGGCGCTGAACTGCGCTTCCATTCCGGAAGACGCGGTGGAAAGCGAACTGTATGGCGACGGCGCCACCGGCAAAAAGGGCTTTTTCGAGCAGGCCAACGGCGGCTCGGTACTGCTGGACGAAATTGGCGAAATGTCGCCGCGTATGCAGGTGAAGCTGTTACGTTTCCTGAACGATGGTACCTTCCGACGGGTGGGTGAGGATCATGAAATTCACGTGGATGTGCGGGTTATCTGCGCGACTCAGAAAAACCTGGTGGAGCTGGTACAGAAAGGGCTGTTCCGGGAAGATCTCTACTATCGCCTGAACGTGCTGACCCTGAACCTGCCGGCGCTGCGCGATCGTCCTCAGGATATTATGCCGCTGACCGAGATGTTTGTGGCGCGGCTGGCGGACGAACAGGGCCTGGCGCGACCGCGTCTTTCCCCGGAACTCTCCGGCGTACTGACTCGCTACGGCTGGCCCGGCAACGTGCGTCAGTTGAAGAACGCCATCTATCGGGCGCTGACTCAGCTACAGGGTTACGAACTACGACCTCAGGATATCGCGCTGCCGGATTTCGACGCCGCCGCCTTACCGCCGGGGGACGAAGCGCTGGAAGGTTCTCTGGACGACATCACCCGACGTTTCGAACGTTCAGTGCTGGTGCAGCTTTACCGTTCCTATCCCAGCACCCGCAAGCTGGCTAAACGGCTGGGGGTTTCCCATACCGCCATCGCCAACAAACTGCGCGACTATGGTCTGGGGCAGCGCCGCGGCGAAGAGTAAGCATAAAAAAAGCCTGCCCCATGGGGCAGGCCTCGTCTGTTCAGACGCCTGTTTGTTACAGCGCTTTCAGCGCGCTGTCGTAATCCGGCTCTTCGGTGATTTCATTCACCAGCTGGCTGTAAATCACTTCATCGTTTTCATTCAGAACCACGACCGCACGGGCGGTCAGGCCTTTCATCGGGCCGTCGGCGATAGCCACGCCGTAGTTTTCCAGGAATGCAGGATCGCGCAGGGTGGACAGCGTTACCACGTTTTCCAGACCTTCAGCGCCGCAGAAACGCGCCTGAGCGAAAGGCAGATCGGCGGAGATGCACAGAACCACAGCGTTATCGAGCTGGCTTGCGCGTTTGTTAAATTCACGAACCGAAGCGGCGCAAACGCCGGTATCGATACTCGGGAAAATGTTCAGCACTTTGCGCTTGCCGGCAAACTGTGACAGAGAAACGTCGGAAAGATCTTTCGCTACCAGGGAGAACGGCTTTGCCTTACTGCCGGTCTTTGGGAATTCCCCATTTACGGGAACCGGATTGCCCTTGAAATGCACAGATTGGGACATGATTATCTTCCTGTTTACATATGTTTAACTCGTACCCTAGTGTATGACAACATTACCTTAATGAACATAGAAATATGAGACGGGGGCACAAAAGTGTACGCCCGCTATACTCCGGATAACCTAACAGACAGGAATAGCCAGAATGAGAGCCGTCAGGATGTACCGTGAAGTGTGGCCGCTGCGTACGCCGCTGTTTACCGCCCGCGGCAGCCGGAGCGAGGCTGAAGTGGTGGTGGTGGAAATGGAAGAGGACGGCTGGCGCGGCGTCGGGGAGTGCGCTCCCTGGCGGCGCTTTGGTGAAAGTGTGCCATCGGTGATGGCGCAGATAGCCAGTATCCTTCCGCAACTGGAACGGTCGATGACCCGAGAGCAGCTCCAGCAGGCCCTGCCGCCAGGAGCTGCCCGTAACGCCGTGGATTGCGCCTTCTGGGATCTGGCGGCCCGCCGCGCCGGACAGAGCCTGACGGAATATCTGGGCGTGACGCTGAAATCAGAGGTGACGAGCGCCTGTACCCTGCAACCCGATGAACCGACGCATATGGCCGCCGCCGCCCGGGGGCGCTATAACCAGGGCGCCCGTCTGTTTCGGGTGCGCCTGGATGACAGGCTAATCAGCGAGCGCCTGGTGGCGATCCGTGAAGCCGTGCCGGACGCCTCTCTGATGGTCGATGCCAGCGAATCCTGGCACAGCGACGGTCTGGCGGCCCGCTGCCAGCTGCTGGCGGATCTCGGTGTGGTTTTACTGGAACAGCCGCTCTCCGCCCGGGATGATGCGGCGCTTGAGAATTTTATTCATCCATTGCCGATCTGCGCCGATGAAAGCTGCCATACCCGCAGCAGCCTGAAAGCGCTGGCGGGACGTTACGAATTTATTAATATCAAGCTCGACAAGTGTGGTGGACTGACCGAAGGTCTGGCTCTGTCCGCCGCCGCTCGTGAACAGGGCTTCGAGGTGGTACTGGGCGGCGCCAGTTGTACTTCGCGGGCGGTGTCGTCGGCCTTACCCCTGGCGACGCAGGCGCGCTATGTGGACCTGGAAGGGCCGGACTGGCTGGCGGTGGATGTGGAGCCTGGCCTGCGCTATGAAGGCGGGCGTATTTTGCTGGACCAGCGCGGGCCGTCTCGCAAATCATGAATAACAGCGGCGGATAAAATTGTGGCGCATCAGTCGGTTGAATAAGATAACGGCGGGTGCTTAAGGCTGTCTGCCTTAAGCATTGGTGGAAGGCAGGCAGAGAAAAGCCCCAGGTGACGTTTATCATCAACCTGAGGCTAGTCCGCATGCTCGACACATGCAGGTTAGCTTCTTACAGAACATTTGGTCAAGGAGTAGCCGACGATGAAACAGCAGAAGGCGATACTTATCGCACCGATCGTTATCTGCATCACCGCCTTTATGGTGGTACTGGTGATGAGGAAAGATCTTTGTGGGGTCCGCATCCGAAGCGGCCACACGGAGATTGCTGTTTTCACTGCCTGCATTGCTCTTAAGTAAGGCAACCCGGTGGGGAGCGCTCCCCACCCTAAACTGTGTTAGCGCAGCGCCTTAAGCACCCATCCCTTATTCTGCGTTTTCGGTCCAGCACAGCAGGCGCAGCAGCGGTTCCAGGTAGCATTCGCTGGCTTCATCAGCGGAAATGGCCGGTAGCTCTGCCGTAATGCAGGAAAGGCCGAGATCGTCGCACCAACTGCCAAACGATCCTGGCGTTTCGTAGCCGACGCTGGCGACCAGCGGCATCCCGAAGGCCTCAGCCATCCATTCACTAAGCGTACCGGTATGGGGATCTTCGATACAGCCCAGCGGATCGTGAAATGAGACGACCCAGTTTGGGCGTAGCTGGTGAATGAGTGCGCACAGCGCCCGGGTTTCCGGCTCGCTGGCAGGCGTTTCGCCGGTGGAAAGCACCACGTCGCGCTGGTCGGCTACGCTGTTCCAGCGGTAGCGGGTTTCTCCCTGACGCCAGTTAGCCGCCGGAAAGTTGCGATTAATATCGACGCCGCGAGCGTTAGCGCGCAGCCCCAGCTGGCATCCGTCAGGATTAACCGCGAGAACAACATGATGGCGACGTAGCGGCGGTGCCAGGGTGCGCAGCGCGCAGGAAAGGCTGACTATGGCGGCATTTCCATCGCCATGGGTGCCGGCAATAATCAGCCCGCTGCGGGCATCAGCGCGCGGGGCGGGAAACCATAATAACGGTGCGCCAAGTACCGATTCGCCATAGCGTTCGATGCCCGGGGGCAGGGGGCCGCGCTGTGAACGGGGCAGACGTGTGCTCATAGGGCCTTCCTTCTCCTTTTCCTGATCTCATTAAAGCAGCCGGTGATGAAAATGCCATCGCTTAGGTTCAGTCACGCTCAATGCTACCCCACTGCCGCGCAACAATTGACTGAGTTAATTGATTTTTTGCGTCTGGTCTGCTGTTATCGGCAGCATCACGTTTGTCTTAAGGGCCGTTAATGAAAAACGCACTTCGCTATTCCTGCTGCGCGCTGCTGCTGGCCGGCGCGTTTCCTTCCGTATATGCGGCGGATATTCCTGCCGGGGTAACGCTTGATACGCGCCAGGAGCTGGTTCGCCATCTGAAAGATGAGCCAGCTTCGCTGGATCCGGCAAAGGCCGTTGGCCTGCCGGAAATTCAGGTCATCCGCGATCTGTTCGAAGGGCTGGTCAATCAGGATGAGCGGGGGCGTCCGGTACCGGGCGTTGCCCGTAAATGGCAGAGCAACGACAATCGGGTCTGGACTTTTACGCTGCGTAATGACGCCCGCTGGTCTGATGGCACTCCGGTGACGGCCGAGGATTTTGTGTACAGCTGGCGCCGGCTGGTGAACCCGCAAACCACATCGCCCTTCGCCTGGTTCGCTGGCCTGGCGGGGATTCTGAACGCCCGCGATATCGCCGATGGCAAGGCGACGCCCGATAAACTGGGCGTTACAGCGGTGAACGCCCATACGCTGCGGGTGCAGCTCGACCGCCCGGTGCCGTATTTCCCTTCGCTTGCCGCCAGTTTTGCGCTATATCCGGTCAAACAGGCCAACCTTGAACGTTTTGGCAAAGCCTGGACCCAGCCGGGCAATATGGTCAGCAATGGCGCTTTTGTGCTGCGTAAGCGAGTGGTAAATGAAAAACTGGAGCTGGGGCGCAATCGCCAGTACTGGGATAACGCAAAAACGGCGCTCAATAAGGTCACCTTTCTGCCCATCAACCAGGAGTCCGCTGTCACCAAGCGTTACCTGGCGGGGGATATCGATATCACTGAATCCTTTCCCAAACAGCTCTACCATAAGCTGATGAAGGAGATCCCTGGACAGGTTTATACGCCGCCGCAGCTCGGCACTTACTATTATGCCTTTAATACCGAGAAGGGGCCCACGGCGGATGCCCGGGTACGCCAGGCGCTCAGTATGACTATCGATCGGCGAATCATCGCTGAGAAAGTGCTGGGTACTGGCGAAAAGCCAGCGTGGCGCTTTACGCCGGACGTGACGGCGGGCTTTACGCCGGAGCCGTCGCCGCTGCAAGAGGCCAGCCAGCCGGAACTCAACGCCCAGGCTAAAACCCTGCTGCAGGCGGCAGGTTATGGCCCCGGACGACCGCTTAATCTGACACTGCTGTATAACACCTCGGAAAACCACCAGAAGATCGCCATTGCGGTGGCGTCAATGTGGAAGAAGAACCTTGGGGTGCAGGTAAAACTGCAAAACCAGGAGTGGAAAACCTATATCGACAGCCGCAACAGCGGTAATTTCGACGTGGTGCGCGCTTCCTGGGTGGGGGACTATAACGAGCCTTCCAGTTTTCTGACGCTGCTGACTTCCGGCCACAGCGGCAATATCGCCCGTTTCCATAATCCCGGTTATGACAAGGTGCTGAACCAGGCAAGCCTGGAAGTGGATGCCGCGCAGCGCAACCAGGACTACAATGCGGCAGAGAAGATCCTGCAGGCTCAGGCGCCCATTGCGCCGATTTATCAGTACACTAACGGGCGGCTGATTAAACCATGGGTGAAGGGCTATCCGATTAATAATCCGGAAGATGTCGCCTACAGCCGCACCATCTACATTGAAAAACATTAACGCCTTAATGCGATGACCTCTTACTGCTGGCGCGGATTTGCAGGACTGATGGCAGCTCAATAAGCTGCTGCGATTTATTGCCCGCCAGCTGTTCCAGTAGCGTTTTTCCGGCCAGCGTTCCGGCTTCATCCCACGGAAATTCCACGGAGGTTAGCGCCGGAGAGCAAACGGCGGCGAGCGTGCCGCCGCTGAGGCTCGCCAGCGCCAGGCCGTCGGGTACCTTCAGGCCGGCATTATGGCAGGCCATAATGCAACCGCAGGCAATTTCGTCCGAAGTGCAAATCAGAGCGTCCAGTTCCGGCCAGGTAATACGAATATCCCCCAGCGGGTTAAAACCGGTCGAGATTGCGGAAGGAAGGTGAGGCGTAACCACCCGGTGCGGCGAGTGGCTTATCGACAGCATCGCGCTGTTCCAGCCCCCCAGGATCTGGCGGAACATGACGTTATTCGACGCGGTGCAGAGCAGCCCCAGGTTTTTATATCCTTCCTGCGCCAGCGCGGTGACCAGCTTTTTGATGGCGGCGGCGTAATCGACGCCGATACTGACACCGGCCGCTTCACGATTAATAGCGCCAATCTCGACGACCGGAATACCTGAGTTGGTCAGCATTTGCGAACAGCTATCAATGCTGTCGATATTAAACTGAACGATGGCGGCGGGGTTATAGGCCAGCATCTGCTGAAAGGCCTTTTCTTCGCTTTGCCCACCCTGGCCGGATTCAATAAACATCATGGTATAGCCGTGGCGCGACAGTACGTTTTGCAGGGTTTCAGAGACGGCGATAAACCCCGGTTGCGAAAAAGAGGGCACCACGCCCATGATGAGGCTGGAGTCGGCGGAAGCCAGGCCGCGTGCCTGCAGGTTCGGAACATAGCCCAGCTCATTCACTGCCGCTTCAATGCGTGTGCGCAGTTCCGGGTTCACTTTCTCGGGCATTCGTAACGCACGGGATACGGTCATCGTACTGACGCCGACCAGTCTGGCGACTTCCGCCAGCGTGATTTTGCCAGTGTTCTTTCTGCGTTTTTCTTTTCCGTCGTCCGTCGGTAACGTCTGCACGGAGCCCCTCCTGTTAGTTATTTCGGGGATCTATTGTAAATGATGTTCACTCTTTTGAGCATGGTAAAACCGCAACTCGCTGAACATTCATCGTTAGCAATGTTAGCGATAACAAAGTTTTTAACATTTTATAATGTTAGCGCTAACTTTGGGGTTTTGATCACGGTAAGCGGTAAATTTATTCCTCTATAGTAGGCCCACTTAAATACGTCACGAGGCAGTTATGCTTACGACCTGGTTGCCCGATGAAAATATTCAAGTCGTTGATGCGGTCAGCGACTGGAAACAGGCGATAAATTTATCCGCGGTTCCCTTAATAAAAGCAGGGGCGATAACCGAACAGTACCCACAGGCTATTTTAAAAAGCCATCAGGAATTGGGGCCTTATTATGTTCTGGCGCCCGGTCTGGCGATGCCACATGCCCGTCCAGAGCAGGGGGTGATAAAAAACGGATTGTCACTGCTGCATATAAAAAAAGGGGGTTCCTTTGGCTCAAATGAAAATGATCCGATTTATGTGGTGATTATGCTATGTGCGCTTTCAGGTGATGAACATATACGTATGATTAGTTCTCTGGCGGAAGTTTTCAGTGACGAAACACGCCTGGAAGATTTACTGAAGTCAAAAACAGTTAAAGAAATTCAACATGTTATGAATTGTTATTGAGGTGAGCAATGAAAAAGATTTTGATCGTCTGCGGCAATGGCCTGGGCAGTAGCTTTATTGTAGAGATGAACGTCAAAAAAATCATCAATGAGCTTAATAAGGAAGCTGAAGTCGCTCATACCGATTTGACTTCGGCAAAAAGCGAAACTGCTGATATTATTCTTAGCGCCAAGGATATCGCTGAACAATTATCCGGTCATTCAGCCCGGGTTTTTGGTTTAAGCAATCTTTTAGATAATAACAGAATTAAAGAGATTCTTTCCGAGAATCTGTGATTAACATTGGTGGCCCCACGGAGTCATTCTATGCTGCAATTTATTATTCATGATGTGCTTGGCACACCAGCAATACTTGTCGGTTTATTTTCGCTAATTGGATTGCTGCTGCAGAAAAAAGCGTTTTCGGATGTGATTTCCGGCACGCTGAAAACGATTATGGGGTTTGTTATTTTAACCTCCGGCGCGGCGATTATCGCCACAACCCTGGCGACGTTCAGTCAGCTGTTTGAACACTCATTTCATATTCAGGGCGTGGTGCCGAATACGGATGCGATGGCGGCGCTGGCGCAGAAGAACTATGGCACCGCCACGGCGATGATTATGGTGCTTGGGATGCTGTTTAATATCGTACTGGCCCGTATTACGCCGTTGAAATACATCTTCCTTACCGGTCATCACACGCTGTATATGGCGGCAATGCTGGCGGTTATTCTTTCCGTCGGCGGCTTGTCGCTGCCGTGGGTGGTAACGATTGGGGCTGTTATTCTCGGCGTGATGATGGTGGTTTCTCCGGCCATTCTGCAACCCTTTACCCGCAAAATTACCGGAACTGACGATCTGGCGCTTGGACACTTTGGCTCAACCGGTTATCTGCTGTCAGCGCTGGTGGGGAAAGCGACAGGTAAGGGGAGTCCATCGATTGAAGAGCTAAAAGTGCCTAAGTCGCTGAACTTCCTGCGTGACTCGTCGGTGGCCATTTCGTTGACGATGATGATTCTGTTTCTGGTTCTGGTGGTCGTGGCGGGCAAGGAATTTGTGGAAAGTCACGTCAGCGAAGGTCAGAACTTTATCGTGTTCGCCGTTATCCAGTCGCTGACCTTTGCCGCCGGGGTGTGGATCATTCTGGCCGGGGTGCGAATGGTTATCGCCGAAATCGTCCCTGCCTTCAAGGGGATAGCCGATAAGCTGGTCAAAGACGCTAAACCGGCGCTGGACTGCCCGACGGTATTCCCCTTCGCGCCGAATGCGGTCATCGTCGGCTTCCTGGCGAGTTTCGCCGCCGGGCTGGTCAGTATGTTCCTGTGTCCGCTGTTTGGGCTGAGCGTTATTGTTCCAGGCCTGGTGCCACACTTTTTTTGCGGTGCCACGGCGGGGGTCTACGGCAATATTTGCGGCGGGCGGCGCGGCGCGGTGATCGGCGCCTTCGCCCAGGGATTACTGATTTCTTTCCTGCCCGCCATTCTGCTGCCGCTGATGGGGGATCTGGGATTTGCGTCCACCACTTTTGGCGATGCCGACTTCGGCGTGGCAGGCATCATCCTTGGACATATTGTGGCCTGGTTTAATTAATCGCTTTACCGGAGGTAGCTATGGTGGCTAAATTTTCGCCTTCATTAATGTGTATGGACTTAACACAGTTCAGGGAACAAATTACGGCAATGAACCGCCGGGCGGATTTTTATCATGTTGACATTATGGACGGCAATTACGTCAGAAACATTACGCTGTCGCCATTCTTTATTGAGAATCTGAAGAAAATAACCGACGTGCCGATTGATGTACATCTGATGGTCAATCATCCTGAGGACATTATTCCCCTGTGTCTTGAAGCGGGAGCAGATATTATCAGCTTTCATCCTGAAACAGCGAATAACAAAATCTTCAGGCTGCTCAATCAGATTAAAGACGCAGGGCGCCGTTGCGGCGTGGTGCTGAATCCGGCCACGCCTGCGCAGGCCATTTGCGAGTATGCCCATCTGCTGGATAAAGTGACGGTAATGTCGGTTGACCCGGGCTATGTTGGTCAGAAGTTTATACCTGAATCACTTAATAAAATCAGGACGTTGATCGACATGCGCGAAAAGCATGGCTGGCATTATCTGACGGAGATCGATGGCTCATGCAACGAAAAAACCTTCAACATCATTGCGCAGTCCGGGGTTGATGTCTTTATCGTTGGTACTTCCGGGTTGTTCTCGCTGGCAGAGAATGTCAATGACGCCTGGGATAAAATGATCGCCAACTACCAGCGTGAGACAGCGGCATAAAATTAATGTGCCGTCCGTTAATTAAGATATTTCCCGGCATTCTGACAATTATTCATTGTTTTCTGGGCCGAGGTGGCCCCGGGAGACTTCTCCTTTGTTATCCGGGGACACAATAGTGCATGTTTACTGTGCAATTGGTGCAATAAGACGACGCCGGAATCAGTATGTATCTATATTGTCGATTGGCGATATCCTGTACTTGTGCTAACTTTCTATCTGCGGGGCTTTAAATGTTAACGCTCCGCCAGAATGTAAATATGAAACGATAAGTGAGGAAACAGTGGGTATTCTTTCCTGGATTATTTTCGGTTTGATCGCAGGTATTCTGGCCAAGTGGATTATGCCAGGCAAGGACGGCGGTGGTTTCATCATGACCGTTGTGCTTGGTGTTATCGGTGCCGTTGTAGGCGGTTGGATCAGCACTCTGTTCGGCTTCGGCAAGGTTGATGGCTTCAATATCGGCAGCTTTGTGGTGGCGGTAATCGGCGCACTGGTCGTGCTGTTTATCTACCGTAAAGTACGCAGCTAAGTCAATTTAGCTGTCAGGAAAAACCCGCTGCGGCGGGTTTTTCTTTGCCTGAGCTCTGGCTAAAAAACGTACTTGCTGTGATATAATAGACTGGTGATTCCCGAGTGTGGAGGATATTATGGCTTCAGGCTGGGCCGCCGACGGTGCGGTACAGGATCAAATCGACAGCACGGTACAGGATGCGGTCGCCCGGGCGCGTAGCGAACTTCCGGCAGGGGAAAGCCTGCGCCTTTGCGAAGAGTGCGATGAACCCATTCCCGAGGCGCGGCGCCAGGCGATACCCGGCGTGCGGCTGTGCGTGAGCTGCCAACAGAAGGCGGATAAGCAACGCGCCGCCTGGTCGGGATACAACCGGCGAGGCTCTAAGGATAGCCAGTTGCGCTAGCGGCTGTCAGGCATGAAAAATCGTCCGTGGTTACGGGTAATGCCAGTCAGTTAAGCAACTGACTGGCTGTTTTTCTCCGGGCCCTGCTGTATTTCTGGGGCCTCTCTTTTACCA
>NZ_JAZHEE010000046.1:0-26490 GCF_036620675.1 Rosenbergiella sp. YN46
CGGGCTCTTATGCCTTGGTTGTAAGTGTCTACCATGTCCCCGAACAAGTGTTCACTATGTCCCCGGACCGTACACCCTGCAAGGGAGAGGGGGCAGGCTGGAGCCAGGTTTATCCCCACTTCCATTCAGGCGACATAGCCGCTGGAGCCGGGTTTATCCTCTCTCCACTCGCGGAATAGTTGCCTGGCTTGCCCCCTCTCCACACAAGCAGGATTACAGTTGGAGGTGCCGGGTTTGCCCCTCTTACATTCGGGCGGGATAGCAGTTGGAGGTGCCGGGTTTGTCCCCTCTCCCCATTGGGGAGAGGGTAAGGGTGAGGGGGATAACTACTGCTGCTGCGCCCCGCTCTGCGGCTGCAGCTGGAATACCACATCCACCTGATCGTCAAACTGAATGGTCTGCTGATCGTAGGTTTCCTGAGCCGATACCGGCGGCGCCGCTTCAGCCTTCATCATCCGCACCATCGGCGTCGGGCGATAGTTAGCCACATGGTAGCGAACGCTGTAGACCGGGCCAAGCTTGCTCTCAAATCCCTGCGCCAGGCTGCGGGCCTGACGTACGGCATCGTCAATTGCCGCTTTACGCGCTTTTTCTTTGTACTCTTCCGGATGCGCTACCCCCAGGGAAACCGAACGAATTTCATTCAGCCCTGCCTTCAGCGCGCCATCCAGCAGATCGTTCAGCTTGTCCAGCTGACGCAGCGTCACTTCAACCGAACGTACGGCACGATAGCCTTTAAGCTGAGACTTACCGTCCTTCAGATAGTCGTATTCCGGCTGGGTACGCAGGTTTGCGGAGCTGATATCTTTTTTCTCTACGCCGTTCTTCTGCAGGAAGCCCAGATACTGCGCGACGCGATCGTCAGCCTGCTTCTTGGCGGTAGCGGCCTCTTTCGATGACACGCTCACCTCGATATTCAGCGTAGCGATATCGGGAACGGCATCAACGCTGGCAGTGCCAGAGGTCACGATATGCGGCCCGTTCGGCAACTCATTTGCCTGCGCGGCAACGCCGCTCAGCCCTAATACAGCCGCTAATGCTAATACTTTAAACTTCACTGTCATTCCTCCGTGCCTCATTCCACAAATGATGCCAGCCATTCAGCCGAAATCGCCGCCGCCTTGCAAGTGCTTTTCGCCTGAAAAATCACGATATCCGACCTTTAGTGTAGTTTATCGACATCCGTCGCGGATATTATAACAGCGTTTTTAATAGCGTTATCCCTTCTCCCGCCAGACGCAAACCAATAATGACCATGACCAGGGCCACAACAGCGTTGATAATACGCTGGGCAAGCGCGGTACGCAGCCGGGGCGCCAACATGCCAGCCATCATCGCCAGGCCGAAGAACCACAGAAAAGAAGCGCTGATAGTCCCGATAGCGAACCAGCGCTTCGGTACCGCTTCCAGCTGGCTGCCAAGGCTGCCCAGAACCACGAACGTATCCAGATAAACGTGGGGATTAAGCCAGGTTACCGCCAGCATACTAAGGATAATCCGCAGCCTTCCCTGCTTGCGTATCTCATCGTTGGTCAGCGCCGCATCCTGGCTTATGACGGCCCTGAAAGCGCCCCAACCGTACCAGAACAGGAAGCCCACGCCGCCCCATGTCACCAGCAGCATTAACCAGGATGACTGAGACAGCAGCGCGCTGCCGCCAAAAATACCGGCGCCAATCAGTACCAAATCGCTTAACGCGCACAGCGCCGCCACCATCAGATGATACTGGCGGCGAACCCCCTGATTCAGCACCAGCGCGTTTTGCGGCCCCAGAGGCAAGATCATCGCTGCGCCTAACATAAGCCCTTGAAAATACCAGGATAACATAACTCTACCGCTCCACTCTTCGTCATTGTCGGCAGAGTGTAATACCGCATAATTATTAGCGGAAATGGATAATATTAATCAACGATAAGCAAGGCTAATAATAAGAACCATAAAAAAGGCCGGCACACCGGCCGGCCATCAATGTTACGCTTTTTCCGCTGGTTTCACCTGATTCAGGTGAACATCCATCTGCGGGTAAGGGAAGCTGATTCCGTTAGCGTCAAAGGTACGCTTCACGTTTTCCAGGAAGTCCCAGTAAACGGGCATCAGCTCGCTGCTACGGCTCCAGGCACGCACGATAAAGTTGACCGAAGAGGCGCCCAGTTCATTCAGACGCACCACAATATCGTGATCTTTCAGCATACGATCGTCAGCCTGGATTATCTCATTGAGCAGGCGTTTTACCTCGTCGATATCGGCATCGTAAGAAACGCCGATAATAAATTCGTTACGACGCACCGGTTCGCGTGAATAGTTCACGATATTACCGCTGATAATATTGCCGTTCGGAATCACCACAATTTTACCGTCCAGGGTACGGATGGTGGTCGAGAATATCTGTACATTCAGCACGGTACCGGACTGGCCGCTGATGTCCACGAACTCACCGGTACGGAAAGGGCGGAACGTAACCAGCAGCACGCCTGCCGCCAGGTTAGAAAGCGACCCCTGCAACGCCAGACCAACCGCCAGGCCGGCGGCACCGAGCACCGCAATCACCGAAGCGGTCTGGACACCAATTCGGCCCAGTGCTGCGATAAGCGTAAAGGCGATAATCCCGTAACGTACCAGCGCAGAGAGAAAATCCGCAACGGTAGTATCTATCTTGCGCGCCGTCATCATCTTATTCGCAGTATTAGACACAATACGCGCCACTATAAAGCCAATGACGATAATCGCGATGGCAGCGGCAATGTTCACCGCATAGCTAATTAGCAGCGCCTGGTTGCGCACAACCCAATTACCGGCGCGTTCAATGCCGCCAACTACGTTAATGTCTTCCATCCATAAATCCTTAATATCGTTATGGTTCAAAACTCGCGTCGCCCGAAGCAACCCCCATTAAAGGGTAAGCAAAGGGCGGGGATTATACCAGGAGAGAAGCATGCAACGGCAAGGGGGAGATAAAACAGAAAAGGGCCCGCTTGCGGCGGGCCCCGTCAACTGTACGTTACGCGCGAACTTACAGTACGTCGATAGCGTTCAGTTCTTTAAAGGCTTTTTCCAGGCGAGTCACCATGGACTGCTGGCCGGCGCGCAGCCATACGCGCGGATCGTAGTACTTCTTGTTCGGCTGATCTGCACCTTTCGGGTTGCCCAGTTGGCCCTGCAGATACGCTTCGTTTTCTTTGTAGTAGTTCAGGATACCTTCCCAGGTTGCCCACTGGGTGTCGGTATCGATGTTCATTTTGATAACGCCGTAGCTTACGGACTCTTTTATCTCTTCAGCCGTAGAGCCGGAACCGCCGTGGAACACGAAGTTCAGGCTGTTATGCGGCAGACCATGTTTTTCAGAAACGTATTTCTGAGAGTCGCGCAGGATGGTCGGAGTCAGTTTAACATTACCCGGCTTGTACACGCCGTGCACGTTGCCGAAAGAAGCGGCGATGGTGAAACGCGGGCTGATGGCGTTAAGTTTGGTGTACGCGTAGTCCACGTCTTCCGGCTGGGTGTACAGCGCGGATTCATCCATATGGCTGTTGTCCACGCCATCTTCTTCACCACCAGTGCAGCCCAGTTCGATCTCCAGGGTCATGCCCATTTTGGACATGCGCTCCAGATACTTAGAGCAGATCTCGATGTTCTCTTCCAGAGACTCTTCAGACAGGTCGATCATATGAGAAGAGAACAGCGGTTTACCGGTCGCGGCAAAATGCTTCTCGCCAGCGTCCAGCAGACCGTCGATCCACGGCAGCAGTTTCTTGGCACAGTGATCGGTGTGCAGGATAACCGGCACGCCGTAGTGTTCGGCCATCTGATGGACATGATGCGCGCCAGAGATAGCACCCAGGATCGCAGCGCCCTGAGGAACGTCGGTTTTGATGCCTTTACCAGCGATAAAAGCCGCGCCGCCGTTAGAGAACTGTACGATTACCGGCGATTTTACTTTCGCTGCGGTTTCCAGCACGGCATTGATAGAGTCAGTACCCACGCAGTTGACTGCCGGCAGCGCAAAATTGTTCTCTTTTGCTACCTGGAACACCTTCTGTACGTCATCGCCAGTGATCACGCCAGGTTTTACGAAATCAAAAATTTTTGACATGTTACGTTGTCCTGTATCTTCTCGGCCTTTTCATCCGGCGTCTTTCACTCAACGTAAAATCGGCCTGGATGTCATTGAAAAACAGGCGGGATTCCCCCGCCTGAAGATGCATTACTGCTTAGCTCGCTCTTCGAGCATGGCTACTGCTGGCAGTACCTTGCCTTCCACGAACTCCAGGAACGCGCCGCCGCCAGTAGAGATATAGGAGATCTTATCGGCAATGCCGAACAGATCGATGGCGGCCAGAGTATCGCCGCCGCCAGCGATGGAGAAACCTTCACTGTCGGCGATAGCGTTGGCAACGATCTCGGTGCCTTTGCGGAAGTTCGGGAATTCGAATACGCCAACCGGGCCATTCCACAGAATGGTTTTAGCGTTTTTCAGGATTTCTGCCAGTTTCTCAGCGGAAACGTCGCCGATATCCAGGATCTGCTCGTCTTCTTTAACGTCGGTAACGGGCTTCAGAGTGGCGCTCGCAGATTCAGAAAACTCGGTCGCTACGCGCACGTCGGTCGGAACCGGGATGTCGCAGGTGCTCAGCAGACGTTTGGCTTCATCCACCAGATCCGCTTCGTACAGGGATTTACCCACATTGTGGCCCTGCGCGGCAACGAAGGTGTTAGCGATACCGCCGCCAACGATCAGCTGATCAGCGATTTTAGACAGCGAGTCCAGAACGGTCAGTTTGGTGGAAACTTTAGAACCGCCAACGATAGCGACCATTGGGCGGGCCGGCTCTTTCAGCGCTTTACCCAGCGCGTCCAGTTCAGCGGCCAGCAGCGGGCCAGCGCAGGCAACATCGGCAAACTTGCCAACACCATGGGTGGAAGCCTGAGCGCGGTGCGCGGTGCCAAAAGCGTCCATCACGAACACGTCGCACAGCGCGGCGTATTTCTTAGACAGGGTTTCGTCGTCTTTCTTTTCGCCCTTGTTGAAGCGGACGTTTTCCAGAACCACCAGCTCGCCTGCGTCGACTTCAACGCCGTCCAGGTAGTCTTTTGCCAGACGAACCGGGTTAGAGAGCTTGTCTTTCAGGTAGTTAACTACCGGCAGCAGAGAGAATTCTTCGTTGTACTCGCCTTCGGTCGGGCGGCCCAGGTGGGAAGTGACCATCACTTTTGCGCCCTGCTTCAGGGCCAGTTCGATGGTAGGTAGGGAAGCGCGGATACGGGCATCGCTTGTCACTTTACCATCTTTAACCGGCACGTTCAGATCCGCACGGATTAGCACGCGTTTACCAGCCAGATCCAGATCGGTCATCTTAATTACAGACATGGTGAATCCTCTCGTTGATTCTTAAAGTTTTGCAGGCGCAAACCGCGCCTTACCTGAAACCAGTGGCGGCCATCGCTAACGTCGTGTCCAGCATTCGGTTAGCGAAGCCCCATTCGTTGTCGCACCAGACCAGGGTTTTGACCAGGTGCCCACCGCTGACCCGCGTCTGAGTGCCATCGACGATGGCGCTATGCGGATCGTGGTTAAAATCTGTCGAGACCAACGGTAATTCCGTATAGTCAACTATACCATGAAATACCCCCTGTGCCGCTTTTTGCAGCAGCAGGTTAACCTGCTCAACCGTGACCGCCTGGCGCAGCGTAACGCTCAAATCAATGGCGGTAACGTTGATGGTCGGTACCCTGACCGCGATCGCTTCGAAGCGGTCGCAGAACTGCGGAAAGATGCGGGTTATGCCCGCCGCCAGCCGGGTATCAACCGGAATGATCGACTGGCTCGCCGCCCGGGTACGCCGCAGATCCGGGTGATAAGCGTCAATGACCTGCTGGTCATGCATTGCGGAGTGAATCGTGGTCACCGTGCCGGACTCGATTCCCCAGGCATCTTCCAGTAGCTTAATCACCGGGATAATGCAGTTGGTGGTGCAGGAGGCATTGGACACCATACGATCTTCCGCCCTGAGCGCCTGATGATTCACCCCGTAAACCACGGTAGCGTCCAGATCGTTGCCCCCGGGATGGGAGAACAGCACCTTCTTCGCACCCGCCGCAAGATGCCGCTCGGCGTCCGCCCTGCTGCCGTACACGCCGGTACAGTCCAGCACCACATCGATGCCCAGCTCACGCCAGGGCAGTTGTGCAGGATCGCTCAGGTGCAGCAGGCGCACCACGTCATCGCCTATCCACAATTGGTCACGCTCCTGACGCACATCCCATCCGAAACGCCCATGGCTGGTGTCATACTTAAGCAGATGCGCCATCCCGGCGGAGTCCGCCAGTTCGTTAATCGCCACAACGGCAATTTCCGCGCGGCGCCCGGATTCATAGAGGGCGCGAACCACATTGCGTCCGATGCGGCCAAAGCCATTAATCGCGATGCGTACGGTCATATCTCTCCTGCCAGATTCCCACCAAAACGGCTGACAGAGTAATCCAGCGTGGTGTCTTAAGGAATCTTTGCATGCTTAAAAGGTGACTGTTTGGTCGTTTGTCGAGCATTTTTTCTACTGAAACGAAACAACTGAAACGCTTCAGCCAGAATAAGCGAAACGGCGGTGAAAAGGAACGCTCTGCGTGCGCTACCGGGAAAATAACTTGATGTACGTCACAAAATGCAGGGTAAAAAGCCCATCGAAGGGAATTGTGGCGACACGTGGTCGTTTCGGTCACGTGAAAGCAAGCAACGGTCAATGGCCGTCAGAAGCAGCGTCTGACGCACTCCTCCAGGCGAGTTTCTCATCATTATTCGCCTTCGGAAAAGAATAGGGTAACATCAGAAAACCAAAGCTTATTTATATTTTGTTTTTACCATCTCACCATTTTTCTGCATATAATATATCCCATCATAGACACCAAATGATATTTCACCTTTATCTCCCCATACAGTGAAAAATTTTTCTTTATCAATGCAGTTTATATTTGTCTTCATATCGTTAAAGCACAGTCGGTCATATTTATCATCTTCTTTATAACCATCACCAAAATCCCAGAAAACAACGGTAAAATGTCCGGAGGACGACGGCCTGGGGATTTTATATTTATCCTTTAACCTGTCTTTATTATTCAGCCACCAGTTTATTTTTCCTTTATCGGTAAAAGGGAAGCTTTTTACTAATACATAGCTGTGATTATCATTCTCATGAACTGCAACAATGTCCACTGGACGCAGCGATAGCCAGAAACCGTATCCCGCCAGAATACCGCCAGCCAGCAGAAGTACCAGACCTGCTTTTTTACTTTTTATTTTCATTACGCTCTCCGGTTATTTCTATTGTTGCTTCCATATTGGTCATAAAAGGCTTAAAGCCAAAGCGGCAGTATCTCTGGAGCACAAACCAGATACGAAACAAACGGAACTGATTAAATTTCACCTTTAAGATATCACTGCTGTCCAGACCAAAATGGTCCTGTACCTTATAGTGAACAATCGCCCGGTAGCAGTCGTCCTGAATCTGTAAAGACTTAACCGTAATATGGGTTGCCCAGATATCGTGAACGCTAATCCCCATTCCGTTAAAATTATCCTGAAATCGATCGAATTTAGGTAGTTTACCCTCAAGTATAGCGTTGCGTAACTCTTCTTTTGCTTTTTCCGGGTAATTGTTACTTCGCCAGTCTATAAATTTACCGAACGCCCTGCTTAACAAAGCCCGCGTACTGTTTTCGGTATTATCTCTGACGATATGTTCCAGCAACGCTCTGTCCAGTAGCATATGCCTGAAGGGGGCGCCATTGCCTTTCTGCATATGGGTAATCATTTTCTCTGCCAGCGATTTATATGGGCCATAAAGGGCAAAAGTGCGGGAGAGGTGGCGAAACTCGTCAAACAGAATAGCGGCACACGCCTGACGGGTGAGCTTTGCGCCCTCGCCCCGGGCGCCATAAAACCGGGATTGCGGCTGGTTGAATGGGGTGATTTTCGCCAGCGTGTAAGGGTTTATCCGGGCGGAGACATCCAGCAGATGAAATTGCGCTTTTAGCTGTTCCTCCGACAAGTCTCCACAGCGCATATCGCAGGCGCCGTAGTCGTCCATTCTTTTCTGAGTTTCGAAGATTGTGCGGGGAAACCGGAGTGCCGACATAAAGGTACGCTCCTCGTATCATCCATGATGCCTGCATCATAAGGCACACCATATAATGAGTAAACGCAGGGGCATTTTTCCGGCATAGATTCAGATTTCAGTCCAGACGTCGGCGTAGACCATCGCCAGACATGCAAGCCAGAGGTATCGCGCGGCGACATATAACAATGCCAGCCACTTTCAGGTGGCTGGCATTCATCTTTTTCACAATGGCGGGTACGGCAATTACAGCAGCGCTTTCGCTTTGTTAACCACGTTGTCCACGGTAAAGCCGAACTCTTCGAACAGCTTCTCGGCCGGGGCTGATTCACCAAAGGTGGTCATTCCCACGATATCGCCGTTCAGGCCCACATATTTGAACCAGTAATCGGCAATGCCGGCTTCGATAGCCACGCGGGCGCTGACGGCTTTCGGCAGTACCGATTCGCGATAGGCGGCATCCTGCTTGTCGAAGGCGTCGGTGGAGGGCATGGAAACCACGCGCGCTTTCACCCCTTCCGCCGTCAGGCGATCCCAGGCGGCAACGGCCAGTTCGACTTCAGAACCGGTGGCGATCAGAATCAGCTGCGGCTGCCCTTCACAATCTTTCAGCACGTAACCGCCGCGCGCGACATCTGCCAGCTGCTGAGCGCTGCGCTCTTGCTGCGCCAGGTTCTGACGAGAGAGGATCAACGCGGTCGGGCCATCGTGACGCTCAACGCCATATTTCCAGGCGATGGCGGATTCCACCTGGTCACAGGGGCGCCAGGTGCTCATGTTCGGGGTCAGGCGCAGGGAAGAAAGCTGCTCAACCGGCTGGTGAGTCGGGCCGTCTTCGCCCAGACCGATAGAGTCATGGGTGTACACCATCACGTGGCGCTGCTTCATCAGCGCCGCCATACGCACCGCGTTACGGGCATATTCAACGAACATCAGGAAGGTAGAGGTGTACGGCAGGAAGCCGCCGTGCAGCGCGATGCCGTTAGCGATAGCGGTCATACCGAATTCACGCACGCCATAGTGGATGTAGTTGCCCGCCGGATCTTCATTCAGCGCTTTAGAGCCGGACCACAGCGTCAGGTTAGACGGCGCCAGGTCGGCGGAGCCGCCCAGGAATTCAGGCAGCCACGGGCCAAAGGCTTCGATCGCGTTCTGGGAAGCCTTACGGCTGGCGATTTTCGCCGGTTCCGCCTGCAGTTTTTCAACGAAGGACTGCGCTTTTTCCGCGAAGTCAGCCGGCATTTCCCCCTTCATACGACGGGTAAACTCTGCGGCTTCCTGCGGGAAGGCTTTGGCGTAAGCGGCGAATTTCTCATTCCAGGCATTCTCTTTCGCCTGGCCTGCTTCTTTAGCGTCCCACTGGGCGTAGATATCCTGAGGGATCACAAAAGGCTCGTATTTCCAGCCCAACGCCTCGCGGGTAGCGGCAACTTCAGCATCACCCAGCGGCGCGCCATGGGAGTCATGGGTACCGGCCTTGTTCGGCGAACCGAAACCAATCACGGTTTTGCACATCAGCAGAGACGGCTTATCGGTCACGCTGCGCGCTTCTTCAATAGCGGCTTTGATCGCGTCGGCATTATGGCCGTCAACGCCGCGTACCACGTGCCAGCCGTAAGCTTCAAAGCGCTTCGCGGTATCATCGGTGAACCAGCCATCGACTTCGCCATCGATAGAGATGCCGTTATCGTCGTAGAAAGCGACCAGTTTACCCAGCTTCAGAGTGCCCGCCAGGGAGCAGACTTCGTGGGAGATCCCTTCCATCATGCAGCCGTCGCCAAGGAAGGCATAAGTATGATGGTCAACGATGTCATGACCGGGGCGGTTAAACTGCGCCGCCAGCGTTTTTTCGGCGATAGCCATACCTACCGCGTTGGCAATGCCCTGCCCCAGCGGCCCGGTCGTGGTTTCAACGCCCGGCGTGTAACCCACTTCCGGGTGGCCCGGCGTTTTCGAATGCAGCTGACGGAAGTTCTGCAGCTCGGACATCGGCAGATCGTAGCCGGTAAGATGCAGCAGGCTGTAAATCAGCATGGAACCATGCCCGTTAGAGAGCACAAAGCGGTCGCGATCGGCCCAGTGCGGGTTGGTCGGATTGTGATTCATGTAATCGCGCCACAGAACTTCTGCGATATCCGCCATCCCCATAGGGGCACCCGGGTGACCGGATTTGGCTTTTTGAACGGCGTCCATGCTGAGCGCACGAATGGCATTGGCAAGCTCTTTACGAGAAGACATTTTGACTCCAGATCGGATGGTTACAGGCTACGCCTTAGATTTGAACAAAAATGTTATCAACAATGTACCGCAAGCCGCTGGTCATGTACATGGAGCATCCTTTTGCCGACCAGGAAATATCCGGAACGCGTAACAAAAAACAGGCGGCGACTCGCCCACGACACAGTATCTTATTTATACTCAGGCCTGGCTGGCGTCTGACATCACCGTCGCCGCTTTTCAGATTTCTTCGTCACCTTTTTAAAATGGAAGTTAACACATGAAAATGCGTCCAGTACTGTTGGGCATTGCTGCCGCGGCAGCGCTACTGAGCGGCTGCCAGGCTCTGGATTCCGGCGGTTCAGGCTCCTCTGATTCCGGTATTCTAAACCTGTTTCCGGTGAGTGATGAGCAGGTCATCGCGTTAAGCGACAAAGCCTGTACGGAAATGGACGGCAAATCGACTATCGCGCCAGCCAACAGTGAATACAGTCAACGCCTGAACAAAATTGCCAGCGCCCTGGGGAGCGATATTAACGGCGTGAAGACCAACTATAAGGTCTATCAGTCCAAAGAGGTCAACGCCTTTGCCATGGCGAACGGCTGTATTCGCGTCTACAGCGGGCTGATGGACATGATGAACGATAACGAGGTGGAAGCGGTTGTCGGCCACGAAATGGGCCACGTGGCGCTCGGCCATGTGAAAAAAGGAATTCAGGTGGCGATGGGCACCAATACCCTGAGGGCGATCGCCGCCTCAGCCGGGGGAATTCTGGGTAGCCTCTCCCAGTCGGAACTGGGCGCTCTGGGCAGCCAGCTGGTTAACGCGCAGTTTTCACGACGCCAGGAATCAGAAGCCGACGACTACTCCTACGATCTGCTACGCAAGCGGGGCATCAACCCTTCCGGACTGGTTACCAGCTTCGAAAAACTGGCCAAAATGGAGCAGGGTCGCAGCAGTTCCATGTTTGACGATCATCCGGGATCGGAAGAGCGCGCCCAGCACATCCGCGAGCGGATGCGCGCCGACGGTCTGACGCCGCCGGCAAAATAAGCCTTGCGCGCTTAAGCCCTCGCCCTAACGGGGACGAAAAGTAACGTCCGGCAAAGGTGGGATGACCGGGAAAAACAAAATGCGCGCCGTATTAAAATAAAAAGGGCCGCAATGCGGCCCCGGTAACTCAATACAATGTCTTTTGCGGCGGCCCGGCGAAACGCAGCGGGCCAATCGCGCCCATACGCACCTCCACCACCGACGGGCCAGGCATTGCCAGCGCTTCCGCCAGCACCGCCTGGAAGTCCTGCTCGCGCTCTACCGACCAGGCCTGAAGCCCCATCGCCTGCGCCAGCGCGGTGAAATCCGGCGTATGCAGTTCGTTATAATACTGGCGACCGCCAAAGTATTTATCCTGAATGCCGCGCATCACGCCGTAGCCGCCATCATTCATGATAAGCAGCGTCACGTTGGCTTTTTCCTGCGCCAGGGTCGCCATCTCGCCCAGATTCAGGCTCAGGCCGCCGTCTCCCACCAGCCCCACCACCTTGCGTTGCGGGTTGGCCAGCGCGGTGCCTACCGCCATCGGCAGCCCCATACCGATGGCGCCCGCCAGCGAATGGATATTGCCCAGCGGGCCATTGGCGCGAAACAGCCGGCTGCCCCACAGGCTGCCGGAAACCGTAATATCGCGAACCAGAATGCCGTCGGCAGGCAGCGCCTGTTCAATGGCGTCATTCAGCGAGGCATAGGGGCCGCACTGCTCGCGCAACCCTGCTACCGCCTGGCTTAGCGCATCGCGGATCTGCGCGTCCCATTGCGCATCGCCCCATATCCGGCCCTGCGCTTTTTCAGCCAGCGCCGCCAGCAGCGGCGCGCTGTCCGCCACCAGGGTTTCATCCATCAGATAGTTCCGGCTGGCGGCAGCCGGATCGATATCGATCTGAACCCGGGGTTCAGGCAGATTCAGGGTCCAGGAGCGGGTTTCATTGCTGCGCAAACGCGATCCTACCACCAGCGTCATATCGCACTGAGCCAGTAACGCCTCCACCGACGGCGAGTTATGGAACGCCCGCAGGCTACGCGGATGGCTGTCCGGCAGAATGCCGCGTCCGTGAGTGCTGGAGATTACCGTCACCCCGGCGTCCGCCAGGCGGGCCACCGCCTCGCCGCATTCCAGCGCGCCGCCCCCCAGCCACAGCAGCGGCTGCTTCGCCTGACGCAGGCGCTGCCACAAACGTTCTACGCTTTCCGCGTCCGGTGCCTGAGCGCTCAGCGGCGCCGCCGGGCCAGTCACCAGCGCCGCCGGAATTTTGCTGCCCTGAATATCGATAGGGATCTCGACAGAAACCGGCCCGCAGGGCGGCGTCTGGGCCTCCTGAATTGCCCGCTGCACAATGGCCACCGCCTGGTTGGCGTTGGATACCCGGTAAGCGCGCTTCGAGCTGGCCCGCAGATAGCCCATTTGATCGCGGGTTTCATGAATAAAGCCGGTATCGGCATCCAGCCAGGCCTTTTCCACCTGGCCTGTCAGGTGCAACAGCGGCGTACTGGCGTTCATAGCCTCTACCAGCGCCCCCACCGCATTGCCCGCTCCGGCGCCGGTGCTGGTTAACGCCACGCCCAGGCCGGAAAAACGTCCGTGCGCATCAGCCATAGTGACCGCGCCGGCCTCCCCGCGGGAAGGAACGAAGCGGATGTTGCCGCGCTGCCCGATGGCATCGGCCACCGGCAGGTTATGAATAGAGATCACGCCATACAGGGTGTCGACGCCGTACAGTTCGAGGGTACGGGCGACGGCTTCGCCCACGGTAATCATTTCGCTCATCATCAGCCCTTTTGTTAGTCGCACCAGTGGTTAACGCCGTTACCGGTCGCCAGATAGATGCTCTTTTGCTGCATCCAGGCTTTCAGCCCCTGAATGCCCTTCTCGCGGCCCAAACCGCTCTCTTTAAAGCCGCCAAACGGCGTGGAAATAGAGAAAACCTTGTAGGTGTTAATCCAGATAGTGCCGGCTTCAAGCGCCTGCGCCAGCCGCAGCGCCCGCCCGGTATCCCGGGTCCAGATTCCCGCCGCCAGGCCGTAGACCGAATCATTGGCCTCGGCAATCAGCTGCTGCTCGTCGTCAAAGGCCATCGCCACCAGCACCGGCCCAAAAATCTCTTCCTGGCAGACCTGAGCCGTATTCTCCAGTCCTTCGATAATGGTGGGCTGGAACCAGTTACCAGCCGCCAGTTGAGGATCGGCCGGGATCTCGCCACCGCACAGCACTTCGCCCCCTTCGTCACGGGCCATCTGAACGTAGCTCATCACTTTGTCGCGATGCTGCGGGCTAATCAGCGGGCCGATATGGGTGCCCGGCGTCAGCGGATGACCAATTCGCAAACCGCGAGTCAGTTCCAGCAGCCGGGTCATCAGCGGCTGATAAACGCGGCTGTGCACAAAAAGGCGAGCGCCTGCGATACAGGCCTGACCGCCGGAACTGAAAATGCCGTAGCAGATACCGCGCGCGGCCTGCTCGATATCGGCATCTTCCAGTACGATGGTCGGCGACTTGCCCCCCAGCTCCAGCGAGGTAGGGATCAGCTTTTCCGCTGCCACATGGGCCAGATGACGCCCGGTGGAAGTACCGCCGGTAAACGAGATTTTGCGCACCTTCGGGTGACGGGCCAGCGCATCGCCGATTATCGATCCTTTCCCCGGCAGTACGCTGAGCAGCCCGGCGGGCAGTCCGGCCTGTTCGAAGATCTTCGCCAGCTCCAGCGCCATCAGCGGCGTCGCCTCGGCAGGTTTAAGGATCACCGCGTTACCGGCGGCGATGGCCGGCGCCACCTTCTGCATTTCACTGGCGATCGGCGAGTTCCAGGGGGTGATCGCCGCCACCACGCCCAGCGGCTCATAGTGGCTCAGGGTCATCACATCGGGAATGCGCGGCGTCGGCAATTCCCCTTCCAGCAGTTCGCAGGCGGCAGCGAAGTAACGGGCCGTCCCCGCCGCGCTCATCACCAGACCGCGGGTTTCCGCCAGGGGTTTGCCGTTATCCCGGGTCTGAAGTTCCGCTAACTCGTCCACCCGCGATTCGATAATCTCCGCCACCCGGGACAAAATCCGCGCCCGCTGATGCGGCAGGCTGTTGCGCCATGCAGAATCTCGCCACGCCGCCTCGCCTCGCTCTACCGCCGTTTCCAGATCGGCCAGATCTGCCGCATTAAGTTCAGCATTGACGGAACCGTCCGCCGGGAAGAGGCTTTTCATCAAATTGCCACCTCCGCGTCGCCACTCTCCGCCAACAAAAATATCCAGAGATTCCATGGTTACTCCTTAAAGCCTATCCCGGTAGGCGTTATTGTTGCGGCCAGTTTGGACACGGACAGCGCACAGGAACCGGAACGTACATGTAGTACGTGAGGATTCCGGGCACTCCCCAGGGCCAAAATGGCAAATAAAATAGCCCTAATGGGATGGGCCTTACTGTTGCGCCAGTTCCCGACAGGCGCGTACCGCGCTCAGCGCCGCCAGGGTCGAGGTTTTGGGATTACTGGCCAGTGGCCACCCGCTCAGTTCCAGGCTGAACTCACCAAATCCCCCGGCTGCGTGCAGGGTATGGGTGTTACGGGTGGTTTGCGGATCCACCATCAGTTGAACCCGGGTTTCATCCATACCCACGCCGCCCAGGGCGACGGTGGCCGCCACATTCGCGTTGGCCGGGAACAGCCGGGCCGCTTCGCGGGCGCTGCCTTCAAAGAAGATCTGTGCTTCGTTGACCGAATCCAGGTCGATCAGCTTTTCCGCATAACTGCCGCGCCAGCTGGCCGGGCTTTTACGCGAACGATAAGTCACCCGTTCAAGGCCCCCTTCCTTCGCTGCCGCCAGCCCGTCGATTCCCGCTACCGCACCGGCAAGCAGGGTCAGCCTGCCGTTGCCTGCACGCCGTGCCTCCGCCAGACGCTGTTCCAGCGCCGCATCCGCCAGCGCGCCGGTGGAGATCACCGCCAGATGCCAGCCCTGGGCCAGCACCGCTTCGCCATATTGCGCCACCGCCTGCTGGCTGGCGCATTCCAGCACCAAATCTGGCCTGCCGGTGCAATCGTTCACGTCGGCCAGCGCTTCCACCGTCCCATGAAACCTGGCGCGGATAGCGGCGTGATGGCGCTCGCGCGCCACAATCCAGCCCAGTTCAACGCCTTCCGGCAGTCGCTCAATTACCGTCTGCGCCATCGCGCCATAACCGATTAGCATCACCTTTTTCATGGTTGTGTTCCTTACAGATGCCGGCAAAAACCGCCGGACACATCCAGCGCCGCGCCGGTGGTAAAAGAAGCCAGCGGCGAGGCCAGGAACAGCAGCGCCTGGGCTGGCTCCTGGGGTTTTCCCAGTCGCCCCATCGGAATGCCGCGCTTGCGGGCTATCTCGCCTGTCCACTGTGGCCAGCTCTGGGATTTATCAGTGCGATTTTCAAAGCGCCGCCGCCATTGACCGGACTCCACCATGCCCAGCAGAATAGAGTTGACCCGGATCCCTTTTTCGATCAGATCCTTTGACAGGGTCAGCGTCATATTGAGCAGCGCGGCCCGCGCCGCGGAGGTCGCGATCATGTGCTCCTCCGGTTGCAGGGCCAGCAGTGAATTCACGCAGGTGACGGAAGCGATATCCGAACGCTCCAGCCACGGCAGAAATGCCTGGAGCGGATTAATCACGCCAAACAGCTTCAGTTCAGCCTCATGTAGCCAGGCTTCACGCGGGGTATCGGCGAAATGAGCCACAAAGCCCTGGCCTGCGTTGTTGATCAGCATATCCACGCCGCCGAAACGTTCCGCCACTGCGGCAGCGAACTGTTTCACCTGATCGTCTTTCAGCACGTCGCAGCGCAGCGCCAGAATCTCGGCGTCGGGATATTCCCCCTGAAGCGCCGCCAGCGCGCTGGCGAGCCTGTCGTCATCGCGACCGCAGAAAGCCACCTTAGCCCCCTCGCCCAGCAGCAGGCGCAGGGTTTCAAAGCCGATTCCCGAGGAGCCGCCGGTGACTACCGCTACGCGGCCCTCAATTTGTGCATTCATAGCTCGCCTCTTGCATTACTCGTATAAGCTGTTGATTAAAAAAGGTATCATTATCGAGATAGCTGGCATGTCCCGCCTGAGGAATAGGGATCCCCGGCGCGTTCCAGCGCTGGGCCAGTCCCCAGGCGTTCTCCGGCGGGGTAATGGCGTCCTGTTCGCCGCACCACACTTCCAGCCCGCAGCGGCAATCCCCTAACCAGCGATGAATATCGTCGTCGGCCAGCATCCGGGCCGCCGCCAGAAATCCTTCCCGACGCAGGCGGCGCATCCCTTGCGCCACGGTGTCGATATCCTGCTGGCGGGCACCGGGGCGCAGCAGCTTGTCTGCCCGGGTGCGGGCCAGGTTTTCCATACCATCCGCCGCCTGCTGTTCGCGCTTTCGCCAGACCAGTTCGCGCTGTTCGGGCGCCGCCTGACCATAGCCCTGGGCCGGATCCGCCAGAATCAGGCGTAACACCCGCTGGGGATAACGGGCAGCGAAAGCGCTGGCCACCAGCGCCCCCAGCGAATGGCCCAGCAGCACGGTTTTCCCGACCCCCGCCTTATCCAGCATATTTGCCAGGGCGTCGGCATAGTCCGCCGCCATCGGTTTTTCCTTTTCAGGCATTGGGCTGTCGCCGTAACCCGGCATATCCCAGGCCAGCAGACGATAGCCGTTCAGCGCCGCCATCTGCTTATGCCAGGAACGGCTGCCTGAACTGATGCCGTGCAGCAGCGTCAGCGCCGTACCGCTCCCCGTCTCGCGCCAGCAGGTCATAAACCACTCCTTATTTATTGCGCTTCACTTTGGAGAGCGGATGATCCTCCGGATAGGTCGGGATATGCGGCTTCGGTGTGCCCAGCATCACGCACATCAGCGCCTCTTCCTCGCCGTGATTCAGCAGGCCGCGATAAATTCCCGGCGGCACTGAAATCAGATCGCGCTCGCGCAGTACGGTTTCGTAGTACTGGTCACCATCCTGAATCATCAGCGTGATGGTGCCCTTGAGCATAAAGAACACCTCCTCCACATCGTCATGCAGATGCAATGGCCCTTCGCACTTCGACGGCAGCACCATGGTGGAGAAGGTAAAATGTTCGGCAGGCACCGTGTTGGTATCGCTGACGACGCCGGTGGCGCCGGTGCCGATATAGCGCATCTGGGCGCGGCGGTATTTCGGGTCGAAATCGGCCTGGAATTTCAGGGCGTTCCAGTCATATTTGCGCCCTTCAAAACGGGCGATACGCGATTCCACCCACTCTTCCATGCTCAGATTTTCCGGTTTAACAGTGGCGCCAGACGCCAGGGTCGTGGTCTCAGACATCATCGTCTCCTCAATAACGTTTCAGTAACGGCAGTAACAGCACGCAGCCCAGCGCCGCAATCACCACCAGAAAGATAAGCCCACTGTCCATACTGTGGGTGAAGGCGATAAGCGCCCCCATCACCGCCGGGGACAGCGCACCGGCGAAGTTACCCAGTCCGTTAAATACGCCGCCCGCCGTGGCGCTGACCGCCGGTCGGGTCGCCTTGGCCAGCAGCGCGAAGATGTTGGGCGCGCCGGTACCCCACATAAAGGTGCTAAAGCTCATGGCGGCAATAACCGCCAGCGGCGTATTCAGATGCAGCACCAGCCACAAACCGACAGCAGCCCCCCCCATAGAGATAAAGCAGGCACCGGCGCGCCTATCCACACGATCCGACAGCCAGGCACCGATCACTTCCCCCACCAACATGGCGATAAACGGCAGCGAGGACATCCAGCCCGCATGCTCCAGATGGATCCCTTTACCTTTAATCAGATAACCCGGCAGCCAGCCATTGATGCCCCACAGATAGGTCATAAAAGCGATGTTAAAAATGCAGACCATCCAGAAATGCGGGCTGGCGAACAATTCGCGGCGGGCTGCGTTGCGTGCCTCCGGCGTGGGGGCGCTCGCTCTGTTCTGTCCGGCTTCCATCCGCACGTGGCGCAACCCGAACCGAACCAGCAGCAGCACCGGCAGGGTCAGAATCGCCATGGTGAAAAAGGTGCTCTGCCAGCCGAAGTGGTTCAGCAGCCAAATCGACAGCGGAAAACCAATCGCGGCGCCGAGCGGCGTGCCCAGCAGCCACATCATGGTGGCGCGCGCCTGCAAATGGGACGGAAACGAGTGGCGAATAATGGCGAAGGCCAGCGAAAAAAGCGGCCCTTCGGTAATACCCAGCAGGATGCGCAATATCAGCATGGCGTGATAGGAGTGGGTAAAGCCCATCATAGCCATCAGTCCGCACCAGCTCACCATCATCCAGGTCAGCAAACGCACCGGCGCGATGCGATCGCCCAGACCACTTAGCAGCATGGATGAAAAGCCATAGCTCAGCAGGAAGGCGGTCATCAGCAAACCGAGTCTGGTGGTGTCGAAACCGATGCCCATGGCCTGCTGGAATCCATCGTCGGAAAACAGCGCCGCTATGCTTATCTTGTCGAAAAAGGCCAGCAGTACGCAGGCGAGCAGGGCCAGCGGAATCGACCAGCGTACCGGCATTTCGGACGCGCGCTCCCCCTCACCGCTCGCCGTACGGGGCGCGGTGTCTGTCTCTAAGGTTGTCATGCTTGCACTCCCCCTTGCGGGTATGGCTTTCCCCTAACGCAGGGACATCAGTGAAAAGTCGGGATCGGTCAGCGGTTGTTGCGACAGATCCCGCCCGGCGGCCATCCAGCGTTTGGCGAGTTTGACGGTGCGGGGGTCATTAAAAGCCACCAGCTGCGTCAGCCGTCCCTGCGCATCCAGCGAGAAAAAGATCGGGCCGCGCGCGTCGTGCCGTACCAGGGTACGGGTGTCAGGCTGCGGGATCCCGAGGATCTGAATATTGTGCTGATATTGATCCGACCACAGCCACACCTCTTCGTCATAGCCGGGCGCGGCGGCATCCAGCATCGCTTTCGCGGTGGCCATCGCCTGATTTTGCGCGAAGGCCCAGGACTGGGGACTCAGACCGAAACGCGGATGCTGCGCCACATCGCCCGCGGCGAAAATCGCCGGATCGCTGGTGCGCCCCTGAGTATCCACCACGATGGCACGCTCAACCGCAAGACCGGCATCCCGCGCCAGCTCGACGTTAAGATCCACGCCGATCCCGACCACCACGGCGTCAAACGGCTCACGCCGTCCGTCACAGTGAAGCACCGGTAACCCCGCGTCATCGCTCAGCTCCAGCGGCCCGCAGCCGCAGCGGATCGTCACGCCCTGTGCTTCATGCAGCGCCCGGAGCTCAGCGGAAACCTGCGGCGATACTGAACGCTGGCACAGCGCCTGCTGCTGTTCGAACAGCGTGACCGCCACCCCAGATTTACGCGCCGAGGCGGCGATCTCCAGCCCGATCCAGCCACCGCCCACCACGGCCAGACGTTGAGACTGCCCCAGACGCTGCTTCAGACGCCGGGCATCTTCCCAGTCACGCAGGGTGTAGACATGCGGATGAGCGCGCCAGGCGTCGCCTGGCACTCTGGCCCGCCCGCCGGTGGCAATCAGCAACTGGTCGTAATGCAGCTTTTCGCCATCGTTCAGCACCACCGCTTTTTCATCGCGCAGAATGGCTTCGGCGCGCTTCGGGCGATACCAGCGCAAATCCAACGCCTGCTGTACCTCTTCGTTAAACAGCCGCGGCAACACGGGTGCATCTTCCAGCAGCGCCCCTTTGGACAGCGGCGGGCGTTCGTAGAAATCCTGGTCCTCCTGCGCCACCACGCAGATCTCCCCCTGCCAGCCGCCGTCGCGCAGGGTCTTTGCCGCCCAGCCTCCCGCCTGGCCGCCGCCGATAATGACAATACGCGCCGTCATGCCGCCTCCGACTTCTTCTGCTGACGCCGGGTTTCGTAATCGATCCCCCCTTCTACCGCCCATTCGGTGAAGGAAACCAGCGAATGTTCCAGCTCCCGGGGCTGCCAGTTTTCGGTGAGGTAATCTTCGTTGGTGTAGTACTCAAAAGCGCCGCCGGTAGGGCTGTTGACGTACCAGAAGTAGGCCGAAGAGATAGGATGGCGACCCGGGCCGATAAAGGTGCTCCACTGCTGCTT
This sequence comes from Rosenbergiella sp. YN46, assembly GCF_036620675.1. Taxonomy (NCBI): domain Bacteria; kingdom Pseudomonadati; phylum Pseudomonadota; class Gammaproteobacteria; order Enterobacterales; family Erwiniaceae; genus Rosenbergiella; species Rosenbergiella sp. YN46. The sequence goes on from NZ_JAZHEE010000046.1 coordinate 20,414, forward strand.
GTTCATCGCCAGCCCACCACCGATCACCTCGTGAATATCACGGACGGTAAAGGCCACGTGATTGAGACCACGCCCGCGATGCGGCAACTGCAACAGGAACAGATTATGGTGGCCGCCACGCACCTGGGTACGCAGGAATACGGCGCGATCCACATAGCGATCGGAAACCTGAAAGCCCAGTACGTCGCAGTAAAAACGCTCTACCGCCGCCAGATCGTCCACGAAGAACACCACGTGGCCGATGTTGATCGGCTCCGCCTGTTCGTAGAGCGGGCTGGGGCGATCCACCCGGCGCATATCACCCCACTGGTTGATAGGATCGACCTCCAGCGTTACCGGCCGCTGTTTAGTCACCTGCACCCGCAGGGTCATACCGTTGGGATCGCGGCACTCCAGCGCGCCGTCCACTTCGCGGAATCCCGGCTGGGCGCTCAGGCGCGGGCGCAGCACCGTCAGGGCTTCGTCGTCGGCGACGGCCCAGGTCATACGGCGCAGCGTAGAGCCCTGTTCAAAGGCCGGGGGCAGTTCGCTGTCATCCAGCGGGTACAGCTCTACCCGGGCTCCGCTCAGAGTCGTGAAACCGCGCTGCGAACCGTCGTCACGCAGGCCGAAATCGCGCATAAAAGCGGCGCTGCGCGTCATGTCTTCGACGCCAAACTCCAGCTTTTCAATTCCCGTTACGCTCATGGTTATTCGCCTCGTTATTCGTTCTGTGCCCGGATTCGGGCGTAAAAGAGTCCCGACACTATCAAGTGCCTTTATCTAACTATTTGATTTTATGAAGCCTTAGACAGATATCCTAAAAAACCGGAAATTTTATCCGCCGCCAGTCTGACTTCATTTTGCAGACGCTCCCTGTCGCTTTTGGGTACCTCATCAGAAGGCACCATGATGCTTATCACCGCCGCCACCCGAGCGTCGCGATCGTAGATGGGGTAAACGATGGAGGAGATGCCCGGCCGGAAAAAGGACTCCCCCACCACAAAACCACGCGCCCGATCGGCCTGCACCATTTGCCACAGCGCTTCGCGCTCCCGGGGCTGCCCCGGGGTATTACCCGGCAGTTGCTCATCCGGAAACAGCGCGTCGAATTCGGCGCGTGAAACGTCGGTCAGCAGCATTCTGCCCAGCGAAGTACAGTGCACCGGTAGCCGGGTGCCAACGCTCACCTGATTGATGCGCGCCCCGGCGGCGCTCACCCGGGCGATATAGATAAGATCCCGGCCATCGCGGATCGCCAGATGGCTGCTGCACTGGCTGCTGTCACGCAGTTGTTCAATAACTGGCTGCCCTACCTGGGCCACATCCAGCGACGAAATATATTCAAAGCCCAGACGCAGCACATTCATCCCCAGCCGGAAGGTATTGGCGCGGCCGTTGCGCTCCAGAAACCCCATATGTTCCAGCGTCTGCACCACCCGGTAGGCGGTGGCTTTTGGCATATCCACCAACCGATGCAGTTCGGCAAAAGTCAGATCCTGATGCTGCTCACCGAAAGCCAGCAATAGCTGAAGACCACGCTCCAGACCGGGAATCAGATACTTACAGGGTTGTGCATCCGCCATAGTCATTCCTTAAGGGCCTATCCAGTAGGCGTTATTGTTGCAGCCAGTTTGGGCCCGGAAAGCGCGCAGCCACGGAACGTACACGCGGTACGTGGGGATGGCGAGCACTGCCCGAGTCCAAAATGGCAAATAAAATAGCCTAATGGATCAGGCCCTAGTTAAAGATAAAACCCCCGTTGATCGGCAGCAGTTGCCCGGTCACAAAGCCAGAGAGATCGGAAAGCAGCCAGAGCACGCTGCCGGTGACGTCTTCCGGATGCTGGGCGCCCGCCAGCGCTCGTCCGTTTTCATACAGCTGATGGCGTTCGGCGGGCACGTATTCGGTAGCCTCTACCCGGGTCAGCCCCGGCGCGATGGCGTTGACCCGGATCCGCCGTTCACCCAGTTCGCGAGCCATGGAGCGCGTCATGGCGATCACCGCCCCTTTGCTGGCGACGTAGGCCATCAGGCGCGGCGCGCCCCACAGCGCGGTATCAGAGGCCACATTCACGATACTGCCCCCTTCGCGCAGCAGCGGTACGGCGGCGCGGGTGGCAAGCCAGGTCCCCTTCACATTCACCCGCATTACCCGATCCCAGAGATCGGGGTCATACTCCATCATGTCTTTACCGCCCACGCCGGTGGCCAACGCCGCGTTATTCACCAGACCATCGATGGCACCCTGCTCGCCAATGGCGCTAAAAGTCGCCTCGATAGCGGCGGGATCGGCCAGATCGATGGGATACGATTCGATCTCATAGCCGCTGGCGATAAGCCGCTGGGCGCGTTCCGCCAGCTCGCCTTCGAGAATGTCGCACATCGCCACCCGGGCGCCCTGGCGCGCCAGACCTTCGGCAAAATCCGCCCCCAGCCCACGCGCCGCGCCGGTAACGACGATGCGCTTACCCGCCAGTAGCCCGGACATCAGGCGGCCCCCTTCTGGGCTTCGCGTTTGGCGATCTGCTGGGTCGCCTCTTTCTGCATGACGCGGCGCAGGCGCGACATCCCGACATCGTGCTGATACAGATACTCATGATCGCGGGCGTCAGGCGCCAGACTTTCCAGCACCACGCGATCCTGCTCCAGCACTTCCCAGTGCAGTTTTTCCAGACGATTGCGGTACATAAAGCGCCACAGATCGCGCTGCCAGTCCTTCACCTTGCGGATACGCCAGAAGAAGACCCGGCAGTTGTCGTTGTCTTCCGGCACTACCATGCCAACGATCCAGAAGTGGCCACCCGGCCCGAAGCGCTTCTTATAGGGAATGGACAGGCGCATCCAGTAAGCGCCGCTGGCGCCAAACTCCACCCAGTCGAAGTTCACGCCGCTCTGGCCTTTCTTCTCGAAGATAAAACCGGTTTCGGTAGGCAGTAGCTGCATATCAGCCTTGCGATCCCCTTCCGCCATCGAGTGGGAAGAGGAGTGCAGATAGGTGCCGTGCATCGGATCCATCACGTTTTCCAGCGCGTACTGATAGTTGCACTTCCAGGCCGCGGTACACAGGAAGTTGCTGTAACTTTCGGTATCCGCCAGCTCCTGGGGAAACACCAGCTCCGCGGGTTCTTCATCGGTCACGCCAAACCACAGGAAGATAGCGCCGTGCACCTCCTGAACCGCATAGCTACGTACACATTGCTGACCAACCAGCGGGCAGCGATCCACGGCAGGCACGTCTTTCACCTCGCCGTTACCGGCCACTTCCACGCCGTGGTACCAGCAGGCGATGCGATCGCCCAGATTCCAGCCCATCGACAGGCGGGCGCCGCGGTGCGGACAGCGATCTTCCAGCGCCTGCACCTGGCCGTCTTTGTCGCGCCAGATAACGATCTGCTCACCCAGCCGGGTAATACCCACCGGCGCCGATTGCACTTCCCAGCTTGCCAGCACCGGATACCACTGGCCGCGTAGCCCCTGATCCAGATATTCACGAACCGTCGTTGTCATCTTTTCCCCCTCAGTAACCATTAACCTGCAAAAACGCCCGGAAGCTCTGTTCGCTCCAGGGCTCTCCCTGGTGATCGAAGATCCGCTGCGCATTCAAACCCTCTACCAGAGCTTCCAGGGTTTCGGCGCCCTGGTCGAACAGCTGTTCCAGGGCATCGATCAGCCGAAGTTCAAAGGGCTCCGGTACGCGGGGGCGGGTCTGCCAGATAATGTTCTGATACTGGCCCGGCTGATGAATGGCGCCATTGCCGCCCTCTGCCGGTGGTGTGAACTGCCGGGTTTCCGGCAGTTGGGGGTTAAAGTCCAACGAGTCACTCATTCTACTGTCTCCGGTATATGCCCGTTATACTTCGGGCTGTCTCTTTGTTGGCTGCCTTCTCTTACCTCGATCACATAGTTATCTATGCTCCCGGGATGCATTCAGTTGCCGCCGCGATACAACCCAAATTATTTAAGGCACAAAGGTTATTTGGATCTGATTTTCAAATACCCGAACCGGATAACGGTTCAGGTTACGCCCGCCCGGGCCGTGCAAGCAGGTACCGGTGCGGACATCAAAAACCGCTTCATGCAGGGGGCACTCCACTTTGCCGTCTTCCACGAATCCCTGGCTTAGCAGGGCATATGCGTGGGGGCATACGTCTTCCAGCGCGTAATATTCGCCATCGACCAGATACACCCCAATCTCTTTCCCCTCTACATTGCCGCTAAAGGGAAAATCTTCCTGTACTTGTGCAACATCACACACGCCTATCCAGCTCATCGTGCTCCTCCAGGCCGCTGTTTCATATGTGAAACATTGTTTCTTATTTAATACAGCCAATATAAGAGGGTCGCTTTTCAGGTCAAGGGGCAATGTGATGGATTTGTTAAATCAGATGAGGAATATCCTGCAAGTGTGCAATTGATCACGAAAAATTGATGGCATATGAAATTGTGATTTATTTTCTGTTTTGTGATGTCGCTTGGTTATATTTAATTTTTACGCTTCCGGTTCTCCGACATCCATTGACAATTTTTATTAAAACCCGCTAAACACAGAATATCCATAGGCGATAAATGGTTTCAAATATGAAACTAAAAACCCATTATCCATTGAAAAACAAATAATTTTATCAAAACGTTTTATTTCACATCGAAACTGTCACAATGGTTTAAGGTAAATCTGCGGCTGTATCTATCCAACAGGAGGGAATGCCAATGTTTTCCGCAAGATGGCAAGGCGTACTGGCGTTACTTTTATTAATCGTGATCTCTTATGTGGATCGGGTAAATATTTCCGTGATGATTATCAACCCCGAATTCGCCACCCATTTTCGGTTAAATGATAACAGATTGTTACAAGGGATGTTGATGACGCTGTTTCTGCTGGGCTATGGATTCTCCGCTCTTTTATTAACGCCGCTAATGGAAAGCAAGATGCATTACCGCCAGGGATTACTGGTCAGTATTCTGGTCTGGGCCATCATCTGCGCCATATCTCCATTGCTGGGATCGCTAATGGGGCTGCTGGTCGCCCGTCTGCTGCTCGGTATGGCCGAAGGGCCGCTATTCTCTATGAAGACCCGCTATATCAGCGATCACTTCGCCCCTCATGAACTGGGCAAGCCAAACGCCGTGAGCGCGCTTGGTATCTCCCTGGGGCTGGCCGTCGGCTTTCCGCTCATCACCTGGCTGATGCAACATCTGGGCTGGAACGGCTCTTTTTACGCTCTGGCATTACTCAACCTGATTATCGGCGGCGGCCTGGTATGGGTTTTTCTGCCGCCGCCTCCGGCTCTGCGTCGCCTGAACCACCTGCGCTTTCGTACCACCTTTCGGCTTGCCTGGCGCACTCCGTTGTTGGGTTGGATCCTACTGGTAGAGATTGCCACGCTCAGTTATCTGTGGGGCAACAGCGCCTGGCTGCCAGCCTGGCTGCGCGACGAACACCATTTTTCTCTTCAGGCCACGGGGCTGCTGGCAGCATTACCGTTTCTGCTCAGTCTGGGCGCCAAATTTCTGGGCGGCGTGCTGCTGGATAAAATGCCGCCGGCTCGGGCACCTTTGCTGTTTATCGTCGGCGGCGCCACCACGGCCTGCTCGGTAATCGGATTAATGCTGAGCCACCAGCCCGGCTGGCTGGCTTTCTGGATGCTGATGGCGAATGCCTGCTGGGGAATTCAGGGAGCGGCGATTCCGGTAGTAGTGCAACACCGGGCACCGTCAGAAGCGGTTGGCAGCGCCTACGGCATTATTAACGGCATCGGTAATCTGTGCGCCGCCTTTATTCCTATGCTGATGGGCGTGGTGATGGGCTGGATGGGATCGGTCAGCGCCGGTTTTTCGGTGCTGGTCGCATCGCAGTTGATTACCCTGGCGGCAGGAACGATGCTGATGATGAAAATGCGCCGCCAGGCGGCGCTGATGGCGTAATACTCCCTCACCCCGTCCCTCTCCCAATGTACGGTCCGGGGACATGGTAGACAGGTGTTCGGGGACATGGTGAACACTTTTTAACATCCTTTACCCATGGTGATCGACTTTTTCTTCAGGTCGATCACCCCCACTTTCGTGCTGTACCACCACACCTCGTAGCTGCCGTCTTCC
>NZ_JAZHEE010000047.1:0-25787 GCF_036620675.1 Rosenbergiella sp. YN46
ATATCAGGTTAAAGAGTTTATTAACGAAAAATATTCTAAGGCTGTTAATATTTTAAAGGATAACCTTAAAGAACACTACCATATTTTTTATGGTTTGAGATTAAGTGAGATTCTTTTTCCTGCCAGCGAATACGGCTCTGATATGTTTTTTCAGGAGTTTGAGGCGATTAACAGTGTAATATTGCCTTTGGTGATTTTTGATTTAATAGACCGAAAGCCGATTATGGTTATCGGCTTCGGTGAAGTATCTGGAGTTGATTCACTTGTTGATTCTGGTATAGAAGTTGTTTCTTTAGATGGTTTAAGCGATCTGCTACTGGTTGAAAAACTGACGCCATTATTTAACTAAACCTCTGGATAACTATCTTTTCAGTTTTCCAGTAAGACTTTTTCTATATCTGAAAGTGCTATTTTTTCAATGTTTTCTATATAGTAATGCTCATTAAAACCTGTCATTTCTGTAAATTTTAGCTCTGCATCATCTTTCGAATAAGCAATGACAACTCTGAAATCATTTTCCCACAAATCCCACCTGTATTTGTCTTTTATACGAACCCTGTACAATCCTTTTTGGATAGTGCCATTTTTTTTCTCTTCTTGTACTTTATTTATTTTTTCTGTCTGCACCTGTTGTTCAAGCCATGATTTATTCATAAATCCCCCACGGTTAACGTCTTTAGGCTCGGCTTTTACTTAACGAAATCTTCGGGTTTAACTCCTGACTTGACTTGTTTTTCCTGATCCTCGCCTCTTAATTTTGGTTGAAGATCGGTAAAGTACCATACAGCCACGACACCAATACCGATTGTTAAATATATACTCGCTTTCATAATAACAGTAGCTGAATTTGTGCATGACTCAAGATTGTTTGATATACACGCACTCTCAACTGGTGAATTGAAAATCCAGAGGCCACTACATATGAGATAAAATCCTAATAGTGGCTGTATGTATAGCATGTAAAACTTAAAGGCTGCTCTGATGTATTTGAATATAGACATTTATTGATTCCCTTATCTTTGCTATTTGTCTAAGTAGATGATCATAGTCAATTGATTTAACCTAACTTTGCAGACTCAAGCAGCCAGTGATTTTTCAGGTTTTCATCCTGGCTGTTGTACATTGCCAAAGCCGCTTTTAGAGCGGTTGTCTTGCTCTGGCCTGTTCTCTGCGCCTCCGCTTCCAGGATCTCCTCAAAGTACGCTGGCAGTCTGAAGTTCATCAACTTTGGTTTACCCACTACAGGCGCTCTGGTAGCGCCGGAGATAAAACGCGCGGTTTCCGCGCTGGTTGCGGGTTCCTGTGATTCATTGACGACCGGGCGGTTTAATTTTAGTGCCATAAAAGTACCTCATCTGTGGCGCATAACATGTAAATAGTATAGTGTATTTATATAATCTTTACAATGTAAAGATTTCGGTTAATCTTGTTGATATTCCTATAAAATGCCTATTTCCTGTGCCACAAGTTCAATCTGTGCTTTCGCTGTTGAAAGGCTCGATGCCCGGCTAACGTCATGTACCCCTGCCCCTTCATTACAGGCGCTTTCATACACATCCAGCTCGGATATCCGGGTTTTCAGAGGTTGAATCCAGATGTTGTCCGAACGCAGTAATTTATCCAGATCAATGGCCGCTTTTCTGTGGCGGGGTTTCGCTGAGTTGATTCTGGTGAACAGCACCCACGGTTCCAGAGCTGCGTTAGCTTTCTGAGCGGTGCGGATTTTCTCTGTAACACTGGTCAGTGTTTCGCTTTCGAAATCAGAGGACGGCTTAACCAGTGTTACCACGATATCTGATACTGTCAGGGCGCTACGGAACTCCTGGCTGTCATGGCCGGGGCAATCGACAATGAGGACTTCACACAGCTTACTAAGGCGTTTAATTTCGTTGCTGACGTTTCCGTAAGCTGCGTGAACCGGGATAGTGAGTAAGCCGTTATCTGTCCGCTTTTCGTTCCAGCTCAACAGATCGTGGTTTTTATCTGTCTTCAGGATAATTACCGACTTACCTTTGTTGACCAGCATTGAGCCTGTGTTAGCTACGTAGGTGCTTTTGCCTACCCCACCCTTATCTGATACGACAAGCAAGATTTTACCCATTTTCACAACCCCTCTCTTTATGTTGTAAATCACATGTAAAGATATGCCTGTCTTTACATCGTGTGTTTTTCGTAAAGATAGTTTTGTCTTTACAGTGTCTTTATAATCCAAAGGCTTTACCATGTAAAGCACAAATAAAGATAGACCTATCTTTATTTTGTCTTTACATGGTAAAGATAGAGCTGTCTTTACAGGGGTGTTACTTGGTAAAGCTTGGTGTGTCTTTACATTATCTTTATGTTGTAAATTTTTAGTGTGACGTTGTCACTATAGGGGCGGGGTCTGTTTTCTGGTTCTTTTTGAGTGTGCCTTCCCTGAACCAACGGAAACGGGTACTGTATGGGTATGCCTGGTTAACTTAAAATGAACTGGTTCCCTGTGACGACTCAAACGATACCAAAAGGCTTTGTCAGAGCTTACTTACGCGCATCCACAACTGAACAGGATGCAACACGCGCCCTGGATACGATCAATACCTTCGCCATCGAGCGCGGCCTGAGCATCTGTAACTACTACATTGAAAATGAGTCAGGTTCTAAGCTTGAACGCCCTGAGTTGTTCCGGCTCCTGAAGGACTGCCAGCAAAACGATATCTTGCTGGTAGAGGATGTGGACAGGCTTTCACGCCTCGTAGGGGAGGACTGGAACGCGCTGAAGAAAATGATCCGGCAGAAAGATATCCGGGTTGTGGCCGTCAACGTTCCGACAACCTGGCTGGCATCGGGTCACAATGATTTTGACAGCCGTATGTTTTCGGCCATTAACGATATGTTGCTGGATATGCTGGCCGCCGTCGCCAGGCGAGACTATGAACAGCGCCGGGAACGACAGCAGCAGGGGATAGCCAGGGCGAAAAGGGAAGGTAAGTATAAAGGACGCCAGGTTAACCAGTCTCGCTATGATGCAATAAACCGGTTGATTGCGAGTGGCAGCTCCTGGAGCCAGGTTCAAAAAGTTCTGGGTTGTAGCAGGGCGACGATCAGCAAAGCTGTTAAGCAAAGAATCCGCGCGGAGGGTGATATGTGTGGCGGGTAATACAAACACATGCATGTTGTAACTAAAATATCTTTTTATTAAAGGCCGGAAGTGGTTAGCCTCCGGCCTTAGCTACGTTTCCGTTATTGCCTATCGATTAAGACAGTAAGTAACGAATCAGCTCTAAAAGCACCAGGAGCACTTTCAGAACGATAATGGCTAATTCCATTATCCGTTTCCTCCATAAGGAGGGGAGATACGCACTGGTCGCCCATAGATCGCCTGTCGCAGTGGTTCCCGATGTCTACCGAGGATATGTCCCCTCCGGCCCGAGCACCGGAACAGCACCACCTGTACCCAGCCAGGACTTTAATTCGTTTACCGCCATGCGGTTAGCCGGAAGAGATACGCCACAGAGTAGACCGCCGAAGTATACCGTAAATTTGCATTTATGGCTCATTAGACGTAGTATTTAAGCGTCTACCGAGGATGTGTCCTCACTGGTCTGAGAACCAGAATGTAAAAAACCCGATCTCACCAGTCGGGTTTTTTTACGCCTGGTGAGATCGGTGCGCTACGTGAATTCTGAGATTTTTCGGGAGGGATTGGGCGCAAGAATTTACGAGAGAGCGCCGGGCAATGCCGGGATAAACAAACCATCACCCGTGAAAGGAAACCCCGACAGCGCCCGGACAAGAGCAATGATATTAACTTTTATTGTTGCCAGCCAGTTCAAACATGACATTCATGCTGTTCCTGAATTGCTTCACTGATGCAACCAGCTCTTTGTTTTTGGCTTGTTCCTGCGCCAGTGCGCGCCGTAGCTGCGCTATCTCGTCTCTGTTGCGCTGAAGCTCAAGGATAGCCGTCATAAAGGTTTTGCTGGCTGATGCCTGTCCGGTGGCTTCCTGCGCCTTTTTAATGGCCTGATCTTCGTCGTCATTAGTTCTGATTGTGTAATGCCCCATGATAACCCTCTTTTGCTGTCATTTTTACGCTGCCGGTGCCGCTCAGGATGAAAACTTTGCTGGCAAAAAATCGATGGCCAACAGATGCGGTCGGGAAGATTTGCTGGCAATTAGTTTTCGATGAAAGCCAGCTCGCAATCGCCGCACTCTATATTAAGTCCGGCTTTGCCCCACACGGCAGCACCGCACCCCCGACACTGATATTTGACTTTGTTCCTTTTTGGCTTGTCCTCAAAAGCTGCAACAGGCAGATCGTTATCATTGCTCCCGGCCATATCACCTGAATCGCCGCTCCCGTTCTGCGGTGACACTGACGGCAGCAGCGCCATTGACAGCACCGCTTCAATATCAATCCCGGATTCAGCATTTTGATGTGCCTGAGCCAGCGTTTCTCGCCACTGCTCGATGACGGCGGTCATGTCTTTTTGTTGTTCAACCTGGACAGGGAAGCGATCAAACCAGCTCAAAGCAAATTGCCCCTGGAACAGTTCCAGTGTGACACGCTGGAAGCGGCCACCAGGTATTGGATAGTCATTAATCTTCTGGCCGACTTTCGCGCCACCAGGTCTCCCGGTAGAGGAGGGCATAAGCCCGATGCTTTCCATTTTGGCCGCCCACTGCGCATTGTGGTACGTCTTACGCGACGGGTTGCCGTAGTGGTACTGCCACATATGGCACTGCTCATGAACCAGCGTTTGCATGACTTCAATAAGCGGGTAAACCGGGAAGTATTCAGGATTGAGGGCGATTTCATCAATCATCCTGCCGCTGCCGTCAGCAGCAACAAAGCGCCTGTAACTGAAATAGCCCATTGTGTTCTTGCCGCGCTGGAACGTAATCAGACAGTCGGGGAGTTCGCCGTCAAAAAGGCGCTGGTTGTAGAAATCAAACGCCTGCTGTAGCTCGCTGTAAGCGCGTTCTGTGGCTCTCGTCATCATCAGGACTCCTGAAAGACAACCCAGCATTTCGCGCCGTCATATTCATTGCCACCTTCAGCAATAAACACATTATCTTCAGTATCTACCGCTATCACTCCGGGGCGCTCATGCTGAGGGTCGCGGAGAATATTTTTCCAGCAATACACCTTCCCGTCCCAAATCAGAACCACGCCAGAATCAGCGTGCTCCTGGTTGTGCTGACGCCATACCCTGGCAATATCAATATAATTCATCGTCTTACCCCCCTCATCTGTATCGTACGATACAGATAATATAAACCACACCTTTGATTGCTGGCAAAAATCAACGGCCAAACCGGCTGCAGGAAACTGGTTTGCTGGCAAGAAAGGAAAGCAGGGGCATCCCTGCTTTATGTAACAGAAATCAGGCACTGCCCCATGAGCCATGTTTCAGGCATTGCTGGTAAAAGACACTTAGAAGTTCTTGCTCTGTTGGCGGTGCTTCACCAGAAATTCCAATTCTGGCCGGGATAAAGACGTTTTCGTCTTTCCCTGCCAGTGGCCGCAACTCATCAGACTGGCGCATAACGTTATCCAGCGCTTTTGCCAGTTCCGCGCCATCGCTGGCCGCAATACTGGTAAGAACGGCCATTCCACCTTTAATCTCGCGACGGGAGCCTTTTTTCTTAGCGATACACACAACAAATAGTTGTATTTCTGGTTGCAACCATGCCTGCTGAACAAAGCCGTCCTGATAGTGCACTTCATAATGTGTGATTTTGCTGAGATCTGCACCTGTCTTGAAATACATTAATGGTAATGTCAGACTCAAAACATCCTCCTTTTATCTAAAAAAAAGCCTCCGGCGTAAACCAGAGGCTTATTACATTACTGTTCGTCACCAGCAGAGCTGGAAGCGTCTTTTTTGATGAGAAACTCATCAAGAGAACGGCCAGCTTTTAATGCTTCGTCGATTGGTTTTGGTGTCCGGCCACGGCCAGACCAGTATTTCGTTTCGCCGTTTTCATCAAACTGATATTTAGGCGGCGCTTTTGGCAACGTCTTTTTCCGTGTTTTTGGCGAATCTTCGGACAGGCCAAGCAGTTCTTCCGGTGAAAAACCTTCTCCGGCGATCAGCTGGAGCAGTTCCTGACGCTTTCTTTCGCGTTCAGCGCGTTCTGCTGCCTCACGCTCTGCTTCTTCACGGCGTTCTTCGATCACGGCGTTAAGCTTTTCCTGCATTTCCAGCAGTTGCTCAAAGCTGGTTTCTCGCGCAAAAACACGAACAGAGCGAATATTCAGGAGTAGCTTTCGTGTTGCGTCAAACGTTTCATTTTCACTCATCAAGTTAATCCTTATTTTTTACTGGATTCAAAACCAAGTTTACCCATAGCTTTATCCTGCAAAACAATTTTAGCGTCAAACTTTTCCCCATTTTTTTTGGTAAAGCCTTTAATCTCCCCGGTTTTACCCGTTTTGATTAATTTTTCCACCTGATTTTGTGTCAGTTTTTTACCCGCTATTTCAGCCCAGATTTTAAACTCGCACCCGGAACAGAAAAAGCCTTTTGGCCGGATAATAATTTCTTTACTGCATGAAGGGCAGGGGGCTTCGAGCCGGGACATGGAACCTTCTGATCTGGATTTTGCTTCCATATCCGGTTTGCCGTCTTTATCCGGGAATGTTGTCTTGCATTCAGGGTAGCAGGAGCACCCCCAGAAAAAGCCATTTTGCCCCTTACGTTTACGCAGGAAACCGTTGTTACAGGCCGGGCAGGGCGTGGCATTTGAAGAAATCGAAATTCCGTTCCTGTCCAGCTCGTCGATTAACCCCTGGACATATTCATCATTTTCCTTAATAAACTCCTCAACCGTCAGCTCTCCGGCTTTGATCTGAGACTGCTTTTCAGCCCACAGAGCGGAGATATCCGGTTTAGTGATTTCAGGAGGCAGTGCAGCGCAAAACTCCTGGCCTTGTTTTGTGGTTTTCCATACCAGCTCCGAATACCCCTTTTCTTTTTCGATGGAGATAAGCCCGGTATTTGCCGCCAGTTTCTCAAGAATACCCGCGCGGGTGGCTTCCGTTCCGATACTGCCACGATCACTGCTGCCCTCGTCTTTCGCTTCCAGCGCTTTTCTGAGTGCCGGATCATCAATGAATTTTGCCGCACTCGTCATGGCGGCCAGCAATGTTGACTCCGTGAAATAGCGAGGTGGTGTAGTCTTTTTCTTATCCACGTCTGCCGATTCACACAGCCCGCTGTCATTAAATTTCAGCAATGAAAGGTCAAAACCGTCCGTTCCGGCAACTTCATTTTCGTCCTCATCATCACTATCCTTACCCAGCGCTTCCCAGCCTTTTTGTACCAGAACGCTCTGTGTGGCCGTAAAGGTATCCCCCTTAATATCAAAGTGGATTTTCGTCTTGTTGCGAATCGCATCCGGGTAGAACAGCCCGATAAAGTAGACGGATACCAGGTTATAAACGTTCCGCTCTTTTTCATTAAGCTGAATACCGGCTCCGCTTTTTGTCGTCGGGATGATGGCGTGGTGCGCCTCAATCTTACTGGCATTAAAGGCTTTGTGCTTCTGGTCTTTATCCATATCTGCGATCGCAGACGCCAGTTCGGGTACGGTGGCCGCTATCGCGGCAGCAATATCTCCGGCCTGGTAATAATGCTCATCTGAAAGATAGCGATTGTCAGAACGTGGATAGGTCAGAAGCTTGTGAGTTTCATACAGCCCCTGCATCACATCGAGCGTATCTTTTGCAGAATAACCAAATCGCTTTGCGCATAGCTGCTGAAGCGTGGAAAGGTTAAGCGGCAGCGGAGGTTTGGTATTTTCCGGCTTTGTCGTCGCGATAGTAACAATAGCGTCCTTACCCGTAACCCGCCCGGCAATATGCGCGGCCTGAGCTTCGGAGATCAGCCGTTTTTTCTCGTCTATCTGATCGTCGTCTGTTGTCTGATATTTCGCCTTAATCTGATGCCCGTTCATCGACAGACTGGCGAATACATCGTAATAAAAACTTTCTGTGTGGTTCTGGTTCGCCAGCGTGCGCATGTTCACCAGGCCAAGAACGGCACTTTGTACCCGGCCAACGTTCAGAACGCCGTCATAGCCCTTCTCACGGCCTTTTAATGTACATCCCCGCGTCATGTTATAGCCAAAACCCTGATCGCACAGGGAACGCGCCAGGGCGCTTAACGTCATACCGCGAAATTTATCGTTAGGCTGCAAATTCGCCAGCGATTTTTGCACTGGCGCAAGGTTGAGGTCGGCAACAAGCAGCCGCTGGACGGGTTTCTTGTTACCGGCATAACCTAAAATCTCATCGACCAGCAAACATCCTTCATCATCGGGGTCGCCAGAATGAACGATGCTGTCGGCTTTATCGATAAGAGACAAAATGATGCGGGTCTGTGCTTCGGATTCTGGCTTGATTTTATATTTTGGAGGATAAACCGATTTAATGGGTAAATCACTGAAACGCCAGTTTGAATACTTCTCGTCGTAATCCTGCGGGTCGTAAAGTTCCAGCATATGACCATAACACCAGGTAACAACATCAGAACCGTGTTCAAAATAGCCGTTTTTCTTTTCCGTATCTGGGTTACCACCCAGCCCTTCAAAAATGGCTTTTGCTAAAGAGGGTTTCTCTGCAATAAAAAGTCTCATGTTAATCGCTCCTGTTACTGCAATAGTTTTGTACCAGAGACTGAATTTCTCCCGCCGCCGCGACAATAATTTCCTGTGCATTATCTTTGTCAAAAGCGTTTATCATTATTGATAGCTGGCGATTTACATCCTGTGCTAACGCAAAATCATCTTCATGTTCCATTTTTAATCCTCCAACTGAAGTGCGCCAGTAGCAAAGGCAGCTTCAACAATTGCTGAAAGTTGATGAGTTGGCATATAATCTTTGTAATTTATCCATACTCGTTTGATTTTCCCATCCACTTCTACCGCACGCTGTCTCCTTTCATTACAATCACTATCCAGCCATACGCCATTGAATAAAGGAAAGCTGTTATTCTTAAAATAAATCTTTTTATCTTCATCAGACATGCAGTTGAGCATATGAGCGAGATAACGACATACAAGCGCGAAACTTCTTACCTCATGGCCTTTGTCGTCAAACTCTATAATACCTCCTTTGCTTATCCTGAATTCTCCAAAGGTCATAACATGCGCACGTTCTGGTTTTGTCGGGAATGTCCATGTACCGTAAAAAGAGTAAATCCCACGTTCTTTTTCTATCCACGCCTCCGCAACGAAACAAGCCTCGCTACCATCCAGACAAGCTGAATAGCGCGGAGGTACACAAAACGAATCACTGTCATGAGAAACAGGTTGCGTGTATTTTCCAAGAATAAAAGTGTCACCGACTTTCATATCCCTGATTGAACGCTGAAACCATAGCGGCATACGGCAGTAACGCATAAAATCATAAACCGTCTTTATTGAACTCATTTTCATTATTGGCTCCTTTACCAGCCATACGGATAACCGTGACACAGCCTGACATTTATTTCAGGATGTGGAGGGGTTGGACAAGCGAAGCGCGTCAGTTTTGTTTATGACGCCACTCCCACGGTGGAACAGGATTAGAATCAGCCCACAGGCCGCGCTTCTGTGTTTGTGCTTCCCGTTGCAGAGCCGGTAATGAGTTATCCGTGTTGTACTTGTCATAAACCCATGCAGCCCCTTTTAGCACTTGCTGGCGGTTAGCCTCAGTGCCGTTCGCTGTCACCACTCGCCCCAGAACTCGCCCGTAGTGATCTGTTTGCGTATAAGAGACGGTAACGGATTGTCCTGCGAGCATGGCTTTAAGTTGATTTGTTGACCAGCGTCCAAAAGGTTGTTTCTTTTCCGGGGCATCGATATTCAGGAGACGAACCCTGACAGGTTGTTGCTCCTGCAATACTTCAATGGTGTCACCATCAAGTACACGAATAACCTTCCCCTGAATCTGAGCAGCACACAATGTAGCTGGCAACAGGGCAACAGCAAAGGAAAGAGCATTAAGAAAATGTCTCATTGCTTTCTTCCCTCCCATATTGCTGAGAGTCGTTTAAAAATGGATAAAACGACAATTAAAGCCACTGCGATAACAGCCAGTGAAGGAAGTACATAGCTGTATAACTCAACCATGAAATTAATAAACTCCATGAGCGATTGCGGCTTTAAGGAAGCATCCCACAAAGCGATAACAACACGATAAAGCCCATAGACAATTGCCGGAAACCAGACCATAAACAGCAGTAGCTCAGTCAGTACTGAGGAAACCGTTTTAATGTTACTGATAAAAATCAATCCGACACCACGTGCTCCGATAGTTTCTGACTTAGTAATAGTATTATCCACCGTCATTCTCCTTCTTCACTTTGTTGGTCATCACCCCTGAGAAAAATACAAACAGTACAGTTTTCAACAATCCCTTTCGCCGTATCATCACTTATATTCCTCAGTCCTGTTAAATCCTGAGTAACCGTTATTACATTAACATTTTGATGTTTTATTCCTGAAATAAACTTATCCATAACTAACGCCCTTCGGTTGTTCAACCCCGCAAATCCCAGATTAAAAATCTGAAATTTGCGGCGTTCTGTTATTCCTGAAATGAACGACCATATCTCGCGATAACGGCCTCAATATTGTTTTCGTTCTCTACAGCGCCTTCACATTGCATCAAAATGCTTTGCCTGAGTCGCGCCGTAGCTTCGGGATTATAGTAGGGGGTGAATACACGCACGTTAAAGAAACGCTGATTAACGGGCTGGCAGGCTGTCTGTGTATCCCCCTGTAGTTTTCCTGTCATGCATGTCATTAACTGACAGGTATCACCAACCTGATTTAATCCATCAGTATGATTATGTCTTTTTGCTAAGACGGGTGCTGTCAATGCGGCGAGAGTGAGCGGTACGATAATCAAATTGCGAACATTCATAGTGTCATCCTTTCTGTAGAAAGATATTAATGGATTTAAAACCGAACCCATCATTTTTATATCTGTACTGGATTACTCCATATGCACCGTTAGACCTGAGCCAGTTTTTTGTAGTAAAGAAATCTTCACCTTTGCCACTTTCAATAATAATGGTATCTGAATGTGCGACAGCATAGAAAACAGCATCATCATAAAGGCGGTTTTCAGGCCTGAAATCATGGATAACTTTAACCCATGATAATTTAACCTTATCTGATTTAATAACTGAATATGTCGGTTGCCAGTCCATTAGTTGTGTATTTACCGTTTCGGGATTCTGTTTCCAGTCAACCTGTGGCGGTTCTGGCGGAGAGGAACAGGCAGAGAGAAAAAGGACACTGACCATTAACATTTTTTTCATAGTAAAACCTCTGACTCCAGCTCACCGACGGAGAGCATTTTTTCTTTAGAAGGATATTTAAGCCCTTTAACACCCAATACTTTTTTAGTTTTATTCAGAGAGGCGGTTAACTCAGTAAGTTTAGGGCTTACCATCATCAGCCTGTCCATAAAATACGGGTCGAGGAAGTAGAGGGCTTTCTCAGCTTTAACGGGGTTTTCACCTTTAAGAATGATAAATTCTTCTTTAAAATCCAGCGTTCCCAGCTCCTGCGGGAGCACAAGGGCACGCTGCGCCTCACTTTCTGAACTACTTTTCGACGTTGAGCGTCCGCTTGTCTTGCTTGAACCTGTCGATTTAGTGGTGATATAGCCCAGCTTTTCCGAAATCTTTTTAGCGTCATCTTCTTCACTGACAGCGTATATAATCCGGCAGGGATGCGCACTCATCAGCGTTTTGGCACCTTCAACACCATAGATTTCATTAAGCTGACTGATATTCTGGTAAATCGTCAGAAGTTTGAGTTTAAACCCGGCAATATAACCCGAACCTTTTTTAATGATTGGCATGTAACCAATAGACGGAAACTCATCCAGGAACATCAGACAGTCATGTTTCAGGGTCGGGTCAAAGTCAGGGTTTTCACGTAGCGTTACTTCCACAACGAAGTTAAAGAACAAGTTGAGGAAATCATAGGCCAGAGACATATCTTCAGCATTAACGCCGACATAAACAGTGATATCTTCCCTACGTAACTGGCGAAGGTCGAAATCATTGCCGTCTGTACATTTGCGGACAGTCGGAAGATAAAACAGACTCATTTTCTTACGGAACGAACCATCAATACTCGAACGTTGTTCATCCTCTGTTTCGTGATACTCCCTGATTTTGGTCAGTGCATCGCGCAGATGATACAGCGCGTTTTCATCAAGCCCTTTTGTTGCCTCCAGGTCTTCTCGCTTACTGAGTATCAGTTCCCGGTCAATGTTGCTGTACAAATCGACTACAGAACCAATTGAGAAAACAGGTTTAAGCCCGAACTCACCAAGCCAGGAGGGGTCGTAGTTAATAAAGAAATGAAGCAGTTTTGCCAGCCCCGTCCAGTACTGCCCCGCGAGGTTATTAAAGTGCGCTTCCGCTCCGGTCAGACCGTAAGACGGGAACAGGATCTCAATCAGCTTCAGCAGGTCTTTAGCACCGCTCTCTGCTTTTAAATCAATATAGAAAAGCGGGTTAAACTGATGCGTTTTACTGTTGAAAGGGTCAAGAAGAAAGACTTTATTACCCAGCAGTTTTTCACGTACCTTACTGGTGATTTTCCACAGTTCCTGTTTTGGATCTAATGCAATCAGGGAATGTTTCCTGACCAGCAGGTTTGGAATACCGATTGCAGCCCCTTTACCTGCGCGGGTTCCTGCGCCAAGTGATACAAAATCTGGTGCGGTATACCACAGGTATTTACCTTTATACGCCCCGACCAGAATATCAGAATCGTTTTCTTTCTCCCATTTCAGAAGTTTCGATTTTCTCAAATCATTATCACTGGCAAACTTCGCGTCACCATAAAGAGCAACATCCGTTTTATTCAGTTGCCAGATAATAAAAACAGGCACGATGAGAGACGAAACCATACCTGATAAAAGAGAGGGGATAGCGGTTAACCTGATATCTGTCCGTATATTACTCTCTGTTATTATCCGCCACAGCAGCATGGAATCAAAATTCTTCCATATATAAAGCGGCGTTTTTCCATTCAGGAAGTAAACAGCAACCGAGCCAGTATAATACGTCACAAGACACATAACCAGACCGATAAAAGCCCACTGGCCTTTATCGGGTAGTTTTAGAGACATAATCACTCCTTCAGCTTTTCAAAGTATTCCTGAAAATGAATATTACGATAGTAAATACCCGATGCAAATCGTGTATCTTCCTCATCGATGTACTTAATACTCATAATCACATCGACGTTGCTTAACACCCTCCGCAATATAATGTTGTAGGGCAAATTCTGACATTCAGGATTCATATAGCACCGTTGAACCAGTCCAAGTACAGCATCTTCAGGGGTGCTCTCATGGACGGTTGTAAGGTTCCCTGCATGGCCGGAACTTGAGCCTTTGAGAAAATCCCAGGCTTCCGCGCCGCGAACCTCCGTCATGAGAATTCTGTCCGGGTTCATACGAAAACCAGAACGTAAAAGAGAAGCGGAACTGACAGTGCTACTTTCCCCTTCTGACGGGTAATACAATTTCACATGATTTTTGTGAAACCTGAACTTTGCTTCATCTGTATCTTCTATTGAAATACATCGTAAATGATGGGGTATGTACTGAAGACAGGCATTTGCAAAGGTGGTTTTACCCGCCCCCGTTCCGGCACAAAATACCATCGTTTTACCCTTAACCAGACATTCAGGTACAAATCGTTCAAAACAATTATCTTTAAACATTAAAGATAATTCATCTTCTTTATCCCTAAATTCAACTCCTTGATTTAGCCTTGAGTAAAACCCTTGTTTGACAAAGGTATCATGGTCGATAAACACACTGGACGGCTTACGGATTGTAATAGACACCGTTTCCCTTTCCGTTGCCGGGGGGATAACTATTTGTACACGCTCCCCTCCGGGGAGCGTAACAGAACGTAAGGGATATTCTGGTGTCACCGACCCACCATCATGATAATCAGAAATCGCCCCTGCAAATGACATACAATCACGAAAATCCATTTTTAATTCATGCTGCTGCCATTTACCTCTGACCTTTAAAAATAGCTCATTTGGTCTGTTAACGGCGATTTCAGTCAGGCCTTCAACTTCATTAAGTGGTTTATTAAAGTAATCATTTACTATTTCATAAGCTAAATGGCGATTTTCTTTCATCACACCCGCCTTTATTTCATTTTCAGTTTATAAACAGAAGAGAAGTCCAAATCCTGACCAACAATCAGAGTAATGATTTCCCCCTGGTTTTTATAAAGCGTTGGAGGGATATTTACGCTGTTTGCAAACGCTTCGCGTGCTATATCAGCAAAAGCCTGGCGACTGTTAGCTGTATAGTCGGTCTGATTATCTTTATTACTTTTGGCCGCTCCGCTTGCGGCCTGTGCCACATCAGGGATCATGCCAACCATCATGGAACCCAAAAAGCGCTCATCAAAATGCGTATCAATCCAGCCAGACGCCCCGGCCTCACCCAGCGCTCCCGCCGCCTGTGTATCAATCAGCGGAATATCAATGAAAGGTTCCTTGCGTGTTCTAAGCTTCGTTGCAGCGATAAACACGGCTCCCTGACCATGATTGAACGTGCCCGTTTTATACATCAGATATGCGGCTGTTCCCTTTTCAATTAGCTTTACATTCCTGTTTGCACTGTATACGTCCTCATTAATCGTACAGACCAGCTTGCCAGCCAGATCAGAAATAAATCGTCTGTCCAGCGAGCACTTAATCGCGGTATTTTCAGGAATGAAAAGGTTAGGGTCATAAGGTACACGCGTAATTTTAGAAAGCTGCGCGGGTTGCCCTGCGTTTACAGGCTGAACCTCTGCCTGTTTGTCACTGCCGTCCCCCTCGTTCCTGGTATTGCTGGCCGTTGACGAGCTACCACCGGAATTTGAGGACGCAGAGCTGCTCCCCCCATAGGCCACATCCAGCGCACGACTGAAGTTTTGTTGAACTTTTTCCGGTGGCGTTTCCGCTTTGCCGCTGCTTTCCTTCCGCTCTTCCGTCTTAGCCGGCTCTGCCATGGTGTTGAATGGATCAACATCATCGCTGAGGCCTGTCGCGCGTTTTACTGAACCAGTAGATACCGCATTACTGGCAGGCTTTTCATCACCGCTGGACATTGCACGAATAATCGACGGGATATAGTAGACAGACACCCCGGCGGCCAACAGAAGGAAAGCGGCCACAATAATCACCAGCCCCTTACGCGATTTTTTAAGCTTCTCGATACCCAGGCGTTTTACTGATTTACCGTCACCTTCATCTTCCTTATCCGTTTTGTCACTTTGCTCAATTTCTTTCTGATGCCGTTCCCGTAGTGCCTGTTCAATTTCTACAGCGGTCGGGATTTTATTTTCCTGTTCGCTCACTGGATCACCTCTTTCTCAACATTCGGGGAAACGGTATCTCCTGCCGGAAGCCGGACTTTACCAAAGCCCCGGTTTTCAACCCCAACAACCTGATTTCCCATACGCAAAACAAAGCGCTGGTCTACAGGAACACCAACAACGGTGAAACTGCCGCTGTTTTTGACTACCGGGTTAGTCAGCGTTTCCTGTTCGCCGCTCAACACAAAGACGCTGGGGATTTTCTTCAGAGGGCTGAAGCCAAACCAGGTATAGCGGCCATCGTCATACGCATAATCCGGGCTGATTGACTGGCTGCCGTCAGCTACCCGCTTCCAGTAATCCCAGTTCTTGGGCGACTTCGCATTTTCAAGAGAACGGTTGATTGCCTGCTCCTCCTGCCGCTTGTTGAGAGCCTCAATCCGTTTCTTCTCGATTTCGGCTTGCTCCTTCCGGCGTTCCTGCGGGTACTGGTAATTAACAACAAACGCGATCTTATCCGGCTGCCGGAACGTTCGGGCGTTCAGCTCCATGCTGTAATTACGTTTTGTTGTGCGGACAAACAGGTTTGTTCGCCAGCGTTCCAGGTCGTTTTCAGGATCAAGGGCTACACTGACCACCTCTGAAGACTGCTTGCCATTGTCATCGGTACTGTTCTTCTGTACGGTCTGTTTGACGGGCTTTACTTCCAGATACACCAGGTTATCTTCTTTGTTCACTTCCCAGCCCTGGGGGAAGCCGGTTCTGGCACTGATTACCGTTTCATCTTCGTCAAACACCAGTGTGGTTGTATAGCCAACCGCACTGTTTATCACCGTCGTGTTTTGCGGGTTATAACTGACAACCTGATTACGGGGATCGAAACGGCTGGCTGCTGGCGTAACGGCTGCATGGCAGACGTGAGACACCAACAGAAGCGCCACGATTAGCGCTCCTTTATTCATTTTCATAGTCTTCACCCTTTCACTTCTTTATCGCGTACATAGCTCGTTACAACGAATTTAAGCGGGTTATTATTTCGATCACCCGATGCCATTTCGACCTGTGGTTCAATACGGTAGGTCAGTCTGACGTTCCAGTATTCATAATCATCCTGGCCTGTCGCGACATTTCGAATGGTTAATTTAAACCGGACATATGCTCCCATATCCTTATCATCGCGCCGTGATGACGGACTGATAATCACGGAGGGATTATCCTGAACGGATGCAGTTTTTTCCGCTTTATTATAAATAACCTTTGGTGATTGGTTGCTGTTGATTAAAGCGTTGTAATCCGTCGCCACATTCTCAGCGCTGTATAACAGAACATAATCATAATCATGCTGGAGACTGAAATAGTTGTACCCTTCACGACGCTTCACATACTGAGTAATAAAGTATTTCGCCAGCGCTTCATTTTCAGAGAGATTTTCTTTTTTAACGGAAGTCAGCCTTTCAGCAACGCCAGTGACACCATTAATAAGATAAGCTTCGACAACCGTACTCTTTAACGGTAGCGCTCCATTCAGTGCCAGCAGAGACAACACACCTACGGCCATTCCTGCAATACCACCGAATTTATAAATGCGGTTCATTTTCTCCTGCATCAATACATTTTTCTCTTCAAAAGTAGTTGAAGAGTCTGTTACTTCTTTTTTCTTGTTAAAACCGGGAAGTTTTAATCCTGAGAGTTTAAACCCCATTGCGCATTACCTCTGCTGAATTAACAGGTTCGCTTTTTCCGGATACCGGAGGTTGTTTATGTGACGCCTGGCATCCGACAAGGCAAAGCGTCACGATAGCCGTGATAAGTAGTTTCATAATGTGAGAACCTAAATAGAGGAGTGAATATTTACTGCGGAATACTCAGAGTTGACAGATTTAAATAATAAATCGGTTAACCTCCATATTTCTTTTTCGCCGCATCTATCGCAGCCTGGCGAAGCCTCTTAGCGCCAATATTAACGCCCTGCCCGGTCAGATTCCCCAACTTACCGGATACACCAGGAGACTGGTTGAACCCTCCATCCTGACGGCGAACGCCTTTCCATGCGCCAATCCCTGCATTTTTACCCATACCAAGCAGATTGCGCCCCATACGGGAAGCGCCGAACACGCCAGCACCAATCCCCATTGCGGCAGCCCCCTGCATCGCGCCTTCAACACCTACCCCTGCGAGCTGGGAAGCATAGGTTTTGGCTTGCCAGATAATCCAGGCCATGAATACACCTGCGACTCCGGCTTGAGCACCTGCTGATATCAAATTCACGATATCAATGTTTGATAGTGAAACAGATAGAACACCATTCAGGAATGTCATCCCCGCTTTGATAGCCAACCCACCAAATAGGAATATGAAGCATGAGCTAAATATTA
This sequence comes from Rosenbergiella sp. YN46, assembly GCF_036620675.1. Lineage (NCBI taxonomy): Bacteria > Pseudomonadati > Pseudomonadota > Gammaproteobacteria > Enterobacterales > Erwiniaceae > Rosenbergiella > Rosenbergiella sp. YN46. The sequence goes on from NZ_JAZHEE010000047.1 coordinate 17,705, forward strand.
ACTGAAGCCAACTATTAAACATTTGCCGGAGAAAACCAAAAGACAAACTAATAATAAACAATGGTGCTGTAACAGTAAGTATTTTTAACGTCACCTCTGCTGCAAGATACACAATCGAAGTGACCAGCATCGCTAATATTCCACCTGCATAAGTTAATAAGGCAGCAATAGCACCATCAGTTTTCACATAAGTTGATGTGTCTTTTGACATGAGGAACTTTGCAACCTGTATTATTTTTGCCCATAGTTGGTCTAACCATTTCCACGGGTCACCACCTGCAAATGTTTCCTTTAGACCGTCTATTGCCTGAGTTGCACTATCTAACCACCCTCCCATATTTCTAACAAAAACGAGAATCAGCCAGAATCGACACAAGTTCCATATAAAATCCTGAACTGCCGACTTTTGCTTCCCAACTATTGTGGTATATGCATACCATAATATATAGATGGAAATCCCATATTTACCCAATTGATATGCTATTGAAGAGAAAGAATCAAGCTGACCAGCCAAAGACTGGTCAAGAACATCAATAATCACATCACGGGCTGATTCGAAGAAATCAGAATTAGCCATAAAGACTCCCGCTATTTTTTATCCTTAACAATCCCCTTAAACGCATCTTTAAAGGAAGGTTCAACGGCATGTAACTGTTTATATCGAAACAATCCCTCTTTAGCATTTCTACAATTATCACTATCACTGCCGGAAGCTTTACACTCTGCAACTTTTTTTTCGGCCTCTGCATGATGTTCCTGCCACCAATCAGCAGATTTAACATCCTCGCACCCCGATAAGAGTAATATAGCCCCAGCAATAACAGTAAATTTCATTATTTCCATAAAACCCCTCAATTCATCCGATAGTCATTCATAGAAAATGCTTCCTTAAATGAAGGTTCTTCCGCATTAAGCTGTTTCTCCTGATATGCGGCCTGTAACATTTTCTCCTTGTATTCTGCAAGATCGCGCTGCTTATCGCGATACATTTCATACTGAAATTTGAGCTTGTTAAATTTCAGGCTTGCCAGAGATACAGCGTTTGTCGCGTCCTGCGTAGCTTTCGTGTCCTGGGCGTTCTTCACCTGGTCGATAAGATCGGCCATCTCCTGATTATCTTCACGCAGTTTACTTTCCAGCTTATTACCGTACTCGATCCCCGCCAGTTGTGACAGGAACGAGGCTTCACAGCCCCGCACAAGGTCACCTGTATAACCCAGGCCTTTACAGGTGTTTGTCACCTTATAATCGGCCAGAAGAGATCTGGCTTGCTCAGACAGGGCTGCTTCCGGGTTCTTAATGTAATCATCAATGAAGGAGTTCCCCTGGTCGTAAATCTTCTCCAGCTCCTTACTGACAGATTGCGCAGACTGCACCAGTCCCTGAACATCACGAATGCCCGTTTTCGTTAACAGTTCGTCTTTATAGGCTGTGAGTTCTTTCTCCCACTGTTTAGCCTCTTTCCCCCATTGAGCCGCAGTCTCTATTGCGGATTTAGCATCGTGGACGATTACGCCCTCCCCAAGCGCAAAAGCATTTGTGGCACAGCAAATCATCACAGTAGCCAGAAGTTTTTTTTTCATAGTGTGTTCCTCAAATCAGGTTTGCACGTTCCAGATAGGTATCAAGCCATTCTTCCGGCTTCATACCCTCTTTCCAGATTTCATCGAACAGTTCAAGCTGGGGTTTCGATGCGCTGAGAACCGGTAGGTAATACGCCGCTTTCCCTAAATCCAGTCTTGCAAAAGCCGCAAAATCATTACTTTCCCCCTTCCTCTGTGGGTTTTTGACGACAAGGAACTGACGAGAGAGCGGGTCAATGGCTTTAATTTTGTCAAAATAAAGCTCTCTGACTTGCAGCTCGTCCACATACTCATTACGTTTCGCGTTGGGGTTCGCCAGATAAATATGTGTTGCGCATTGCTCACGAACGGCAGCCGCGATAGGTGATTTAATTAGTTCATCCGGCGATTGTGTCGCTACGACAAGCACCATATCCAGCTTACGAGCGGTTTTGAGTTTGTTATAAACAAAATCCCTGAACGCTTCATTGTTAATCCATTGCCAGAACTCATCCATGTAGATAAGGAGTCGGCGGCCATCGGCCAGCATGGTGACACGGTAGATGAGATAGAATGAAGCGGCGCTGGAAAGCACTTTGTTATCCAGAAACTCCGTTCCGTCGATACCGAAAACGTCCAGGTTGTCCACATCAAACGTATCGTCCGGGTTATCAAACACCCAGCCAAATTCCCCTCCCTGCACCCAGGCATTCAGGCGTGCTTTAAGCCCATGCCGCCGGGTTTCAGTATCATCAGGCTCCAGAATAAGTGGTCGCAACTTACTAATCGGATAAGAGCGATCTGACCTTTGCATAAGGCGCTCAACGGCATCAGAAATCAGGCGGTTCTGGTAGTCGTCAAGCGGCTCACTGTTTAGCGAACAAAGTAACCTCACCAGGTCTTTCATAAAGGAAATATTACGTTTAGTGGGGGGCAAAGCCGCAGGGTTCCAGCCTGTCGGCTCTCCCTCTTTAACTCTGTAATATTCCCCTCCCATTGAACGTATACCGGGTTCCGCTGCCCGATCTTTGTCGAAAAATACTGTGGTTAACTTCTTTAATTTCCTCTCAGGTGGAAAAGACTCCGGCGTTCCGAACTGCTGGGCGGCGAAAGCCTTAGTCATCATCACTACCGTTTTACCCACGTTTGACGTACCAAGAATTTCGGTATGCCCCAACGTTGGGTTTTTACCGAAGTAATTTTGATGCTCGGTAGTCATGTGATAATTGAGGTGATAAACATCATTTCCTGAACCGCCCAGGGTAATCAGATTATTACCCCAGGTATTCCCTTTCTCTTTGCCCGTAAAGAAGTTGTGGAAGCTTTCCATTTCGGCAAAGTTCAGACTGCTGATAGGGCTAAGGCGTGGCCGTAACGTATAGTTACCAGGTAGCTGAGCAAAATAAGCCGCGCCAAGACTCATAGTTGAGTAGGTGACGATAAGCCCCAAATCCTCCAGAGTAGTCGTCACGATATTGGTGTCTTTCACCAGGCGTTCCGGCGTGTCAGCGTAGACAATCAGGGTCTGGTGACTTTTACCGAAAGATATGTAACCACTGGACACCATGTCGAGAGCAACTTTTAAATCAGTCAGTAAGGATTGAGCCGCATCATCCGTCATTTCCAGTTTGTCGATCTGATCATCCAGCGCCTTAATTGCAGACTGTTTGTCTATCGGCGTGAAAGAGGATGTCTGGACATACTCAACAGGGAGATACATCAGGGCGTCAAAAATTCCGGCATCCGTTTCCTGAAAGTAGTCCTTAATCTCGATGCAACGAAAATACCGGGCATGGTCTGAAGCGGTGATTTGCCCTGCATCGTTACCAAAGAACACATCTTTACCACCCAGGTATGTATAAAACGGGCTATTGGTAACTCTGACTTTCTGCCAGCGGCCGGAAAGCAGCTTCTGAAACAATGAGAGCTGGTCAGAGTAAACAACACCATTTTCTTCATATAACCCAAGACGGCGGGAATGGAACCGGGACAGATAGGTACTTAGTCGTCCGCAAATTTCATTCATATCATTAATGGGTTCTTCGAAGATATTTTTATTACCTTTTTTCCGTGAAAGGAAGTGGGTAACTTTATCTTCAGCACTGAACGGCTTATAGCATACAGATAGGTATAATTTGTTTTCAAAATACTCTGATTCAGAAAGCGAACTGTAATAATCGTTCATCACCCTGTTAACAAATGGGATTTTACTTTTAAAAGTAGGCTGAACAGACTTCTTCCCCCTTATACGATGATCATAAAAAGTAACGGGCTTACCGTCAAAACTACGAATCAGCGTATTGAGCTGGTCAGTAAGTAATGTCAGATCAGCATCATCAACACATTCAAAATAAGCTCCGTCAATCTGCCACGTCGCGATTAAATCATGATTTTTGGTAACAATAAGGTTTTCTGTAATATGTGATGAATACGGGATTAACTCTTCAAGAGAAGACTGGTCTTTAAGCTTCATAAAATTGTCCACTTTCGATATATCGACTGCGTCGTACGAACTCCCCGCATAATGGACGGCATTGAAGCGCTTGTTTGCCAGAGGATTACCTTTGATTTGCATTCGCAGATAAAGCAGGTCAAAAAAGCGTTCATCTATCTTCGTAACTCGCTTGATGGCATACCAGCCAGGAAGGATGAGGGCATACATGGCCTCATGAATCCAGACACCAAGCAGAACGCAGATAACGCACATTCCAAGAAAGGGGTAGAGCGGAACGCCCAGCCCCCTAATCAAAGCGGGGCGTGTCAGCCCTTTAAAAACGGTACTCATTTTTACGCCCCCTTTTATTTCAAATTACGACAGCCAGTCCGGGAGATATGGCGCGATGATAAAGATGATGATCCCGATAGCTAATGGGTAAATCCAGGAAGCATGCTGGCGTGAGAAGATAGCAATATAGCCAATTACCAGCGCAATGATGGTGATTGCTGGCTTACGAATATCGGTCAGAAAATCGATAATCTTCTGCAAGAAGCCAGTTGTTTTAGTGGATACATCATCAGCAAATGCGGGTTCTGCTACACAAAGCATCAATGCAGCCATAAATACAGAAAGAGTTAAATAACGTTTATTGAGTTTTAACATCGTTTGTTTCCTTTTCATCTAAAACAGTGCCACGCATGGCATATTGGGGATATACGGTAACTTCTTTAGGTTTGATACTCTGCGTTACATTCTCCTTTCTGATTGCATCTTTAACTGAAGGAACCACCCAGTTTTTTTTGTTATCAGGCGGATTAAACCCTATACGCTGTATATAACTGGTGTTATTAAAATCTGATTCAGGTTTAGTTCCCGTTTCTGGATTGCCGGAATAATAGCAACTCAGACCACGTAAAATGTCGCCACCACGTTTATAACAATCCACCAAAATTTTCTCTGAAACCTTGAGGTTTTCGCAGGGGTCAAACATTTTCTCAGCGGTTGTATTGAAGTTTGCAAAATTCGTACTCGTTATTTGCATAAGACCGACTGAGTAACGATGATTTCGGGATTCAATTTGATTTACGATCTGGAGTGCAGCCTCCTTAGTTTTGGGAAAGTAGGACACTACGCCTTTGTCACCGGGCTTACGTTCAACCTTCGGTATTATCTCGGCAATAGCATATGGGTTAAAACCAGATTCAACCCTTGCAACTTCATGCGCAGTATCGGGATGAACGCTGGCCGCGCATTGCAAAGCAAGCGCCGCAAAAGCAGTAGTAGATAACATGATTTTCTCCCGGCCAGAACAGCGCGGAAAGTCTAGACTGAATGGTTAGTCATCGAAGTCGTCATCGTCTTCGTTTATCAGCTCCTCAATAGCCTGGCTGGAATATTTTTTAATGAGGTACTGGACAACACCAGAGCTTGAAATACGCCGCCCTCTGCGATAGCCAATCTCCAGAGCAATTTTATCCAGTTCCTCACGAGAAGCTGAGGGCAGGTAGAGTGTATTACGTTGGGGCTTGCGTCTCGTTGCGGTTTTTTTCCGGGTAGCAGTCATTTTTCTTCCGTTTCATTTTGTGGGTTAAGCTTCTCTCTGTGATGTAGTGGATGAAAGCCATACTTCTTTGCTGTGGATTATCCATGAGGAGAATTTCAGCAAATTCGTGTGGAATTGATTTCCTTAAAATATTTGCCTGAGCTGTTGTATGCGATTGTCTGCACAAAAGCTCCGCCATCACATCTTCTGGTACAGGTAAAGGCTCACCGCCAAATGAGATAAAGCGTTGTACGTAAGGGATAGCAGTTATTGTAGTGGAATGAACCTCTTCAAAATCTGCCTGGATAAAAAGATAACCGGGGAAAAGCGGCAAACGTCTTTCTCGATATGAAATTATCTTATCCGGGCGACGATATCTTTCTGTCTCCATAGGGCAGAAGTAAGAAAAGTTCAGGCGTTCGAGATGAGCAAAAACTGCTGCAAACCTCGTAGTGGTGAATTGCAAAACATACCATTCCATAGTTTTTTCCTTTCAGGCGCTCTCTCGACTCGGATGACCCCGAAGCAGAGAAAAAAAACAAAAGGACAAATTTACATCTCATAAAAACTTTATCAGCTACATGTGCTGCGTTCAACCACACAAGCAGATCTTTAGATCGCATTTACGACATATTTCATTTTGTTTGTGCTGTTATTTTGGCTATATCTAGATGATTATCCCATTTGGTAACAAAAAAGCAGATCGATTGATCGCCTTGCGTTGATTTTATAGTCAAGTTAACTAAATTTTTTACCGCTAGTTATTTTTTACAAAATCTCTGCTAACAAGATAAATAAATCGATCTTAATCAATAAGTTACCAGAGAGCATGAATTATCCTAAGCGAATACCAATTTTCACTTTCTGTTCGCTTTGAATCATCGACTGTTTTATTTGCGAGAAATTTCTCATCTGGAGCTGCTGTTTCTTAATCATCTCCGCACTGTTCAGCACCAGCTCTTTACTGGATGAAATGGTTCTGTCTATGCCTTTAACCCCCAGGTTCTCTAACTGCCACTCATTCCTGTGTGCAGTCTTCCAGCCATGCTGTACACCGTTCTTATCAAGTGCAGGGATTTTCACCTCCTTTTGTCCTAACTTTTTCAGCTTAACGAGATCACCTTTCTTAACGTTCTCGCGAGTGGTTAATTCACCAAAATCAGCCCCCCAATATGTTTTCTCCACGCCCTTGTTCAGTGTCTTAAGCTTTATGAAATGCTGCTTTGGTTTGGTTTTATCGTTCTGATAATGGTCGTAGCCAACATCAATAACCTCATAAACGCCCTTCTGTCGTTTTGGCGCTGTTTTGTGAGCATCTTTAATAGACTGGTTAAGCCCATGCTGCTGCTTATGAGTGGCTTTAACGTCATAGCCCTTCAGCTTCAGCTCTTCACAAAAACCTGTACGAATTTCCCGTAAATCTTTTTTCCTGATATCAGCTCGTTTACCGTCATTATCACGAATACGAAAAACAACATGGACATGTGGATGTTCTTTTTTGTCGTTATGATAGCCAAGCACAAAGCGATGATTTGGGTACTTCTTGTGCATCGTTTTCCTGACAGATTCAAGCAGATCTTCAGGTTTTACTTTTGCTGATACAGGCGGTGAAAAAACAATATTTTGGGTTACTTTTTTATTTTCCTTACCTTTATCATCGAAAACATTTTGAGGGTCATTAGCACGATCTATCATGTGCTCTTTAGCCTCCTGAATCTCGTCACCTTTCCATACCTGACCGCTTTCACTCATCACTGGTAGCTCTGACTCCCGGCTCATATAGTCAATACTGTTTCGAACTCCCTGCCGGGTAATCGCACCTCCTGAGATTTTGACAACAACCTCCTTACTGGCACCCTTGCGGTTGATACGTTCCTGAACGTTGCGTTGATAGTTCTTCCCACCATTTTTAACTTTATGGGCGAAAGCAGACTTGCGGCCAGCCTCAGAGGACTTACGCTTAACCCTGAATTCCTTGTCAACATAAACGCCCATGATTACACCTCAACCTTGTTAGAAACAGTTCGCCCTTTGCATAACATAATGTAGTTTTCAAACTCACTTTTGAGACTCATTATCTCTGTACTCAACCGTTCAGCGTCCTGATAGAACCCATCTTTATCAAGTACCCTGGCATTATCGTTAACAATAATATAATGAAAGTTGCGCCCTATTTTATCTATTGCATTACGGCAACGATTCATCACCAGAAGCTCCTGGTCGAAGAAATCAAGTTCATTTTCAAGTGTCGTCTGGATTCTGTATCGACACTCTCTCGACAAAGTCCATCCATGACGCTTTGCCGCTTTTTCTATTTTATTCCGTTGTTTCATTGTTAAATACATTGTGGTTTTGATAAAATCATTAATATCAGGCATAACGTTATCATTATTATCTTCTGTTGCTTTGCTTTTAAGTAAAGCACTGGCAAGCAACTTCATGCCTTTAGCAACAGTTAAACTAGGCTCATCTGGATAGATAATCTTCAAACATTCAAGTAGATTATCATGCTGTTTTTCTTCCAATCTGAAATTAATTTGC
>NZ_JAZHEE010000048.1:0-23390 GCF_036620675.1 Rosenbergiella sp. YN46
GATTTTCACGCCGGAAAGCGGGGTTGTCAGGGGCGGCATCTGAGCCCCTGGCCCGTTCACCGGTTCCGCAACCGACAGATAAAAATCCCCTTAAGGTGAACGGAACCTTCACCGGCGCGAGATATTCCTCCAGAACACGGCATAGTCGCAAAAATAGCGCAACCGGCATAACCACATATTACAACCGCAGCCCGGCCTGCATCTGAAAGAGCGCTGGCTGAAGCCAGATTTGAAATCGGTTGTCCGGTGAAAGTGACCATTGAGCAGGGCAGGATAACGATTTGCCCGGCGACTTCATGTTACCTTTACCCCGTGCAAAAGCGGCTTTAACGCTTAGACAAAAAAGGAAGCACCTTGCAATGACCTACGGCGTGATCGTCCTGGCGGCGGGCGTTGGCCGCCGCTACCGGCAAAGCGGTGGCAGTGGTGAAAAGCTGCTGGCGCGTTACCCTGATGCGGCGGGAAAACCGCAGCCGCTACTGATGCTGACCCTGGCCAACGCCTGCGCGACGGGCATGCCGGTAACGGCGGTGTGCCGCCCGGAAAGCGCGGAACTCCAGGCGCTGGTGCGCCATGCCGGAGCGCAACCCACGCTACTGGCAAGCCGGGGCAGCGGCGAATCCATCGCCGCCGGGGTAAAGGCGATGTCTGACCTGGACGGCTGGCTCATCGTTCCCGGGGACATGGGTTGGGTAACGGCGCAGGACTATCTGCGGGTACGCCAGGCGTTGCTCCAGGGGCACCGCCAGGTCAGGCTGGCGTGCGACCGTCAGCCCGGGCATCCGGTGGGCTTTGCGGCCGATTACCGTCAGGCGCTGCTGGCCCTGACCGACGATGACGGCGCGAAGCGCCTGCTAAACAGAGAAACTCTGCTGATTTTACAGGCGCCGGAGCGGGTGATCCGGGATGCCGATCTGTTCAGGGCGCAAGGCGGATAGTCAGGTTGTCCGTCAGGCTACGGGAGCAGCACAGGGCGACCTGCTGGCGCGGCCCCGACTTTTCCGCCGCCGACTGCACGCTGTCCCGATGATCCACCCTTCCTTCCGTGACCGGCGTCAGGCAGGCGCCGCAGATCCCCATTTCGCACGAGAGCGGCACGTCGATACCGTTATCCAGCAGCACCCGGGCAATGGTTTGATCCGCCGCTACCGGCCAGCGCTGGCCGGTGGACGCCAGCGTCACGGTAAAAGCGCCGTCTGAGGGGGCCGGGGCCGATAGCGCCGGGGGCTGAAACGCCTCGCTGTGAATATTTTCCGGCGCCCAGCCCTGCGCCAGCGCGGCCTGGCGCACGTGGGTCATAAAACCATCGGGGCCGCACAGATACAGTCGGGTTCCGGCGACCGGTCGCGTGAGTGCTTCTGGCAGGAAGTGACGCGGGCTGTCACCCGCGCTGCTGTGATAAATCGTACAGTCGCCGAACCGGAAAGGGTGGGCCAACTGATAGCGAAAAGCAGTCAGCTCCGGGCGTCGAACATAGTAATGCAGGGTAAAAGGGATACCGGCATCTTCCAGTCTCAGAACCATGGCGTAGAGTGGCGTAATGCCGATCCCCGCCGCCATTAGCACCACTTTGTCGGCCTTCTCCAGCGGGAACAGGTTACGCGGCGCAGAGATAGCCAGGCGCTGGCCGGGGCGCAGAGACTCATGAATATAGCGCGATCCACCGCGTGAATCGGGAGTCCGGGCCACGCAGATCAGATAGCCCTTACGGCTGTCCGGGTTGCCGGTCAGCGAATACTGACGGATAAGGCCGCCGGGCAAATGCACATCGATATGGGCCCCTGGCGACCATTCCGGTAGCGTCGCGCCATCCGGCGCCGTCAGCCTGACGGCCAGATTGCCTTCGCCCTGACGCCAGATTCCCTCCACCACCACTTCAAGGGTATTACACATAGCGGCTTCCTCCGTCATACCAGGAAAAATTCGCCGAAGCCCATCTTCTTCAGGCCGCGACGGTAGGCGATGGAGCTGCGATCCGCCGGGATATGTGCTTCCAGGCTCAGATCCAGCGGCAGTTTTTCCGGGCGCTGGGTTTCTACCATCAGCCGATCTTCTTCAAAGACCCGCAGATTGAAGGCGTGCACCTCCCCGACGGGAATATGGAGATCGAAGTTGCGGGCGATGGGGGCGAACATCCGGGTTTTGCGGGCTGATACCGGAGAGGCGGCATTCATAATCACCAGCCTGTCTTCCCCCGGAAAATGCACGGTCAGGGTGGCGGTAAACGGCAGATGCATCTCGAAGCGACGCAGCCAGCGGAAGCCCGGCGGTGCCCGGTCTTCCGCGCCAGCCGGGTAGTTGCTTACCGTGCTCCAGTAGTCGGCGGTGAAACCGTAATCGGTCTCCTGCGGGCTGTAATCCGGCACCAGCGGATTGTCGGGATCGGCGAAGGTGGCGCTGTGCACCCAGGCGAAATGGGCCACATCCAGAAAGCCTTCCACCTGACGGCCGGCAAAGCCGTTGACTTCAAACGGTGGACAGTTGATTTGCTGGAAGGCGGCGTCGTGCCAGTGCGGCATGGTCGGTAGCGGCGCCGGATTATCGGCATCCGGCGCCAGACAGGTCCAGATCAACCCGTAACGCTCTTCCACCGGAAAGGTCATCAGATTCAGTTTAGCGGGAATCGGACAATCGGGGCTGGCGGGAATACGGTTACAGCGCCCCTCTTCGCCAAAGCGCAGCCCGTGGTAGGGGCAGATAATACCGGCTTCATCGTGAAAGCCCAGGGTCAGCGGCACGCCGCGGTGGGGGCAGACATCCCGGGCCGCCACCGCCAGGCCGTTGATGCGATACAGCACCAGCGGTTCGTCCAGCAGTACCGCCTTATACGGTTTGCTGTCGACATCGCAGGCTCTGGCGACCGGGTGCCAGCAGCGGGCCAGCCGTAGCCAGTCTTCAGGATCGAAACTACAGTGGGCGGGCGGTGTGGGTCGATGGGCTTTCATCGGCGTCTCCCCTGTGACAGGTGAAAGTAGCTTGTGGCCCTATTGTTGCCAGGCTATGGTGTTCACATCCATCACCATTAATTCAGTAATCTGTTGCAAAAAAGTCGACAGGGGAATCATGAGTCCATTTTCACGTTTCGCGCGCTATTTTGCCGAGGTGGCTCGCTGCGGCAGCCTGCGGCGGGCGGCGGAAACGCTGCATATTTCCGCCTCGGCCATTAACCGCCAGATTTTGCAGGCCGAAGAGGCCTTCGGTATTCCGCTGTTCGAACGCCTGCCGGAAGGGCTGAGGATGACCACGGCGGGGGAACTGCTGTACAGCGATATTTTGCGCTGGCAGCGCGAATTTCGCCTGACCCGTCAGAGATTCGATGAGCTCCAGGGGCTGAAGCGGGGCAGGGTCAGCGCGGGAATGGTGCAGGCGCTGTCGGAAGGGGCCGTCGCCAGCGCTTTTTCCACTATTATTGACGACCACCCCTGGCTGGAACTGGAGCTCAGCGTGGCGGACAGCCGCAGCCTGAGCCAGCGGATACGCGACGCGGAACTCGATTTCGGGCTGATTCTGGATCCCGAAGGGCAGGCGGGGCTCGATGTTGTCGCCTTCGCTGAACTGGATATGGGGGTGATCGTACCGGCGAACAGCCCGCTGGCAGGGGCCGAAAGCCTGGCGCCAGGCGCGCTTTCCGGCGAGCGCCATATCCTGCCTGGGGCGCCGCTCATTGTCCATGAACGGGTGGTGATGCTCTATCGGCATCATGATTTCGCGCCAGGCAATGTTATAACCTGCAACGATATCCGGATGATTAAGTCGCTGATTCGCCAGGGAAGCGGCGTCTGCATTTTGAGCCTGCTCGATGTACTGGAGGAGGTTAAAGCAGGTCAGCTGGCGTTTGTGCCGCTCAGGGGGCAGCGGCTGCGTCCGCTGACCCTGGCGTTATGCGTTGCGCCAGCGCGCCAGCTTTCCCGACCGGCGCGGGCGGTGATTCAGCGGATGGCTGAAGTCATCGAGGGGTTGACGCCTTAGCCCAGGGGGCCGCCCTGGATGGTGTCGCACAGCCCGGCAATGATGCGCTCGCCGGACTCCTGGCACAGCTCCTGGTACCAGGCCTGGGTTAGCGCCATATCCTTGCCATGGGTGATATCGCAGCGTTTACGTGCTTTAAGCACCAGATCCCGCACCCGATCGCAGCGTTGCGCTTCGTAGTCGCGCAGCGCAGCTTCAATGGTGTTATGGGTTCTGAATGCGTTGCCCAGCACTACGGCGTCCTCCATCGCGGCGCAGCCGCCCTGGCCGATATCCGGCGTGGTGTTGTGAGCCGCGTCGCCCAGCAGTGCTATCCGGCCGCTTACCAGCCTGCCAAAAGGCTCCACGTCATGGATTTCGATGCGGTTAATGGTTTGCGTGTCGATAGCGGCGATTAACTTCTGCACTTCGGGCGCCCAGCCAGCGAAGTAATGAGTCAGATCGGCCCGGGCGCTGGCGCGATCCTGAGCCAGCCCGGACGGTAGCGGCACGTCGAAGAAGCAGTAGAAACGTCCGCCGGCAACCGGCATCAGCGAGACGCGCTTGCCTTCCCCTACCCAGGTGGTCCACTGATCCGCCGGGGCGATGGACTCATCGATAGCCACCAGACCGTTCCAGTTAACGTAACCGGCGTAGCGTCGTTCCGGGGTATAGCCCAGCACCGCGGGGCGGATAACCGAGCGGCTGCCGTCGGCGGCAATCAGAAAATCGCCGCTGGCCTGGCTGCCGTCGGCAAACCAGGCGCTAACGCCATTCTCATACTGTTCGACTCGCTCCACTCGCTTGCCAAACTGCACGGCATCGTGACCCCAGCGTTCCAGCATCTTCTGTTGCAAACTGGCTCTGGCTACCGGGCAGGGGCGTTCGCCTACTCGTTCCACCAGCGGCGCCAGGCTAAAGCGCGTCATCGTTTCACCGCGCTGATAGTCCTGGTATGCCATATAGCGCATCTGGCCGCCGAATTCCCGGGGAATATCGCCCATCCCCAGGTGATTCAGGCACTTTACGCCGTTGGGCCAGATGGAAATCGCGGCGCCCACCGGTTTAATCTCCGCCACGGCTTCGAAAACCTCGCAGCCGATACCGACCTGCTTCAGGGCTGCCGCCGTGCTCAGGCCGCCAATGCCCGCGCCAATAATCAGTGCTTTCATGATGTTCTCCGGATGTGTGTGCGTCACAGGGCTCAGCAATTTGCGTACCAGCCTGAGATGGCGTGCCATCCGGCCCCTGCACGCGCAACGCGATATTTTTATGCACCAGGTTGATGCAAAAAGTCTCTTTCAACGCCTTTTTTTGGAACATTTGCTTTCATCGATTTCATGTAAGAATCTAAAGTTTCATTCTGGCGGTACAGATTACGCACCAGCGGCAAGAAAATATTTATTGAGTAATTTATTGATATTTAAAGGGTAAAAAGGATTTTCTTATGAATGGCTTACGATGGCGCTAATCTGGCGTGGATTATGCAAAGTCCGGGTAACTTCTTTTAAGGGGACGGATTGACCATGTCAGACGCAAACAACAACCCGCTGCTTTACGGTCTTGAACAACGTATTGCGCCGCTGCCCGGCTTTTTTAGCGCCCTGCAGCACGTTCTGGCCGGACTTATCAGCATCGTCACGCCGCCGCTGATTATCGGTGCCGCGCTGGGGCTTGGTCCCTGGATGCCGTATCTGATCAGCATGTCGCTGCTGGCGTCCGGTATTGGTACCCTGCTACAGGCCAATCGCATTCGCGGGATCGGCGCCGGGATGATCTGCATGCAGGGCACCAGCTTTGCGTTTGTCGGGGTCGCTATCTCCGGCGGGCTGTGGGTTAAGGGGCAGGGCGGTGGCCCGGAAGATATTATGGCGATGCTGTTCGGGGTGAACTTCGTCGCGGCGCTGGTTCCGGTACTGATCAGCCGCTTCATTGAGCCGCTGAAGCGGATCTTCACGCCGCTCATTACCGGCACGGTGATCGCCCTGATCGGCATCAGCCTGATCAAAGTCAGCGTCATGAACTGGAGCGGCGGCAAGGGGGCCGCAGACTTCGGCAGCCCGACCAATATTGCGCTGGGGGCCGGCACTCTGGGCGCGATCGTCCTGCTTAGCTGTTCGCGCAATCGCTGGCTGCGGCTGGCCTCTGTCGTTATTGGTATTGTAGCGGGCTGCATTGCGGCGGCGCTGACCGGTCACTTTCATCCGACGATGCCCGGCGATAGCTGGTTCCGGCTTCCGGCGCTGTTTCCGTTCGGCTTCCGGTTTAACTGGGCGATATTTTTGCCCATCGCCCTGGTTTCGCTGGTTTGTGTGCTGGAAGCGGTGGGGGATCTCACCGCTAACAGCCTGATCTCTCAACAGCCCATCGATAATGCGGCGTTTCGCTCGCGGCTGAAAGGGGGCATTCTGGCAGATGGCCTGAGCTGTATGATTGCCGCCGCGCTGTGCGCCTTTCCCAATACCACCTTTGCCCAGAATAACGGTGTGATCCAGATGACCGGCGTCGCCAGTCGCTACGTGGGGCGCTATATGGCGGGGATCCTGATTGTGCTGGGGCTGTTTCCACCATTTGGCGAACTGCTGCGTCAGATCCCGGCGCCGGTGCTGGGGGGGGCGACCATGGTGATGTTCGGCTGCGTGGTGGCTGCCGGTATTCGCATTATCACCCAGAATCCGTTAACCCAGCGCGATATGCTGATCGTCGGACTGTCGTTCGGTATTGGCCTCGGCAGCGAAGCGGTGCCGGGGGCGCTGGCCCATTTTCCGAATATCGTCGCGACGCTGATGGGATCGGCGGCGGCCAGCGGTGGTCTGACCGCCATAGTTCTGAATCTGATTATGCCGGGCGAAAAGGCCAGCCCGGCGTTAACCGCAAGGAGTGGCCATGACAGCCCTGACTCTGTTTAATCAATTCTCCGTCGAACAGGCACGGGCGCTGCTTGCCCCCTGTGTTGCGCTCCCTGACTGGGTGGAGCGCCTGGTGGCGCAGCGGCCATACGCCAGCCGCGCGGCGCTACTGGATAAAGCCCGGGCTCTGGCCACTGACTGGAGTGAGGCTGAGCTAATCCAGGCACTGGGCGCCCATCCGCGTATTGGCGAAAAGCCGCAGACGACCGGGGAAGACGCTGAATTTTCCCGCCGTGAACAGGCGGCGGTAGACGATAATGACGCCCGACTGGCTCTGGCGCTAAAGGAAGGCAATGCGCGCTACGAGGCGCGCTTTGGCCGGGTTTTTCTGATCCGGGCCAAAGGCCGGAGCGGCGAAGAGATACTGTCGGCGCTGGAGCGTCGGTTGAATAACAGCGATGCTGAAGAGCTGCGGGAAACCCTGGCGCAACTGGCGGAGATTACGCTACTAAGGCTAGAAGGAGTGATAAGCGAATGAGTAGTCTGAGTTCCCATATTCTGGATATCAGCCGCGGTAAACCGGCGGCGGGCGTGGTGGTGCGGTTGCTGCGCCTGGAAGGTGCGGGCCGCCAGGAGCTGGCCCGGGCCGTTACCAGCGATAACGGACGCATTGCCGCTTTTAGCGAACAGCCGCTTGCCGCCGGGCGCTATCAGTTGGTTGCCGAACTGGGGGACTGGTTTGCTGCAAAGGGCCAGCAAAGCCTTTACCCCTGCGCCTGTATCGATTTTGTGCTTGGTGAGGGCGATGAACACTACCATCTGCCGTTTACCATCGCCCCTGGTGGCTGGTCCACCTACCGGGGGAGTTGATCCCGGTTCCGGCCTGAATTCAGGCCGGTTGTGCCTCATTTCCCCACACGCATTCACCATTCACCCAGGTCTGCACAATATTGCGATCGTCCCCCAATGTCATCAGTGCAAACAGGGTTTCATAAATATCCTTGCAGCGGCTGATTCGCAGGCGTTGCAGGGGAGAGATCTGAGGATCGATAACCACCAGATCCGCCTCTTTTCCGGGCAGGAAGTTGCCGATATGCTCGTCCAGACAGAGCGCCCGGGCGCCGCCCAGAGTGGCATGATAGAAGGCCTCGCAGGCGCGTAACCGGTAGCCCCGGAGCTGGGCCACCTTATAGGCCTCGCCCAGGGTGCGCAGCATATTGAAGGTGGTGCCAGCCCCCACGTCGCTGCCGATCCCCATCGGCACCCGACTGCGCCAGCAGCGGGCCAGTCGGAACAGGCCGCTGCCCAAAAACAGATTCGAGGTCGGGCAGAAGGCCAGAGCTGAACCGCTGTGGCGCAGGCATTGCCACTCGGCATCCTCCAGGTGAATACCGTGGGCGAAAACGCTGCGTTTGCCGGTGAGCCGATAGTGGTGGTAAACATCCAGATAGTGCTGATGCTCTGGCCATAGCTGCTTAACCCAGGCGATTTCGTCCTGATTTTCGCTCAGATGGGTATGCAGCCAGGTATCGGGAAACTCTTCGCGTAGCTGGCGCGCCGCTTCCAGCAGCGCGGGGGAGGAGGTCGGCGCAAAGCGGGGCGTAATGGCGTATCCCAGTCGACCGCGGCGGTGCCAGCGCTGAATCAGTTCCCGGCTCTGTTGGTAGCTCTGCTGCGCCGTTTCTATAAGCTCGTCCGGCGCATTGCGGTCCATCATTACCTTACCGGCGATCAGACGCATATCGATACGGCTGGCAGCGCTGAACAGGGCATTCACTGATTCCGGGTGGCGGGTACAGAACACCAGCGCGCTGGTGGTGCCGTTACTCAGCAACTGGTCGATAAAGAACCGGGCGATTTGGGCGGCGTAGTCCGGATCGCCAAATTGCGCTTCTACCTGAAAGGTGTAGCGGGAAAGCCAGGTCAGTAACTGTTCGCCAAAGGCGCCGATCATCTCGGTCTGAGGATAGTGAACGTGGGCATCCACAAAGCCTGGCAGGATTAGCTTACCGTGCAGATCGCGATACCCGCGATCGGGACGCAGATACTGTTCGCCTTCCTGCCACGGATAAAGGCCGAGGATTTTTCCGTCGCGTATAAACAGCAGCCCATCTTCGGTATAGCGTGCGCGGCGTGCGATATCGTCGGGGCTATCGGCAGTGGCGGTGATATCGAAAAAGGCGCCGCGTAGCGCATGGTGGTATTCGGGAATCATGATGCCGACTCCTCCTTAATCAACAGGCCAGGGCGCGAACGACGCAGGCGCTGGCCGGCAAGCTCGTGCCTGGCCAGCCAGCGATAGGCGAGGCCGCCGGTTAGCACGCCGATAAACCAGCTGAAACTGGCCAGCGGCTGTAGGGCGGGCGCCATCACCATTGCAACACCGATAATCACCGACGGCAATAGCGCGCCAATGGCTTTAGGGTTAAAACCGCCGCGATACCAGTAGCGCCCCTGGGGGGTGGCATTGAACAGATCGTCCACCGAAATTTTCCCGCGTTTAATCAAATAGAAATCCGCCAGCAGAATGCCAAACAGCGGGCCGATAAAGGCCCCCAGCACATCCAACGTATAGTGAATCAGCGCTGGCGAGTTGAACAGATTCCAGGGGGTCAGCAGCACGGAACCCACCGCCGCAATCATACCGCCGGTGCGGAAGCTTATCTTTCGGGGGGCGCAGTTAGAAAAATCAAACGCGGGCGAGACGAAGTTGGCCACGATGTTAATACCGATAGTGGCGGTTATCATGGTCAGCAGGCCAATAGCGACCGCAATATCGTTACCCACATGGCTGACGGTTTCAATGGGGTCGGTAATCATCCGCCCGAACAGCGATCGGGTGCCGGAAACAATCACCACGGTCACCACCGAAAATAGCAGGAAGTTAAAGGGGAGCCCCCACAGGTTGCCGCGTTTTATCTCTCCCATGCTTTTACCGTAGCGGGCAAAATCACCGAAGTTGAGCAGCGGGCCGGAAAAATAGGAAACCACCAGCGCAGTGGCGCTAACCATCTGCCAGGCCTGCTCGCCGACGCTCAGAGACTTACTGCTCAGGGTAAAGGAGATGCCGGCGGGGCCCGCCTTGTACAGAATCCAGCCCGCCAGCGCCAGCATCACCGCATAAACCGCCGGTCCGGCGATATCGATAAAACGCTTAATGGCGTTCATTCCGTGCCAGAACACCATGGCCTGCAACAGCCACATAATGGAGAAGCAGATCCAGCCCAGAGACGAAAGCCCCAGCGCACCGCTTTGAGTCAGGGGCGTAAGGGAAGGCCAAAACTTCAGGGCTACCAGCATTAGCGCATTGGCGGCAAGCCAGGTCTGGATACCGTACCAGGCGAAGGCGATAAGACCGCGGATCACCGCCGGGATATTGGCGCCGAATACCCCAAACGCCTGGCGGCACACCACTGCATAAGGCACGCCCGTCATCTGGCTGGGACGGGCCACCAGATTCGCACACAGTTGTACGATGCAGATACCGGCCAGCAGGCATAACAGCACCTGCCAGCTGGCCAGCCCCAGCGCGAAGAAGCTGGCGGCCACCACATAGCCCCCCATGCTGTGCACGTCCGACATCCAGAAGGAAAAAATGTTGTACCAGTTCCAGCGCTGATGGCGTTCTGGCGCCAGGTCTTCATTGTAAAGGCGTGGGCTGTATCCCGCGTTGGATCCAGCAACCTTACTATTTTGCACATCCCGATAGTCTGGCATGAAACCTGCTCCTGTTCATGAAAACCATTTGTTACGTACCTGTAACGGTCATTGCAGGATTCGGGCCAGCATGGCGATTTTTGTATACAAGCGCGTGGAGGAAGGGGATGAAAAAGCCGCAGCCTAAAGCCCCGCAGGGCGGGGATGAGGTGATTTATCAGGCGCTGTTGCGCGCCATTGTGGAGCACCAACTGGTGCCGGGATGTCGACTGCCGGAAGAGGCGCTGGCCGAAGCCTTTGGCGTGAGCCGTACCGGTATTCGCAATGTGCTTCAGCGACTCGCGGCTGTGCAACTGGTAGTGCTGTTGCCCAGGCGTGGTGCACAGGTCGCTATGCCATCGGTGGAAGAGGCCCGGGATATTTTTCGCACTCGCGCCCTGCTGGAGGTGGCGAACCTGCCCCAGGTGATAGCCCACTGTCAGTCGCCACATCTGGCGGCGTTGGGCCAGGTGGCGCAACAGGAACAGCAGGCCCGAAGCGAGGGAGACGGCCCGGCGGCTATTCGCCTTTCCGCCGAATTTCATATTCAGCTACAGGCGATTTCCGGCAATCAGGTACTGACCGGCATAGTCACCCGGCTGTGCCAGCGTTCCTCGCTGGTGATTGCCGCCTGGGGGGCTCCGTGGAGGCAGGGTTGCCGCTGTGATGACCACCATCGCCTGATTGCGCTGTTGCGCGACGGCGACCTCCGGCGCCTGAGCGATACCCTGCGCCATCATTTCGACGCCATCGTCGCCAGTCTCTGTTTCGAGCGCGGCGGCGTCGCACTACCTGATTTTACCCGGCTGTTTTCCGCCGGCCATAAGGAGCTTTAGTCATGCGTTGTATACAAGTGATCAATCCCAACACCAGCCAGGCGATGACCGAAACCATCGGCGCCGCCGCCAGGGCTGTAGCCGCGCCGGATACCGAAATTCTGGCGGTCTGTCCGGCAGAAGGGGCGCCCTCTATTGAGGGGCATTTCGATGAGGCCATTGCGGCCATCGGCGTGCTGGAACAGATAAAAGCCGGGCGTGAGCAGGGCGTGGCGGGGCACATTATCGCCTGCTTTGGCGACCCGGGACTGCTGGCGGCCCGGGAGCTGGCCTGCGGGCCGGTGGTGGGTATTGCCGAGGCGGCGATGCATATGGCGACCATGGTGGCGACCCGCTTTTCCGTCGTCACCACCCTGCCAAGGACTCTGATCATCGCCCGGCACCTGCTGCGCCAGTACGGCTTCAGCGAGCATTGTGCCGGGCTGCACGCCATAGACCTGCCGGTGCTGGCGCTGGAAGACGGCAGCGGGCTGGCACAGCGCAAAGTCTATGAGGGCTGCGTCAACGCCCTGAAGCAGGACGGCTGCGGCGCCATCGTGCTGGGGTGCGGCGGAATGGCCGACCTGGCGCGTACCCTGACCCGCGAGCTGGGCGTGCCGGTTATCGACGGCGTGAGTGCCGCGGTAAAAATGGTCGAGTCGCTGGTGGCGCTGGCGCTTTCCACCAGTAAGCAGGGGGATCTGGCGTGGCCGCGTCCTAAACCGTTAAGCGGTCGGTTTCAGTTTTTTAATCAGGAGTAACACAGGCATGAAACATCAAGACGATATTCATCAGAACTATCCGCGTGATATGCGGGGCTATGCCGGAAATCCGCCGCACCCGGAATGGCCGGGCAATGCGCGCATCGCGGTACAGTTTGTCCTGAATTATGAGGAAGGGGCCGAGAATCATGTGCTGCATGGCGATGCCGGCTCCGAACAATTTCTGTCGGATATTATCGGCGCCGCCAGCTATCCGGATCGCCATATGTCGATGGATTCGCTATACGAATACGGCAGTCGTGCCGGGTTCTGGCGCATTCATAACGAATTTCGCAAGCGCGGGTTGCCGCTTACTGTATTCGGCGTGGCGATGGCGCTGGCCCGAAATCCGGAGATCGTTGCGGCTATTAAAGAAGCGGACTATGACGTGGTCAGCCACGGCTGGCGCTGGCTTCACTATCAGGATATGGATATTGAAACCGAGCGGCGGCATATGCACCAGGCGGTGGAACTGCTAACGGCGCTGTTCGGTAAAGCGCCCACCGGCTGGTATACCGGGCGCGACAGCCCGAACACCCGCCAGCTGGTGGTGGAGCACGGCGGTTTTAGCTACGACAGCGACTATTACGGCGACGATCTGCCGTTCTGGAGCGAGGTGACATGTGGTGACGGCGCGCGTAAGCCACACCTGATTATTCCCTACACCCTGGACGCCAACGATATGCGTTTCGCCACCGCCCAGGGCTTTAACTGCGCGCAGCAGTTTTACACTTATCTGAAAGATAGCTTTGACGTGCTGTATGAAGAGGGGGAACAGGCGCCGAAGATGATGTCGGTGGGGATGCACTGTCGTCTGCTGGGGCGGCCGGGGCGTTTTCGGGCCCTGCAGCGTTTTCTGGACTATATCGGTCAGCACGACAGGGTATGGGTCTGCACCCGCCAGCAGATTGCCGATCACTGGCGGCAGGCGCACCCGTATTTGGGGTGATGTTAAGAGCTATCCGCCCTTAAAACTCCCTCTCCCCATCGGCGAGAGGGTTGGGGGGAGGGGGCCTGTTGCAAAATTGCTCAGGAGGTCATAGCATCAAGCTGTTAGTTGAAGATAGTTTCATTCTGGTCAGGGCCAGGCGCTCAGACCGAAATAAAAAAGCCGGCCTTACCAGCCGGTTTTTTATTGCCTGGCGTTACCCTATTAAACTCACCTGCGCCGCCACAATGCGCCAGCCCTGGTCAAAGCGTACCCAGGTCTGCTGCTGGCGTCCGGTTCGCGCCGTTCCCTTGCGGGTAAATTCGGTGCTGCATACCGCGTAATCATGACCGAAAGTGGTGATGACCGTATTATGCAACTGCCGGTTCAGACCGGCGGTGGGGCGGGCGGCGCGAAAGGCGCGGATCGCCTCAATGCCGTACAGATTTTCGCCTGCTCCCAGTCGCACTGTCAGTTCGCTGTGCCAGAACAGTTCATCCAGTACGGCGGTGTCATTGCTGACCAGCGCCTGCTCGTAGCGGTAAAAGGCGGCGCTGACTTCGGCCAGCACTTCGGGTTGATTGATCTTCATGGCGTTATCTCCGCAGGGCGGGCGTCGGTAATCCCCATCTGCTCCAGCGCCCGGGCGGCGCGCAGGCAGGCCTGCTCATTAAAGGGGGCGGAAATCAGCTGTAGCCCGATGGGCAAGCCGTTTGAGGCGCGCAGCGGTACGGTGACCACCGGCAGCCCCAGGAAAGAGATGGGCTGGGTCAGCATCCCCATACTGGCGCGGGGCGGCAGCGGCTGACCGTTAATGATCATCTCCTGCTCGCCGATTCGCGTGGCGCTGCATGGCGTGGCGGGGGCGATCAGTACGTCGGCCCGGGACAGCAGCGTCTGGAACTTCTGGCGCGCCAGGCGGCGAAAGCGCTGGGCCTGAAGATACCAGGCGGCGGGCAGCATGGCGCCTGCCAGCAGGCGCTCCCGGGAGTTGGGCTCGAAAAGTTCCGGCTGGCGCTTCAGTTCCGGCAGATAAAGGTTTCCCCCTTCCGAGGCGGTAATAATAAAGGCCGCCGAGCGCGCCAGCTCTGCTTCGGGGAACTGCAATTCATCCCGGGCTTCCAGCGCCAGGGCGGCCCGCTGTAGCGCCGCTCTGGCCTCATCGTCGCACCAGGTGGTAAAAAAGCCGCCCAGCACCGCGCAGCGTAATCCTTCCATACCGCGATGCAGCTGCGGGGCGGTCGCCTCAAGGGGCCGTTCAGCCTGGAAACCGTCGTCGGGATCATGGCCCTGAAGGGCGTCATAAACCGCAGCCAGATCCGCTACCCGGCGGGCCATAGGGCCGATATGATCGAGGCTGGCGGCAAAGGGATGGGTACCTGAGCGCGACAGGCGGCCAAAGGTGGGCTTCAGCCCGAAGACGCCGCACAGCGAGGCTGGTACCCTAATCGAACCGTTAGTATCGCTACCCAGCGCGAAGTGGACAGCGCCCGCCGCCACCGCCGCCGCCGAACCTCCGGAGGAGCCGCCCGCGACGCGCCCGGGATCGTGAGGATTGCGGGTGGCGCCGTAGTGGCTATTTTCAGTGGTAAAACCGTAGGCATAAGCATCCATATTGACCATACCGGAAAGGAGTGCGCCGGCGTGGTGAAGCTGGCGTACCGCATAGCCGTCCCGGGCGGCGGCAGGGCGATCGCTTAGCAGCCGGGCGCCTGCCAGGGTAGTATGCCCGGCAATGTCGAACAGATTCTTGGCCGCCCAGGGAGTTCCCGCCAGAGCAGGCAGCGGCTGTCCGCTGCGGCGCAGGGCGTCGATGCGCTCCGCTTCCTGAAGCATGCGTTCTGCGGTGATCGCAGTCCAGGCGTTGATATGTGGATTCAGGCGCTCGATATCGTGCAGGGTGCGGGTTGCTATCTCCCGGGCGCTGAGTTCGCCCCGTACCAGCGCGCCGCGTAGTTCGCTGATGCTCAGATCCTGAAGTTTCATGGTCGGTATACTCCCGCTATGTCCAGCCGTTCGTCCAGCGGATAGTCCATCAGCGGCGCCGCCATGGCGGCGATATGACTAAAGCGCGCCAGCAGTTCAGCGCGCCGGGCATCATCCAGTTCTATCTCCAGGCTTTGCGCCATGGCGGCCAGCCAGGCTTCCTGTTGTTCAGTGGTCATCGGATTCTCCTGTCAGTAGCCGGCGGCGCTGCCGTTGCTGCGCGGGTCAAACGCCCCTTCAAACAAACCGTCGGGGTGGCGCACAATAGCGCCAGCGTGGCCCACGGCTTCGCTAAATGCTTCAAGCATTTCAACCTCGTGGCCGAGCGCGCGCAGTCGTGCCGCGCTTTCGGCGCTGAACCGGCCTTCCAGCTTCAGCGAATCGGAAGACTGGCCCCAGGTGCGGCCCAGCAGCCAGCGCGGGGCGCGAATACTCTCCTGCAGCGCCATGTTCTGAATCACGTGGCGGATAAAAAGAGTCGCCTGAGTCTGAGGCTGGCCGTCGCCGCCCATACTGCCGTAGACCAGGGTACGGCCATCCTTCAGGCGGGCGGCGGCCGGATTCAGGGTATGGAACGGCTGTTTACCGGGCGCCAGCGCCAGCAGATGTTCGGGATCGAGACTAAAGGCGGCGCCGCGGTTTTGCCACAGCAGTCCGCTTTCCGGAAGCACCACGCCGCTGCCAAATTCATGGTAGATGCTCTGAATAAAAGAGACCGCCAGGCCGCTGCTGTCCATCGCCCCCATCCAGACGGTGTCGCCAGGCCCTTTCCCCTTGCCCCAGGGGGCGGCCCGGTTCGCGTCGATAGCGGCGGCCATGGCATCCAGCCGTTCAGGCGCTAACAGATCCTGTATCTTCACGCGCAGGTGACGGGGGTCGGTAATATGGGCGTCACGCAGGCCAAATGCCTGTTTCGTGGCTTCCACGATGCGATGTACGGTGTCGACTTCATCGGCGTCGGCCATGGCCAGACGGTCGGTAATGCCGAGGATCGCCAGCGAAACCAGCCCCTGGGTCGGAGGGGCCAGATTCCAGATAGTCCCCCGGCTGTGATCCAGGCGCAGCGGCGTGGGACGGCGCGCCCGGTGGTTTTGCAGATCCTCAAGCGTTATCGGCATGCCCAGCCGTTTGGCATCGGCGGCGATGGACTTTGCCAGTTCGCCGCGATAAAAGCTTTCCAGCCCTTCCCGGGCCAGCTGGCGCAGGGTGTTGGCTAGCAGGGGCTGGCGAAATCGCTGGCCGGTGTGGGGCACTTCGCCATTAAGCAAAAAGGCGGCGCTAAAACCGGGGGCATCACGCAGCTCGGCCAGCTTACTGGCGGTGGCGCTGGCCTGGGAGGCAGTCACCGGAATTCCGTTATCGGCATAGCGAATGGCGTCGTCCAGCAGTCGACTCAGCGGCAGAGCGCGACCGGTCAGGGATTCGGAAACTGCCAGCGCTTCCTGCCAGCCGCTGACGGTGCCAGCCACGGTCAGCGCCGCTTGCGGGCCGCGGTGCGGGATCTGGTTCATCCCGGCGTAAGCCTCAGGGGTCGCCAGCGAACCGGCGGCGCCGCTGGCGTCAATGGCGATGGGGGGGCCATCTGGCGGCACAATCAGCCAGAAGCCGTCGCCGCCCAGACCGTTCATATGGGGATAGACCACGGCGATGCTGGCCGCAGCGCTGACCATTGCCTCGATGGCGCTTCCGCCGTCGCGCAGCACCGCAAGCGCGCTCTGGCTGGCCAGATGGTGTGGCGTCACGACCATGCCGTGGGGCGCCATATTGCTCTGCATCGTTGCTCCTTATCATCTGACGGAGGTGGGGTGATAAAAATCATCTGCAAAAGCTATTCCACAATTGAGACAAGTGTCTCAGCACAGCATTTTTATCACCTGGCACGGCTTTTGACTGTACGATAGCGATGAAACGAAAGTTACAGGAGGGGGAATGAAACAGCTGGATGAACGGCTGAAGAGCCAGTACAGCGCTTTATCGCCGCAGGAGCAGCGGGTCGCCGACTTTATCTTTGACCATTTCGACGATCTGATTAGCTATAACAGCGCCGAACTGGCCAGGCTAAGCGGCGTTTCCAAAGCTACCGTGAGCCGCCTGTTTAAGCGCCTGGGCTATGACAAATACCGGGAGATGCGCGATGAGCTGCGCACCCTGCGCCAGAGCGGTATGCCCCTGACCGATAATCGCGACGCCGTGCAGGGCAACACCCTGCTGGCGCGCCATTACAAGCAGGAGATGGCGAATCTGACCCGCTGGGCCAGCGAACTGGATGCCGGGCAGTTTGCCGGAGCCATCGCAGGGCTGGCTGCGGCCCGGCGGATCCTGATTGTGGGGATGCGTAATTCCTGGCCCGCGGCGCTGCATCTGCGCCAGCAGCTATTGCAGACCCGGGGACAGGTTCAACTGCTGCCCCAGCCGGGTCAGACCCTGAGCGAAGAGCTGGTGGATGCCGCCCCCGAAGATCTGGTGGTGATGGTGGCGTTTCGCCGCCGTCCGCGTATCGTGCGCCCGCTGCTGGAGCAACTGCAAAAGTCAGGCGTGCCGGTACTGCTGATTTGCGAACCTCAGGCCCGTAGTCTGTTTCCTCTGGCCCGCTGGCGGCTGTGCGCGCCGCTGGACAGCGTTTCAGCTTATGACAGCTATGCCTGCGCCAACAGTCTGATTAACCTGCTGGCTAACGCACTGCTGCATGACATGCTGAATAGCGGCCGCCAGCGGATCCACCAGATAGCCGATCTCTACCAGCAACTGGACGAGCTGGAACAGCGATGATGGTGCGCCATGGCGGTGCTTTGCACTTTTTTAGTGCGGTTCTTTCATGCCGGTCTGTGTGAATGACAGCGGGCATTGCCCGCTCCACGCTGGTTATTCTTAAGTTATTGAGTCGGGCTGGCGCTGGCCTGGGCTATTCTGGGATGGCACATTAGTTGCAATGAACGGCAGTAAAGAATCTTTTGTTTCAACTCGGCGAACCCGAATAAAAGGAACCTCTCATGGATATTACGCAATACCCGCAACTTAATCCGCCCCAGCGTCTGCTGATGGGCCCGGGGCCGATCAATGCCGATCCCCGGGTGCTGCGCGCCATGTCGAGTCAGCTGATTGGTCAGTACGATCCGGCGATGACTCACTATATGAATGAGGTCATGGCGCTGTATCGCGGCGTATTCCGCACTGAAAATCGCTGGACGCTGCTGGTGGACGGTACCTCCCGGGCGGGGATTGAGGCTATTTTAACTTCGGCGATTCGCCCGGGCGATAAGGTGCTGGTGCCGGTATTCGGCCGCTTCGGGCATCTGCTGTGTGAAATAGCCCGCCGCTGCCGCGCCGAGGTGCATACCATCGAAGTGCCCTGGGGGCAGGTGTTTACGCCAGATGCTATTGAAGACGCCATTAAGCGGGTGCGTCCGCGGCTGCTGCTGACAGTGCAGGGTGACACATCCACCACCATGCTCCAGCCTCTGGAGCACCTGGGCGAGATTTGCCGGCGTTACGGCGTGCTGTTCTATACCGATGCCACCGCAAGCCTGGGAGGCAATCCGCTGGAAACGGACGCCTGGGGGCTGGATGCAGTGTCCGCCGGCATGCAGAAGTGCCTTGGCGGCCCTTCCGGCACTTCGCCCATTACCCTGAGCCCGGCAATGGAAGAGGTGATTCGGCGTCGCAAGTGCGTGGAGGCGGGGATCCGTACCGACGCCCACCAGGACGGCGACGACGAGATGATCTACAGCAACTATTTCGATCTCGGCATGATCATGGACTACTGGGGCCCGGAGCGACTGAATCATCATACCGAAGCCACCAGCGCGCTGTTTGGCGCCCGTGAATGCGCGCGCCTGATTCTGCAGGAGGGGCTGGATAATGGCATCGCTCGCCATAAGCTGCACGGAGACGCGCTGCTGAAGGGGGTACAGGCTATGGGGCTGGAGACTTTCGGCTGCCTGCACCACAAGATGAACAACGTGCTCGGCGTGATTATTCCTCAGGGCGTTAACGGCGACCAGGTGCGGGCCATGATGCTGGATGATTTTGGCATTGAGATCGGCACCTCCTTCGGGCCGCTGCACGGCAAGGTGTGGCGTATTGGCACTATGGGCTATAACGCCCGTAAGTCTTGCGTAATGACCACCCTGAGCGCCCTGGAATCGGTGCTGAATCATCTGAAGTTCGTCACGCCGCAGGGCGCCGGGCTCCAGGCAGCATGGGATCACTACGGGAGCCAGGCATGAGCGAAACGATCAGCGCCGCTCGCGCCGCAGCCCGGGTGATGGCGCGGGCCGATCAACTGGCCGGCATCAGCGAAACGCCCGGGTCGCTGACCCGGGTTTATCTCTCGCCCCAGCACCTCCAGGCCAATGCTCTGGTGGGGCACTGGATGGAACAGGCGGGAATGCGGGTCTGGCAGGATAGCGTCGGCAATATTTGCGGACGCTATGAGGGGGAGTCGGCAGGGGCGCCTGCGCTGCTGCTGGGATCGCATCTGGATACGGTGCGTGACGCCGGACGCTATGACGGTATGCTGGGGGTGCTGACCGCCATTGAAGTCGTTCAGGCTTTGCATGACCAGGGCAGACGGTTGCCGATGGCGGTAGAGGTAGTTGGCTTTGGCGATGAAGAGGGCACCCGGTTCGGCATTACGCTTCTGGGCAGCCGGGGTCTTACCGGCGACTGGCCGCCGGAATGGCTTCAGCAGCAGGACGCGCAGGGCGTAAGCGTGGCCCAGGCGCTGGAAAACGCAGGGCTGGATAGCGCAAACATCGGTCGGGCGGAGCGCGCAAAGGAAGAGATCGCCGCCTGGCTGGAACTGCATATCGAGCAGGGGCCATGCCTGGAGCGGGAAGGGCTGGCGCTGGGCGTGGTGCAGGCGATTAACGGCGCCCGGCGTCTGACCTGCCGCTTCACGGGTCTGGCGGGCCATGCCGGAACGGTGCCGATGACTCACCGCCAGGATGCTCTGGCCGCCGCCGCCGAGTGGATGGTGGCGGTAGAGCAGATCGCAACGCAGCATGGTCGCCAGCAGGTGGCGACCATCGGGACGCTGCGCTGCGCTCCCGGCGCGGTGAACGTTATCCCCGGCGAGGTCACCCTGTCGCTTGACGTTCGCGGGCCGGAGGATGATGCGCTGGAAGCGCTCCAGCGGGCGCTGCTGGATCAGGCGAATGCCATTGCGTTGCGCCGCGGCCTGGGCTTTAGCGCCGAAGAGTATTACCGGATGGCGGCGACGCGCTGCGATCCCGGGCTGCAGCAGCGGCTGACGCAGGCGGTTTCCCGGGTACAGGGGCGCGTGCTGTCGCTGCCCAGCGGCGCCGGGCATGACGCTATCGCCATCGCGCGGCGCTGGCCGGTCGGTATGCTGTTTGTGCGCTGCAAGGGGGGGATTAGCCATCATCCGGCGGAATCGGTCAGGGATGAGGATGTCGCTCTGGCGATTGAGGTGTTTTACCACGCCGCCTGTGAGATTGCGGGCGACAGGGCGTTATAAGGTCGTTAGCGGCCCCATTTTTTGGGGCCGCTTGCCATTTTTTGGCCGGATTCAAAGAATAGTTGACGTTTTCAGGATATGTTACCGGGTCGTGTCAGGAAGAGGTCGGCCAGGGTATGTATGGATTTAATTTAGTGTTACTGCTGCTACAGCAGATGTGCGTGTTTCTGGTTATCGCCTGGCTAATGAGTAAGACCCGCCTGTTTATTCCCCTGGTGCAGGTCACCGTGCGCTTGCCGCATAAGCTGCTGTGCTATATCACTTTTTCCATCTTCTGCATTATGGGCACTTACTTCGGGTTGCACTTCGAGGATTCCATCGCTAACACCCGTGCTATCGGCGCCGTGATGGGGGGGCTGCTGGGAGGCCCGGTGGTGGGGGGCCTGGTGGGGCTCACCGGCGGTTTGCACCGCTATTCGCTGGGGGGCATGACGGCGGTCAGCTGTATGCTCTCCACCCTTACCGAAGGGCTGCTGGCGGGGCTGATGCACCGCTTTCTGGTTCGGCGCGGACGGGCCGATAAAGTCTTCAGTCCGCTAACGGCGGGCTGCGTTACCCTGGTGGTGGAAGTGATCCAGATGCTGATTATTCTGGCGGTGGCCCGGCCGTTTCAGGACGCGCTCAACCTGGTCAGCAACATCGCCGCGCCGATGATTATTACCAACAGCGTTGGCGCGGCGCTGTTTATGCGCATCCTGTTGGATCGACGGGCGATGTTCGAAAAGTACACCTCTGCCTTTTCCGCCACCGCGCTGCGGGTGGCGGCGGCCACCGAGGGGATTTTACGCCAGGGCTTTAATCAGGAGAACAGCCTGAAGGTGGCCCGGGTACTGCATCACGAACTGGATATCGGCGCGGTGGCGATCGTCGATTGCGATAAGCTGCTGGCTTTTATCGGCACGGGTTCCGATCACCATCTGGCCGGTCGCCCCGTCGCTTCAGAGTATACCCGGCGCGCGATAGAAACCGGTGAAGTGGTCTATGCCGACGGCAATGAGGTACCCTACCGCTGTTCGCTACAGGCTAATTGCAAACTGGGTTCGACCCTGGTGATTCCCCTGCGTGGCGAAAACCAGCGGGTGATTGGCGCCATTAAGCTTTATGAAGAGAAAAACCGGCTGTTCAGCTCCATTAACCGAACGCTGGGGGAGGGCATCGCTCAGCTACTGTCGGCTCAGATTCTGGCGGGGCAGTATGAACGCCAGAAGGCGCTACTGGCCCAGTCCGAGATCAAACTGTTGCACGCCCAGGTGAATCCTCACTTTCTGTTTAACGCCCTGAATACGCTGAAGGCGGTGATTCGCAACGATAGCGAACGCGCCGGGCAACTGGTTCAGTACCTTTCCACCTTCTTTCGTAAAAATTTGAAGCGCTCGTCGGAGGTCGCCACGCTGGGCGATGAGCTGGAACACGTTAACGCCTATCTGCAAATCGAGCAGGCGCGCTTTCAGTCCCGGCTCCATGTGGCGCTGGAAGTGCCCGAAGAGCTGAAGCAATATCGACTACCGGCTTTTACCTTACAGCCTATTGTGGAAAACGCCATTAAACACGGTACTTCGCAGCTACTGGGCCCTGGCGAAGTGATGATTCGCGCCAGTCGCCAGCAGCGGAATCTGATGCTGACCGTGGAGGATAATGCCGGGCTGTATCAGAGCGACAATATCAGCCGCCAGGGGCTGGGTATGAATCTGGTGGATAAGCGTCTGCGGGCGCGTTTTGGCGACGACTACGGCATTTCCGTCGCCTGCGAGCCGGAGCAGTATACCCGTATCGTGCTGCGACTGCCCGTTGAGGAGAGGATATGTTAAGGGTACTGATTGTCGATGACGAACCGCTGGCCAGGGAAAACCTGCGGGTTCTGTTGCAGGATGAAAGCGATATCGAAATCCTGGGGGAGTGCGCCAACGCCATCGAAGCCATTGGCGCAGTGCACCGACTGCGTCCGGATATTCTGTTTCTGGATATTCAGATGCCGCGCATCAGCGGACTAGAGATGGTCAGCATGCTCGACCCTGAACAGCGCCCCTGGATAGTCTTTCTGACTGCGTTCGACGAATATGCGCTCCAGGCGTTTGAGGAGCACGCCTTCGACTATCTGCTAAAGCCCATAGAGGCGGCCCG
Source organism: Rosenbergiella sp. YN46 (assembly GCF_036620675.1). Lineage (NCBI taxonomy): Bacteria > Pseudomonadati > Pseudomonadota > Gammaproteobacteria > Enterobacterales > Erwiniaceae > Rosenbergiella > Rosenbergiella sp. YN46. The sequence goes on from NZ_JAZHEE010000048.1 coordinate 22,584, forward strand.
GCTGGAAAAGACCCTTAATCGCCTGCGCCACAGCCGCCAGGCCCAGGAACTATCGCGGCTGCCGGGAGGAGAGCCGCCGCTGAAGTTCATTCCCTGCAGCGGCCAGAACCGTATCTGGCTGTTGCCCATTGATGATGTCGCTTATGTCAGCAGCCGCGCGGGCGGTGTCTGGGTGGCCAGTAAAGAGGGCAAAGAGGGGGCGACCGAACTGACGCTGCGCACCCTGGAAGAGCGCACGTCGCTGCTGCGATCCCACCGTCAGTACCTGGTGAATATGGCGCATTTGCAGGAAATTCGTCTGGAAGAGAATGGCCTGGCCGAGCTGCGGCTGCGCAATGGTCAGAGCGTGCCGGTCAGCCGTCGCTACCTTAAAACGCTGAAGGAGGCGCTGGGGCTGTAGGGGGGAGAATCCATCCAGCATAAAATTCAGCGCGGCCCTGATTTCCTGGCGCCTGGTGCTGGCATCCATGACTTCGTTACCCAACTGAGTACGCCGAATGCCGGCCATTTCATGGGGCATGATCAGAGAGTCGTGACCATCAATGGTAATCAGTGGCGTCAGGCGTTTTGCCGGTTGTGTACGCATCTGCGTCCCCGGAGATAGGGGGAATCATCAGGCGAGTTTTTATCTGTCGGTTGCGGAACCGGTGAACGGGCCAGGGGCTCAAATGCCGCCCCTGACAACCTGGCTTTCCGGCGTGAAAATCGCCCTTCGGGATTACTCGGCCCATCCCTGGGCCTCGCCCCTCCGGGGCCAACGCCTGCGGCGTTGTTCAAAATGGCTCCCGGCAATTTTGTCCTGCGCTT
>NZ_JAZHEE010000049.1:0-22877 GCF_036620675.1 Rosenbergiella sp. YN46
TCTACCATGTCCCCGAACAAGTGTTCACTATGTCCCCGGACCGTACACTCCCAAAGGGAGAGGGGACTGGCTGGCGCGGTTTGTTCCCGCTCCCTCTGGGGAACTGGCTGGCGCGGTTTGCTCCCGCTCCCTCTGGGGGGACTGGCTGGCGCGGTTTGCTCCCGCTCCCTCTGGGGGGACTGGCTGGCGCGGTTTTCTCCCTCTCCCTTCGGGAGAGGGCCGGGGTGAGGGTCACCCCACCAAACAACGGCGACCAAAATCCTCAACCGCTTCGCAAAACGCCCCAGGATGCGAGATAAAAGGCGCATGGGCCGCCTTCGGCAAAACCAGAGATTCGCTGCAAGGCCAGCGTTCGTCCAGAAGCGCCACCACCTTACGCGGCACCAGACCATCCAGATAGCCGTAAATCCGCAGGAAAGGCAGCGTCAGCCCGGCCAGAGGTTCGCGCAGATCCTCCTGTTTAAGGATCTCCAGCCCGCCATTCAGCACCTCCACCGTCGGCATCGGCTGGCTAAGCACCACTTCCTTCAGGCGCCGGGCATCCTGCCGCGCAGTTTCAGTTCCCAGAGTTTGCAGCGCCAGAAAGCGCTCTACCGTACGACGGAAATCTTCACTCAGTTGCTGCTGAAAGCCCGATAGCACCTCCGGCTTAATACCCGGCCACGCCTCCCGGGCGGCGAAGCAGGGCGAAGAGGCCACGCTGATTAGCCCACTGACCCGCTCTGGCTGCGTCAACGCTACCTCACTCGCCACCAGCCCGCCCAGACTCCAGCCCAGCCATAACGCACGCGGCGGCGCATGGCGCTGAACCTCTTGCGCTATCGCCGCCAGCGTCATCGGCCCGTAATTCTGACTGCGCCCATATCCCGGCAGATCCACCAGGTGTACGGTGAACTGCGAGGCCAGTCGATCGCTAATGCAACGCCATACCTCCGCATTCAGCCCCCATCCGTGTAACAGCACAAGATGCTGTTTTCCCGTTCCCAGGGTCTGCCACCACAGATTACTCATCGGTTATGGTTCTCATTATTATGAAGGAGGCGAGTATGCTATCAATCCCGGCCCGCTGTTGGCTATGCCAGATGCCCCTGAAGCTTGCGTCTCACGGGCTATGCAATTGCTGTACTCATGCCCTAATTCGGCCACATCACCGCTGTCCGCGCTGCGGCCTGCCTGCCCGTACCAGCCCTTCACCCTGTGGGCGCTGTGTGGCTAAGCCTCCCCCCTGGCTACAGATGGTGGCCGTGGGGGATTACCAGCGACCGCTCAGCACGCTGGTGCATCAGTTCAAATTCAGCGGCGGCGTGGCGCTGGCCTCGCCGCTGGCGCGCCTGCTGTTACTGAAGGTACTAACGGCCCGGCGCGAACGAGCGCTGCCGCTTCCGGATTTAATCGTCAGCGTGCCGCTGGCGCTCAGGCGCCAGTGGCGGCGCGGTTTTAATCAGAGCGCGCTGCTGGCGGAACCGATTTCCCGCTGGCTGGACTGCGAGCACAGGCCCAATACGCTACGGCGAACCCGGGCTGCGCCGCTACAGCACCATCTCAATGCCAGGCGGCGCGCCGCCAACCTGAAAAATGCCTTTCGTCTTGAATTACCGGTAGCAGGTCGCCATATCGCTATTGTGGACGATGTCATCACCACCGGGAGTACCGTCGGCGAAATCGCCAGGCTGCTGACGCGCCACGGCGCCGCTGCGGTTCAGGTATGGTGCCTGTGCCGCACCTTGTAGCCCTTCCCGGATGGGCGTATTATATCCGAGTAAACCAGTCAACTATCAGGCCAATGCTATGATCCGTATTTCCGATGCTGCACAAGCACACTTCGCCAAACTGCTGGCCAATCAAGAGGAAGGGACCCAGATCCGCGTATTCGTCATCAATCCGGGTACCCCGAATGCGGAATGCGGCGTCTCCTACTGCCCGCCGGATGCCGTAGAGGCGACGGACACCGCACTGAAGTTCGATCAGCTGACCGCTTACGTCGATGAATTAAGCGCACCTTTCCTGGAAGATGCGGAAATTGACTTCGTGACCGATCAGTTGGGCTCCCAGCTTACGCTTAAGGCGCCGAACGCCAAAATGCGTAAAGTGGCGGACGACGCGCCGCTGATCGAGCGCGTGGAGTATATGATTCAGTCTCAGGTTAACCCGCAGCTGGCAAGCCACGGCGGTCGGGTATCGCTGATGGAGATCACCGATGACGGTTACGCCATTCTGCAGTTTGGCGGTGGCTGTAACGGCTGTTCAATGGTCGATTACACCCTGAAAGAGGGAATTGAAAAGCAGCTGCTGAACGAGTTCCCGGAGCTGAAAGGGGTGCGTGACCTTACCGAGCACCAGCGCGGCGAGCACTCTTACTACTAAGCCCCTTACACCAACCCTCTCCCGATGGGGAGAGGGAGCAAGTAAGTGCTAACACAGCTCCAGCTGCACGTTATGGGCGCTGATGACCTGCATTACCCCCGTCGGCGGCGGAGCGTCGGTATAGACCGCATCCACCAGGCTGATACTACCCAGATTCACCATCGCGTTACGGCCAAATTTCGAGTGATCCACCACCAGCATCACGTGACGTGAATTGTCGATAATGGCGCGTTTGGTGCGCACTTCATGGTAGTCAAACTCCAGCAACGAGCCGTCGCCATCCACTCCGCTAATGCCCAGAATGCCGTAATCCAGCCGGAACTGAGAGATAAAATCCAGGGTCGCTTCACCGATAATACCGCCATCCCTACTGCGCAGCTCACCGCCCGCGAGAATAATACGGAAATCCTCTTTCGCCATCAGCGTGGTCGCCACGTTCAGATTGTTGGTGACTATCCGTAAATCCCGGTGGTCAAGCAGCGCGTGCGCCACCGCTTCCGGCGTGGTGCCAATATCAATAAACAGCGTCGCCCCATTGGGGATCTCGCTCGCCACCCGACGGGCAATGCGCTCTTTCTCGGCGGTCTGAGTCGCCTTACGGTCATGCCAGGGAGTGTTCACCGAGCTGGAAGGCAAAGCCGCGCCGCCGTGATGGCGCATAATCATATTCTGCTCGGCCAGGTCGTTCAGATCGCGGCGAATGGTCTGGGGACTAACGGAAAACTGCGCTACCAGCTCCTCGGTACTGACATATCCCTGCTGCTTAACCAGCTCGATAATCGCGTCATGACGTTGTGTTTGCTTCACATTTCTACTCCTGATTACGTTCTTTTACGCGCATGCAAGGTATCCACCAGCGCCATTGCCAACCCCACCAGCAGCCCGGTAACGTGGGCGCCATTGGCAATGGAAAGTCCGAACAGATCAAACCACCCCGCGATTAACCAAATCAGCGCAAAGGCGATCAGCCCACGCGGCAACTGAATTCCACTTTCGGGATCGCGTTCGCCACGTAGCCAGACATAACCCATCAGCGCGTAAACCACACCGGAAAGACCGCCGAACCAGGCGCCGCTAAACTTATGCTGTATAAAGCCGCTCAGCAGGGCGGAAATCAGCGTCAGCACCAGCAGTTTGCCGGTGCCGAGCCGCTTTTCTACCGGCCCACCCAGATACCACCACCATATCAGGTTAAAAAGGATATGGAGTAGCGAGAAATGGAGCAGCGCATGGGTAAAGTAGCGCCACAGCTCATACTTAAGCGAAGGATCAAACGGCCAGGCCAGCCACAGCATCACCCTCTGATCGCCAACCACCTGCATCAGGATAAAAACCGCGATACAGGCAGCGATGACCAGGAAAGTCAGTGGCCCGGCATGCTGGCGCAGGGTCTCCATAAAGGGATAGCGCTGATAGCGCAAACCGGATCCGGTCTGACCGGTCTGCCAGCTGGCGGCCAGATAGCGGGGATCTTCCGGATGTTCCAGAAAGTGGGCCAGCGCCTCGCGCACTCGCGCTTCTTCGCGGGGATCCGCCAGCCAGAGTTCGCTGCGCGCATGCTCACGACGAATGGTGAGTACGACCCCCTGGGTCGCCATATAATCGACAAACGCCTGCGCCACGCGCGGATTGTCGAACGAGGTAATCATTAACATAAAAGGTTCGCCGGGATTATCCATACAGAGAGGGCCAGTATACCTCGTCCCCAGATCAACGCCGACCTTTAACCGGCCTCATGGCTGACCTGCTCCGGGAACTGGCGATGCCAGGCCTCAAACCCGCCAGCCACGCTATAAACCTGTTCGAAGCCCTGTTGCAGCAGATACTGAGCTGCCCCCTGACTACTAATGCCGTGATAGCACATCACCATCACAGGCGTTTCGAAGTCGGTCTGTTGCATAAAGGCGACCAGGGTGTCGTTGGTCAGGTGAAACGCGCCCGGCACGTGAGCCAGAGCGAAACTCTGCAGATCGCGAATATCCACCAGTACCGCGCCGTCCTGCTTCAGTTTCTGGTGCGTCTGCTCAATCGTGATTGTTTCAAAGTGATCCATATAAATCTCTACATCTGTTTGTTGTTATCGCAGGTGAAAAAACCGAAGCACCGCCCGAACAGGCGAAGCGTCGCGACCTCCAATGGTAACGCCAGGTGTACGTCCCCGGATACCCAAAACGCCATTATGTTATGCATATCACGCGAAAATGTTTTTTCCTGGTTACCAAAAGCGCGTTCTCTTGCTATTATGAGCGATAACGAACATTTTTGAGCTATAACGAAAGTGATGAGGACAGCATGGAAACCAAAGATCTGATTGTTATTGGTGGCGGCATCAACGGTGCCGGTATCGCGGCAGACGCCGCCGGACGCGGCCTCTCCGTGCTGATGCTCGAGGCCCAGGATCTGGCCTGCGCCACCTCTTCCGCCAGTTCTAAACTGATTCACGGCGGCCTGCGCTACCTGGAACACTATGAATTCCGGCTGGTAAGCGAAGCGCTGGCCGAACGCGAGGTACTGCTAAAGCTGGCGCCCCATATCGCCTTCCCGATGCGCTTTCGCCTGCCGCATCGCCCGCACCTGCGCCCGGCCTGGATGATTCGCACCGGCCTGTTCCTGTACGACCACCTGGGCAAACGCACCAGCCTTCCGGGCTCCTGCGGCTTGCGTTTTGGCGCGGATTCAGTACTGAAGCCGGAGATCGTGCGCGGTTTCGAATATTCCGACTGCTGGGTGGACGACGCGCGCCTGGTGTTGGCTAACGCTCAGATGGTGGTGCGTAAAGGTGGAGAAGTGCTAACCCGCACTCGCGCCACGTCTGCCCGCCGCGAAAACGGTCTCTGGATTGTGGAAGCCGAAGATATCGATACCGGCGAACGTTTTAGCTGGCAGGCGCGCGGTCTGGTCAACGCTACCGGCCCGTGGGTGAAATCCTTCTTCGACGACGGGCTGCATCTGCCTTCGCCTTACGGCATCCGCCTAATCAAGGGCAGCCATATCGTGGTGCCACGAGTTCACAGCCAGCCTCAGTCCTACATTCTGCAGAACGAAGATAAGCGTATTGTGTTTGTGATTCCCTGGCTGGATGAGTTTTCGATTATCGGTACCACCGACCAGGAATACCATGGCGATCCGAAGGATGTGAAAATTGACGACGATGAAATCAATTACCTGCTGAAGGTCTACAACGCGCACTTTAAAAAGCAGCTTGAACGCAACGATATTGTCTGGACTTACTCTGGCGTGCGTCCGCTGTGCGACGATGAATCCGATTCACCGCAGGCCATCACCCGCGACTACACCCTGGATGTCCACGACGAAAACGGCAAAGCGCCACTGCTGTCGGTGTTCGGCGGTAAGCTCACCACCTACCGTAAGCTGGCCGAACACGCCATGGAAAAACTGGCCCACTACTATAGTAATATCGGGCCGGCCTGGACCAAAACCGGCGTGCTGCCCGGCGGCGAGATCCCGGGAGATCGCGATGACTACGCGGCAGATCTGCGCCGCCGTCACGGCTGGCTCAGCGAGAGCCTGGCGCGCCACTATGCCCGTACCTACGGCAGCAACAGTGAGAAGATCCTGGAGAACGCCCGCTCGCTAAGCGATCTGGGCGAGGATTTCGGTCACGAGTTCTACGAGGCGGAACTGCGCTATCTGGTAGAACACGAGTGGGTGCGCAAACTGGACGACGCCATCTGGCGCCGCACCAAGCTCGGCATGTGGCTGAACGACGAACAGCAGGCTAAGGTGGCACAGTGGCTGGCGGAACATCCCGCTAAATCCACGCTTTCGCTGGCGTCCTGATACAACGTCAACATCTTAAAGAAAAGGGAGCCGAAGCTCCCTTTTTCTGAATCTATACCCTAAATAATTCGAGTTGCAGGACATATCTGCCACAGGCAGATATGAACGTGCTTCAGGGCGGCCCCGAAGGGCCTCGTAACGTGGCAAGAGAGTGACAAACCGGTTTACCGGTTTGAAAAGCGCTTGCGCTGGCCCATAGGATGAGCCATAGGCCCATAATCCCCAGTCACTTACATCAGTCAGTGACTGGGGTGAGCGAACGCATCAACGCACATGCAACCTGAAGTATGACCGGTATATCAGGCCAGCTGACGCAGCATACGACGCAGCGGCTCTGCTGCGCCCCACAGCAGTTGGTCACCAACCGTGAAGGCAGAAAGATACTCTGGCCCCATATTCAGCTTACGCAGACGCCCCACCGGGGTGCTCAGGGTGCCGGTCACGGCGGCAGGGGTTAGTTCGCGCATCGACAGCTCGCGATCGTTAGGTATTACCTTCACCCAGTCGTTATGGGTCGCCAGCATCTCTTCAATGGTGGCGACAGAGACATCTTTTTTCAGCTTCAGAGTAAACGCCTGGCTATGGCAGCGCAGGGCGCCGACGCGCACGCACAAACCATCGACCGGAATCACCGCGTCGGTGGCCAGAATTTTGTTAGTTTCCGCCTGCCCTTTCCACTCTTCGCGGCTCTGGCCGTTATCCAGCTGTTTGTCGATCCACGGAATCAGGCTACCCGCCAGCGGTACGCCGAAATTATCAACCGGCAGCTCGCCGCTGCGGGTCAGGCCGGTTACTTTACGTTCAATATCGAGGATCGCCGAAGCCGGATCGGCCAGTTCGTCCGCCACGCAGCCGTGCAACTGCCCCATTTGGGTCAGCAGCTCGCGCATATGGCGCGCTCCACCGCCAGACGCCGCCTGATAGGTCGCCACGGAAGCCCACTCGACCAAATCGTTGGCGAACAGACCGCCCAGCGACATCAGCATCAGGCTAACGGTACAGTTACCGCCCACAAAGGTTTTCACACCACGGTTCAGGGCCGCGTCGATAACCTGCTGGTTGACCGGATCCAGAATGATAATGGCATCATCTTTCATTCGCAGTGACGATGCTGCATCAATCCAGTATCCCTGCCAGCCGCTGTCACGCAGCTTAGGGTAAATTTCGTTGGTATAATCGCCGCCCTGACAGGTCACAATAATATCCAGCGCCTTCAGTGCCTCAAGATCCCGGGCGTCTTGCAGCGTGCCCCCGGTTTTTCCGGCAAATGACGGAGCCGCCAGGCCGGTCTGAGAGGTGGAAAAGAAGACGGGGCGAATAGCGTCGAAGTCGCGCTCTTCCTGCATGCGCTGCATCAGTACGGAGCCGACCATGCCGCGCCAGCCGATAAAACCAACATTTTTCATAATGAGTAATTCCTGAGAGGTGTGTGCCTGTTGTGCATCCCAGCGGTGATACTGGTACAGTCATTCACCATACAAAATGCAGCCAAAGTCGCAAGTGAAATTAATCAATGATCGCCGCCCCATTAGTAACCCGGCTAATCGTAAGGCCAGGGCGGCTGACACCAGAGAAAACCAGCTATGAGTGAAATTATCTCCGCCGCAGTGTTACTTATCCTGATTATGGATCCGCTGGGCAATCTGCCGATATTTATGTCGGTGTTAAAGCATACGGAGCCGAAGCGGCGACGCGCCATTATGGTTCGCGAGCTGTTTATCGCCCTGCTACTGATGCTTGTCTTCCTGTTCGCAGGCGAAAAAATTCTGGACTTCCTGAACCTGCGGGCGGAAACCGTCTCGATCTCCGGCGGAATTATTCTGTTTCTGATAGCGATTCGAATGATCTTTCCGAGCCAGGAGGGGAACGCCAGCGGCCTGCCCGCCGGTGAAGAGCCCTTTATCGTACCGCTGGCGATTCCGCTGCTGGCGGGCCCGACGCTACTGGCAACCTTAATGCTGCTTTCCCACCAGTACCCCGGGAAGATGGGGGCGCTGGTGATCGCTCTGCTGGTCGCCTGGGGGGGTACCGCCCTGATTTTGCTGCAGTCGTCGCTGTTTTTGCGTCTGCTGGGGGAAAAGGGCGTTAACGCGCTGGAGCGGTTGATGGGGCTGGTGCTGGTAATGATCGCCACTCAGATGTTCCTGGATGGCATCCGGGCCTGGATGAAGAGCCTGTAATATACGACCAGCCGCCCGGCTACCGGGATTATTTCTCCGTTGCAGAAACGACAAAGGGCTTGCGAATGGAAGCCCTTTTTTCGTCATTATCAGCCGCTGTCAGGAGAGCAACTGAAAGGCTATCATACCGACAATCGCCCCGACGGTGCCGAGGATGGTCTCCATCAGCGTCCAGGTCTTCAGAGTCTGGCCCTCGGTGGCACCGGTGAAGCGACCATACAGCCAGAAACCTGCGTCGTTCACGTGGCTGACCACAATGGAGCCGCCCGCAATGCAGATAGAGAGCGCTGCCATCTGCGCGCCGCTATAGTTGAGCTGTTCGATAACCGGCATCACCAGTCCGACCGCAGTCAGACAGGCAACGGTTGCGGATCCCTGGATAATACGAACCGCCGCCGCCAGCACAAAGCAGGTAATCGCGATCGGCAATCCCATACCGGTCAGCGCTTCGCCCAGCGCCGGCCCCACGCCGGAATCCACCAGCACCTGCTTGAACACGCCGCCCGCGCCAATCACCAGCAGGATAATCCCCGCCGGCTGCAGCGCCTGGCCGCAGATATCCATCACCTTGTCTTTCGGCATGCCCTGACGCATCGCCAGGCCGTAGATCGCCACCAGACAGGCCACCAAAATAGCGGTGAAGGGGTGACCGATAAACTCCAGCCACTCATACAGGTTTGAGCCTTCCACGGTAAAGCGAGCGGCAATGGTTTTCAGCCCCACCAGCACCAGCGGCAGCAGAATCAGCGACAGGCTGAAGCCAAAAGAAGGCAGTTTCCCTTCGCCCAGATGGGGTTCGGTAATGTCGTCGGGAATATTCAGTTCAACGTAGCGACCGATGAAGTTACCGAACAGCGGCCCGGCAATCAGCATCCCCGGAATCGCCGCACACAGACCAATGAGGATCATCCAGCCAAAGTCGGCGTGCATCTGAGAAGCCAGCAGCATCGGCGCCGGCCCAGGCAGCAGGAAGGCGGCCGCGGCGGCCACCCCGGCGAACAGCGGAATCACAAGCTTCACCAGGTTAGTGCCGGTATGGCGCGCCATAGAGAAAGCCACGCTAATCAGCAGCACGATCGCCACTTCGAAGAACAGCGGCAGCGCGCAAATCAGGCCCGCCAGGCCAATAGCATAGTGGGCGCGGCTATGGCCGAAAGACTTCAGCATCTTCACCGCAATCTGATCCACCGCGCCGGTTTCATGCAGGATCTTGCCGAACATGGCGCCCAGCGCCACCACCACCGCCAGGAAGCCCAGGGTTCCCCCCATGCCTTTTTCCATGGTGGCGGCGATTTTATCCAGCGGCATCCCGGAAAACAGGCCCGCGCCAATAGAAACAACCATCAAAGCCACGAAGGCGTGCATACGCGCCTTCATAACTAAAAACAGCAGCAGCAATACCGAGCCTACTGCTGTTAAAACAAGCGTTAATGTACTCACAACACAGCCTTTTATTTTTTATTGATAAGCTTGATGGTACTTGCCACCACGCCGTCCAACGGCTGGTCAATATCCACAACCAGTACGTCGCGTTCATCGTCATGAGGCTCTTCCAGAGTCTCAAACTGCGTTACCAGCATCTGCGGCTTAAAGAAGTGGCCTTTACGCGACTTCAGACGGCTTTCGATCAGGTCATAGTCTCCTTTCAGATAGATGAAGGAGAGATTATCGTTACCTTCACGCAGCAGGTCGCGGTAGCGCTTTTTCAGCGCAGAGCAGACAATGAGCGACACTTTATTGGTGCGCTGCATCGCAAAAGCGGCGTCATTCAGGGCCCGCAGCCATGGAGTGCGGTCATCATCGTTCAGCGGTTCGCCGGACGCCATCTTAACGATGTTGCTGCGCGGATGAAGGAAATCGCCGTCCAGGAACGCCGCGTGTAGCTGGTGGGCGACTTCGCTGGCGACGGCGGATTTACCGCTACCAGAGACGCCCATCAGGACGTAGACGTGATGATCGTGGTTGATAGTGCTCATAGCGTAACTCCGACTGGCACAAAAAAAGAAAACAACTAATAACGGAAAGAAATAATGTTACGGGTAACTGTTATCGGTAACATTGTCGATGTCGCTAACATAAGAAGCAACCATCATCCCGTGCTAAAATCGATTATTGTGAACTACGTCAAATAATGAGGTCATTCAGATTGAGCCCCCCGGAGACAGGGTAAAACCCAAATCCAGCATCTGTGGGGAGATAGTTTCGCCGCGAATGCGCGCCAGCAGGCGCTCGGCGCCGATGCGCCCCATACGTTCACGCGGCGTCAGCACGCTGGCCAGTTGCGGCTCCATCACCTGGCCGATATCGTGACCGTGGAAGCCGGCGATAGCCATATCACCGGGGATGCGTAGCCCCAGACGCTGGCACTCAAAGGCAGCCCCCACCGCCAGGTCATCGTTAGTACAGAAAATACCGTTCAGTTCCGGATACTCGCGCCGGGCCCGACGAAACAGTTCCACCCCGGAAGAGTAGGAAGAGGACTGTTCCGCCATCACGCTATAGGGCGTCAGACCCGCATCGCGCATCGCCTGTTCATATCCCTGCTGCTTCATCAGGGTACGCTCATCCAGACGCGCCCCCAGGTAAGCGACATTTTTATGGCCGCGCGCAAGGATGGCGGCGGTCATCTGACGAGCGGCTTCAACGTTATCAAACCCCACCGCGATATCCAGACAGGGCGAAACGCTGTCCATCAGTTCCACCACCGGAATACCGGAAATTTCGATCATTTTCAGGGTACGCGGCGTATGGGTACGTTCCGATAAAATCAGGCCGTCAATATTCCACGAGAGCATTGACGTCAGACGTTCCTCTTCCAGTTCCGGCTTATAGCCATAGTGCGCCAGCATAGTCTGATAGCCATGAGCGTCGATAACGCTCTCAATACCGCGCAATACCTCGGCAAAAACCTGGTTGGTAAGCGACGGCAGAAGCACGCCGATGGCGCGACTGGTGGCATTAGAGAGAATGTCAGGTGCGCGGTTGGGTATATAGCCCAGCTCATCCAGCGCGGCGGCGATTTTGTCCCGCAGCGCGACGGAGACCTGTTCGGGATTACGTAGAAATCGGCTGACCGTCATCTTGGTCACACCAACGCGATCGGCTACATCCTGAAGTACGGGTCTTTTCTTTTTCATCGTCCTGAAGCGTTTACCGGTGATAATCGCCTCAGTTTAGCATGGACAGGGCTCAACCTTCCCCTGTTACGGAGAAGGTTGAGAGGTCTGGCAGAACGATCACACTGCCGGCAGATCGAAGAGCAGGATTTCACTGTCCTGACCGGCCTGAATCGTCAGACTCTTTTCATCCCAAATCGCCAGACCATCGCTGGTGGTCGCTTTGGTTCCGTTTACCGTCACCTCGCCTTTTACCACCTGGATCCAGATACGGCGCCCTTCGCGAACCTCAAACTGGCTCTCTTCGCCATTGGTCAGCGCCCAACGCCACAGTTCCATATCCTGGTACACCTTCAGAGAGCCTTCCCGGGCGTCCGGCGACAGTACCAGCTGGCGCCCCTGAAGCGCATCGAAGCGGCGCTGCTCATAACGCGGCGTTATGCCATTCCGCTCCGGGATTATCCAGATCTGGTACAGGCGCAAACGCCGATCGCTATTCGGGTTGTACTCCGAATGGCGAATACCGGTACCGGCGCTCATGATCTGAAACTCGCCAGCAGGCACCTGCTCCTTATTACCCATGCTGTCCTGGTGCTCTACCGCCCCTTCCAGCACATAGGTCAGGATCTCCATATCTTTATGAGGATGGGTGCCAAAACCCTGTCCGGCTTCCACCACGTCTTCATTAATTACCCTGAGGGCGGAAAATCCCATAAAGTTCGGATCGTAATAGTCAGCGAAAGAGAATGAGTGCCAGGTATCCAGCCAGCCGTGGTTAGCATGGCCGCGATCGTCGGCTTTACGTAAGTAAATCATCTGTACCCCCTCATACATTAGTTGATGCGTTAAGTGTGCACCCAAATAACCTGCGATCATAGAGGGTTAAAATTGACCTCAACCTTCAAAAAAAATGAATAAGTTATTAGTGAATAATCAGAGTACATCCGCAACCCGATAAGCTGTGTGGCTCAGTACACCCTATAATTAAGCGTGATAAGATTCAGTTTCTCTGAATCAGAAAAAAGGCGGGAATAAAAAAAAGCCAGCGCAAGGCTGGCTAAGAAATACTGGAAGCAATGTGAGCAATGTCGTGCTTTCAGGTCTACACCCCGGGAGGGTTCCCCCTGAACGCATGGCAATAATAATCATTATCATTCGCATGTGTCCAGCCTTTTTTAGAAAAAAATGCGATTAAAATCCTGATTAAAACCAATGATGTTTAAAGGGTTTTCCATAACCTGCTGAGGTCGAAAGAAAAACGGCGACGCGCTGCGTCGCCGCTGCGGTTAATAGCCCGCCGCCAGATCGTCCTGCGAGCGGGGATCGGCAGCGCCGTACAGCGTACCGTCCGGCGCTACCATAATGCTCTGAGTACTGCCCATGGCCGGTTTCACCACCACATTCTGCCCTTTCTGCTTCAGAAGTTTAATGGTATCCGGGCTAAAGCCCTTTTCCAGACGCAGCTCATCTGGCTGCCACTGATGGTGAAAACGCGGCGCATTGCTGGCTTCCGCCACATTCATACCGAAATCGATGGTATCAAGCAGCATCTGCAACACCGTGGTGATAATACGGCTACCGCCAGGGCTGCCAGTCACCAGCCAGGTCTTACCGTCTTTCAGTACCAGGGTCGGCGACATCGAAGAGAGCGGACGCTTGCGCGGCCCCACGGCATTGGCCTCGCCGCCAACCAGCCCATAGACGTTAGGTGCCCCCGGTTTAGCGGAAAAATCGTCCATCTCATTATTCATCAGAATGCCGGTGTCTCCCGCCACAATACCGGTGCCGAACGTGGTGTTCAGCGTATAGGTCACAGCCACGGCATTACCGGACTTATCGACCACCGAAAAGTGGGTGGTTTGATCGCTCTCATAAGGCACCAGATTTCCCGGCCCGATCTGCGATGAAGGCCGCGCCTTGTTAAGGTCGATCTTCTCCGCCAGCGATTTCGCATAGGCTTTACTGGTCAGCGCGGCTGCAGGCACCTTCACAAAATCAGGATCGCCCAGATATTTCGAGCGATCGGCATAGGCATACTTTTCAGCCTCCGCCACCAGTTGGATGGCATCGGCGCTGCCGAAGCCGTACTTCGCCAGGTCGAAATTCTCAAGAATATTCAGGATCTGAATGATATGAATCCCGCCGGAGGAAGGCGGCGGCATGGAGTAAATCTGATAGCCGCGATAGTCACCGCGTACCGGTTCACGCTCCACCGCCCGGTAGCTGGCTAAATCAGCTTTATCAATAAGCCCGCCGTGCTTCGCCATCTCAGTAGCTATCTGCTGCGCAATATGGCCTTTATAAAAAGCGTCGGCACCGTTTTCGGCAATCATCTCCAGGCTTTTCGCCAGATTAGCCTGTACCAGCCGCTCCCCTTTAGCCAGCGGCTTGTCTGCTTTCCAGAAAATAGCGCGGCTGTTGGCATGCTGCGGCAGCACTTCGCTTCCATACTGTTTCAGATCGTCCGCCAGCGCATCGTTAACCACAATACCGTCCCGCGCCAGGCGAATCGCAGGCTGAATCACTCTATTCAGCGGTAGAGAGCCGTATTTTTCCAGCGCCAGGGTCAGTCCCGCCACCGTACCCGGCGTACCGGAAGCCAGATGAGAGGTCAGCGATTTTTTGCTGTCGGCGTTACCTTTGTCATCAAGAAACATATCGCGGCTGGCCCGGGCCGGCGCCGTTTCCCGGAAGTCGATGGCTGTCACCTTGCCCGAAGCGGTATGCAACATCATAAAGCCCCCGCCGCCCAGGTTACCCGCCTGGGGATGCGTCACCGCCAGTGCGAATCCGACTGCCACTGCGGCATCCACTGCGTTGCCGCCCTGCTTCAAAATATCCACCCCAACCCGGGTCGCGGTGGCATCCACCGACGACACCATACCGTTGCGCGCCTTTACCGGATGGAAAACGTCCTCCTCCACGCCGTATGAAACCGGCGGCGGCGCCGCCATCACCTGAAAGCTTATGCCAAGCGCCAGGCCAATAATCCACTGCTTCATCTTGTTTTCTCCTGTTCTCCCGAATAATCCCTGTTTAATACTGGCTCAATGTGGCTGAAAAACCATCGGCGGGAGTAAAAAAGCGATATAATTATCAAAATGTTCCGGGAAGGAGAACGCAGATGAAAAACGCATTGATTATCGCGGCGTTACTGGCGCCGCTGACCGTCATGGCCCAGCCTCTGACATCGCATCAGCAGCAGCGGAACCAGCAAATTCACAACCAGCAAATGATGAATAACCCAACCCAGCAGCGTATGCAACAGGAGATGCAGAGCCGGCAGATCCAGCAACAAAACCGGCTGAATCAGGGCATTCAGAATCAACAGCAGCAACAGCAGCAGCGACTGCAAAATCAGATCCGCGATAACCGCGAACGTACCCTCCAGTCGCAGCCGGGCAGCAACCGTAACAACCTGCGCTAAATCTGGCGGGCAAAGTCCGGCCCGATTTTATCGATGCGGTCGGTACAGATGATATCCACCCCCTGACGCAGCAGCTGTTCCGCTCGCCGGGGGGTATTAACCGTCCAGGCCAGAATTCGTAACCCTTCAGCCTTCAGCGCCAGGATGCGCTCAGCCGTTAAGTCCCGATGCCAGACGTGAATCGCCACACATTCCAGACGATGGGCCAGTTCAGCCCCATCATCGCGCCAGTTTTCCAGCAGCAGGCCGCGCGGAAGCCGCGGCGCCGCGTCGCGAGCCGCTTCCAGCGCCGCGATGGAAAACGAAGAGAGCAGCGGCGGCGTCATATCCTGCCACAATCCCTGAGCCGCCAGCGCCACTTCGCGCCCGGTTTGCGCCTCGCGACCGGTCGTGGGCTTAATTTCGATATTGATTTGCAGGTTAAGCCGACGACAACGCTCTGCCACTTCGCTCAGTAACGGCAAAGGTTCGCCCTTAAAGCGATGACTGAACCAGCCGCCGGCGTCCACCTGGCGCAACTGTTCCCAGTTGAAATCTCCCGCCACGCCCCAGCCGGAGCTGGTACGTTCCAGGGTATCGTCATGCAGCAGGAAGATCTGCCCATCCTTTGACAGTTTGGCGTCACACTCAAACAGGCGATGGCCCAGCGCGGCGCCCACGTCAATCGCCGCCAGAGTATTTTCCGGCGCCAGTTTACCGCCGCCCCGATGAGCGGCGATGGTTGCATAATTCCACGGTATCACAGGCCCTTCCTGTTCTGGTTATCAATCCCATCCGGAAGTCCGTGAGCTTAGCGCAGAATCCGACGGGCTACGACATGATCAAACCACCATCGACGTTAATGGTCTGGCCGATAGCCCGGGAACCCCTACTCCCTTCCTGAGTCTACCCTCCCAGATAAGCGCTTCTCACCGCTTCGTTAGCCAGTAGCGCTTCGCCGGTATCTTCCAGCACCACCCGACCGTTTTCCAGCACGTAACCGCGATCCGCCAGCTTAAGGGCCTGATTGGCGTTCTGCTCCACCAGGAAGATGGTCATTCCTTCACGTCTGAGCTGTTCGATGGTGTCAAAGATCTGCTGGATAATAATCGGCGCCAGCCCCAGAGAAGGTTCGTCCAGCAGCAGCAGTCGTGGGTTGCTCATTAGCGCCCGGCCAATGGCCAGCATTTGCTGTTCGCCGCCGGACATGGTACCGGCGCGCTGGGTCCGGCGTTCCAGCAGGCGGGGAAACAGCTCAAAGACCCAGCGCAGACGTTCCTGATACTGCTGTTTGTCGCTAAAGAAACCGCCCATCGCCAGGTTCTCTTCCACCGTCATCCGGGCGAAGACTCGCCGCCCTTCCGGTACGATAGCCACCGCCTCACGCATAATTTTCGCGGTTGGCCAGTCGGTGATGGTTTTACCGTCGAACACTATGTTGCCGTGGGAAGCCCGGGGATCGCCGCACAGGGTACCGAGCAGCGTGGTTTTCCCGGCGCCGTTGGCGCCGATAAGCGTCACTATCTCGCCCTGGCGAATGGTCAGACTCACCTCATGCAGGGCCTGAATTTTGCCGTAGTGCGCGCTCACCCGCTCGAAGGTCAACATCGTCTTTTCCATATCAGGCTTCTCCCAGATAAGCGCGAATAACGTCGGGATGGTTACGGATCTGTTCCGGGGTGCCGTTGGCCAGCGGCGTTCCCTGATTAACCACATAAATGCGATCCGAAATTCCCATTACCAGCTTCATATCATGCTCAATCAGCAGCACGGTGGTGGCGTGGCGATCGCGCAGCTCCACAATCAGCTCGTCCAGCTCTTTGGTTTCACGAGGATTCAGGCCCGCCGCCGGTTCGTCGAGCATCAGGATTTGC
Source organism: Rosenbergiella sp. YN46 (assembly GCF_036620675.1). NCBI lineage: Bacteria > Pseudomonadati > Pseudomonadota > Gammaproteobacteria > Enterobacterales > Erwiniaceae > Rosenbergiella > Rosenbergiella sp. YN46. Next base: position 16,742 of record NZ_JAZHEE010000049.1, read on the forward strand.
GGCTGGGTCACCATACAGCGGGCGATCTCCAGTCGTCGCTGCTGACCATAGGCCAGATTACTCGCCTGGCGGTTAGCGTGCTCCAGCAGACCAACTCGCTCCAGCCACGCGGCGGCTCTATCCAGCGCTTCGCTATGAGCCAGGCGGAAAGCAGGCGTCTTCAGCAGCCCGGAAAACAGGCCGGTTTTCAGTTGCTGATGCTGCGCTACCAGCAGGTTTTCAATCACCGTCATTTCACGGAACAGCCGCACGTGCTGGAAAGTTCGCACAACGCCAAGGCGAGCGATAGCCTGGCCCGGCAACCCTTCCAGATGGCGATCGCCCAGCATAATGGTGCCGCCAGTGGGCTTATAGAAGCCGGTCAGGCAGTTAAATACCGTGGTCTTCCCGGCGCCGTTGGGGCCGATTAGCGAAACGATCTCGCCGGCGTTCAGCGCCAGCGCCACATTGTTGACCGCCAGCAGGCCGCCGAAGCGCATCATCAGGCCGCTCACCGCAAGTAATGGCTGGCTCATGACTGGCCTCCTTTGCCGCTTTCGCTCTTCAGCTTCAGTTTCGGGCGGGTCATCGGCAGCAGCCCCTGAGGGCGCCAGATCATCATCAGCACCATCAGTCCCCCCAGCACCAGCATGCTGTACTCATTAAGATCGCGCATCAGTTCGCGCGACACCACCAGCAGGATCGCGGCCAGTATCACCGCAAACTGAGATCCCATACCGCCCAACACCACAATCGCCAGCACAAAAGCCGACTCGGCAAAGGTGAAGGATTCCGGGCTGACAAAGCCCTGGCGCGCGGCGAACAGGGTTCCGGCAAAGCCCGCGAAAGCGGCGCTGATAGTGAAGGCCGTCAGTTTAATACGTGTCGGGTTCAGCCCCAGCGAACGGCAGGCTATCTCATCTTCGCGCAGCGCTTCCCAGGCCCGGCCCAGCGGCATACGCAGCAGGCGGTTAATCACAAACAGCGTCGCGACTACCAGCAACAACGCCACCAGGTAGAGAAAAATCATGCGATCGCCGGGATCGTACTTGATATTAAAGAAGTGACTGAAGGTGTCCCAGCCACCATCGCGGGCAGTACGACTGAACTCCAGACCAAACAGCGTCGGTTTGGGGATCTGGCTGATTCCGTTAGGGCCACCGGTGAACTCGGTATTGTTTAGCAGCAGAATACGCACGATCTCGCCAAATCCCAGGGTTACAATCGCCAGATAATCACCCCGCAACCGCAATACCGGGAACCCCAGCAGGAACCCCGCAACGGCGGCGGCCAGCCCGGCCAGCGGCAGGCAGGCCCAGAAGCCCAGCCCGTAATAGTGGTTCAGCAGCGCAAAGGTGTAGGCGCCGATAGCGTAAAAACCGCCGTAGCCCAGAACAAGAAGGCCGGACAGCCCAACGACCACATTCAGCCCCAGGCCAAGGATAATGTAGATCATGGTCAGGGTCGCGATATCCACCGAGCCGCGCGTCACCATAAACGGCCAGGCGACGGCGATCAGCAGCAGCGCCAGCAGGAACAGCTTCTGACGCGGCGTAGAGCCATCAATGGCGGGCAACACCCACTTCGGCCCGCTTACCCCTTTCAGGCTTTGCTGAATCAGCGGTCGCAGCAGTTGCACCACAAATACCGCGCCGCAACCGATGCCAATCCACTGCCAGCGAACGTCGGCAGCGCTTCCTACCACCAGCCGGGTGCCGTCCAGCCCCAGTTGAACACCCATAAAGATGGCGGATAATACAAAAAACAGAGCGGCGGAAATCAGCGCGCCCAGAATATGTGCCGGCTTCATACTTTTTCCACCTCCGGACGGCCAAGAATACCGGTGGGCATCACCAGTAACACGCCAATCAACAGCGCGAAGGAGACCACATCCTTATATTCTGTGCTCAGGTAGGCAGAGGTCAGCGCCTCGGCCACGCCAAGCAGCAGGCCGCCGATCATAGCGCCGGGAATACTGCCAATGCCGCCCAGTACCGCGGCGGTAAAGGCCTTCATTCCCGCCATAAAGCCAATGTAGGGATTGATGACGCCGTAAAACTGCCCCAGCAATACCCCGGCCACCGCCGCCATAATGGCGCCAATGACAAAGGTCAGGGATATCACCCGATCGGTATTGATACCCAGCAGGCTCGCCATCTTCAGATCTTCGGCACAGGCCCGGCAGGCGCGGCCCATCTTTGAGTAGCGAATAAACAGGGTCAGCGCCAGCATCGACACCAGCGTCACGCCCCAGATAACCAGCTGCATCGTCGTCACGGTGGCCGAGAAATTCTCGCCGTGAGCCACGGCCCAGCGCCCGGTAAACAGGCTGGGCAGCGCAACATCCCGGGAGCCTTCGGTCAGGCTGACGTAGTTTTGCAGGAAAATGGACATCCCGATCGCCGAAATCAGGGCAATCAGACGCCTGGAGCCGCGCACCGGCCGATAGGCGACCCGCTCAATGCTCCAGCCATACACGCTGGCAATGATTATCGCGCCGACAAAGGCGGCGCCAATCAGCAGCCAGCCGGCGTCAATACCCATCATCAACAGCGCAGCGATAATCATGAAGGAGACATAGCTGCCTATCATATAGACTTCGCCGTGGGCGAAGTTAATCATGCCAATAATGCCGAAAACCATGGTGTAACCGATGGCGATCAACGCATAGGTGCTGCCAAGGGTTACGCCATTAAACATCTGCTGCAAAAAATAGAGAAACTGCTCAGACATAGCTTAACCTTTGAGAGTAAGTGTAACGCGGTCGGAATGAGCTTTATGGCTGCCCTGATGCGGCCCGCCGCTGGCAAGCACAGGCATCCCTGCCGCTAACCGCGTTGCCCCCCGGGCGGATATGCCAGACTGGCTTCCTGATATCATCATCGATAATTCCCATTTGTGTTGAAGTGGTTGTTGTGTTTATCTTTTTCTTTTTTCGGTATCGTTTTTTACTGAGGACGAAGCGCCACCTTCAATATTAAACGCAATCGGGAAAGTCCCCCCAATATTTCGGGAATATTATTCTGGTTTATGACGCAGATAAACAATAAACGTAGCGCCACTTTCCGGGGCGACTTAGGTTATTAAACTAATTTATTCAGATCGGCATGGCTATTTATCCCTTTTATTTCCTCTGTTTCGTTTTTATAAACCATAGAGAATTAATAATGTAAACAAATTCACTGACCATTTCGATTGCGATGAGACGCTAAAAAACGACGCGGGAAGGCCACTTGCACCACCAGGGGATTGGGGTACACTTTCCCCCTTCTCATTCCTGATGTTATGAATCCTTATGAAGCTGACCATTGTGCGCCTCACGGCACTCTCCCCCCAGGATATAATCGATCTGGAAAAAATCTGGCCGGAATACGCGCCTTCCGACCTGCCGCTGGATGAAAACCATCGTCTTTACGCGGCCCGGTTCAATGAACGCCTGCTTGGCGCGCTACGGGTTACCTGCAACGGAACGCATGGCGAGCTGGATTCCCTGCGGGTGCGGGAACTGACCCGACGCCGCGGCGTGGGCAAATATCTGCTTGAAGAAGCCATGCGCGATAACCCGCAGGTCAGCGACTGGCGAATGTCAGCCCGGGACGTGGAAGATAATGCAGCGATGAAGGCGTTTATGCAGGCCATGGAATTCCAGGCTGAACCCGGCGGCTGGCGCCGGTGAATGACCGGCGCCGCATATGGCGCCAGTCAATCGTCTGTTACTTCGCGTCGCTGGCCGTGCCATCGGCGTGCCAGGTAAAGACCCCGAACTCAAAGCCCTTGAGATCGCCTTTCTCATTCCAGGCCAGCGGCCCCATCACGGTTTTCGCGCCGTTAGACTTCAGATCTTTCGCCAGCGCCTCTGGCTCTTCGCTGCCGCTGCGTTCCAGCGCCTGAGCCAGAGATTGCACCGCCGCATAGGTGGTCCAGACGAAGGCGCCGCTCGGGTCGCGTTTCTTCGCACGAATCGCGTCTACGACCGGTTTGTTTTCCGGCATCTGGTCATAGTTCCTGGGCTTGGTGACCAGCATCCCTTCCGCCGCCTCTCCGGCAATGTTAGACAGCGATACGTTAGCGACCCCTTCCGGCCCCATAAACTGGGTTTTCAGCCCTGATGCCCGGGCCTGACGCAGCATCTGCCCCATTTCCGGGTGGTAGCCGCCGTAATAAACAAAGTCGATATTTTCTTTTTTCAGGCGCGCGATCAGGGTGGAGAAATCTTTATCGCCTGCGGTAATGCCGTCAAAGAAGACCACGTTGGCCCCCCCTTTCTTCAGCCCGTCGCGCACCGCGCGCGCCAGCCCCTCACCGTACTGCTGCTTATCGTGAATAACGGCGACGCGCTGAGGTTTAACCTTCTCCAGAATATAGCGCGCGGCGGTCGGCCCCTGGTCGGAATCCAGACCGGTGGTGCGCAAAATCAGCTGATAACCGCGAGCGGTCAGCTCCGGCGCGGTCGCCGCAGGGGTAATCATCAGCACCCCCTCATCTTCATAAATATCGGAAGCTGGCTGAGTGGATGAAGAACAGAGATGGCCAATCACATAGCGTACGCCGTCGTTAACCACCTTGTTGGCGACCGCAACAGCCTGTTTGGGGTCACAGGCGTCATCATACTTCACCGCCACCAGCTTATCCCCTTTAATGCCCCCTTTGGCATTAATATCAGCAATAGCCTGCTCCGCGCCGGTAAACTGCTGATCGCCATACTGCGCTACCGGCCCGGACATGGCGCCGACCACCGCCACTTTAATATCTTTCGCCAGCAGCGAATGACTAAATGCCAGCGCAATACATCCAGTAAGTAACGCCTTACCCTTTATATTCATCCTGATGCTCCCCTTATTGTTGTGTTTTGAATTGTGTTTTCGTTTATAACCAGAAGATTATTTTTTAGCGTTCCGTTTTGATTGTGAAATAATTAACGGACTTCGCTAAAACATACTCTATTTCTGCGGTTCAGGAATAATAATTTCGCCAGCCAAACCACCAGAGAGTGACCGGCGCAAAAAAATGGTTCATCGCGGATTGTCGTGAAGCTGAAGTTACCGGCGGCTGCCTTATCTTCCGGGTGAGTATGTCGCGCAGGCGAAGGTTCCGTTCACCTTAAGGTTACTTTTATATGTCGGTTGCGGAACCGGTGAACGGGCCAGGGGCTCAAATGCCGCCCCTGACAACCCCGCTTTTCGGCGTGAAAATCGCCGCTGTCGCAGATTAACCCGGCCCATCCCTGGGCCGGGCCCCTTCGGGGCAACGCCTGCGGCGTTGTTCAAAATGGCTCCCGGCAATTTTGTCCTGCGCTTTTCCCGTCCGCCGGACGGGTCGGGCGTGACGTCACCTCCCTGAATCTTCTGCCTGAACTCATCCGAAAGGTGCTGCTGGTGTCATTTAGAAAAGACAGACTGAAACGACAAGGGGTTATATCCCGGCTTAAAAAACGCCGTAGCGTTCACGCAGGGCCGGAGGAGCGACAGGATGTCGCGACAGGGCAAGGTCGCCAGGGAAGGCGACCCTTGCCCGTTCCGAAAAGCCCGGAGTGATAAGCGAAGGGGCCCGCGTCAGCGGCGTTTTTTACCGCCGGGGAGCCCGGGTTGCCAGGGGAGCGGCGACTGAGCCCCCCTGGCCCGTTCACCCGTGGTGAATCAGCAGAGAAGCAGTGACGCAAAGTGAACGGAACACCCGCCGCATCGCTATGTTCCGCCGTTTTTATTCTGAAACCAGGCGCTGAAGCCACCTGTCACCCTCACCCCAGCCCTCTCCCGAAACGGGAGAGGGAGTTTCCCGCCAATGAACGGAACAGCCCACCGCATCATTATATTCTGCCGCTTTTGTTCTGAAACCGGGCGCCGGAGCCACCTGTCACCCTCACCCCGGCCCTCTCCCGAAACGGGAGAGGGAGTTTCCCGGCAATGAACGGAGCAGCCCACCGCATTATCATATTCTGCCGCTTTTGTTCTGAAACCGGGCGCTGAAGCCACCTGTCACCCTCACCCCAGCCCTCTCCCGAAACGGGAGAGGGAGTTTCCCGCCAATGAACGGAGCAGCCCGCCGCATCATTATATTCTGCCGCTTTTGTTCTGAAACCAGGCGCCGGAGCCACCTGTCACCCTCACCCCGGCCCTCTCCCGAAACGGGAGAGGGAGTTTCCCGGCAATGAACGGAG
>NZ_JAZHEE010000050.1:0-21662 GCF_036620675.1 Rosenbergiella sp. YN46
TTCCACATCCTGGGCCAGATGGGAATCAAGTTCAGCAGATAGCGCCGCTTCGGTTAACTGTTTGATTAGAGGTGTTAGAATACCGTCCTTGCCCGTTAGTGCCTGGCCGGACTGGAGTGCTTTAAGCGCTTTGTCGAAATCGAAGGGGTGGGACATGTGTCATTCCTTTTTGATTGTATATTGACTCGAATGACACAGAATTTCTAACACTCCCGGGAAAAATGAGGCTGAGAATAATGCGCTCAGTGCTGATTGAATCGCCACGGATAATCTAGACACTGGACTGACCCCGCCCCGGTAGACGATCCTGCCCTATAGTTGGACTGACCCCATGGACTGACCCCATGCCTGTTGTGGTGTGCCCCTGCGCTCCTCCTGTGCTCAAAATATACGGCAGGATCGTTTACCGGCGTAAGGGCAGCCTAATTTTTACTTAAAATTTATACTCCACACCGGCCCAGAAGTTTCGCCCCTCTTCGATAAAGCCTTCACTGTAGGCATATTTCGTGTCGAACAGGTTGTTTACTGAAGCATTCACGTTAAATCCATGTCCGAGCGCATAATCTGCCCGAATATGGGTGATAGCGAACCCCTTAGCCTTTTGTGAGCCATCGGTATTGCTGTAGGAGGATGAACGGGTTTCTTCGGAAAGCGTAACACTGAGTGATTCCCACGGTTTGAACGTCATCCAGGTGGAGAGGGTCTGTGTCGGCAGACCGGTAATTTTACCCGACTTATCGCGTTTGGGATCGGCATGAATCAGTCCGTAACTTAATCCCACGTCCAGTATCTCGTTGATATTTCCTTTGATTCCCACATCCAGCCCGGTGTAATCAATCTGGCCACTGTTTTGATTCTGAACGGTATCGGCATCAATATTGTGAGATAAAATCGCATCGGTTATGCGATTGTAATAAACGCTGACCTCTATGCCCCAACGGCGGGTTAATGATCCATTCCAGGTCAGATCCACGCCACGGGCACGCTCAGGTTTCAACTGGGGATTTACGAGTGCTATCTGGTTATACGCTGGTTTGGATGTTGTGTAGCGCTCTTTTAGCGTAGGGAAGCGCGTTCTGTCTGAATAAGAGAGCGCCAGTGTATCCTCGTTTGCGAAGTGATATTTGGTCATCACCTGCCAGTTAAAGGCGGATTGATTATTGTCTGCATAATGGGTCACACTGCCATCGCTTTCGTGTTTTTTGCCTTCCTGGCTATCGCGCCAGTCATAGCTGATACCTGCGACCACATCCAGATTATCTGCCGCCGCCCACTGATATTCGCTTGCCAGCGACCATGTACGATCTTTATAGCGATCCCAGGAAGCATGGGGCTTCCCCTTTTCTCGATGCACATCGTCTTTCCAGTTCACGGCAAATGACAGTAGATCACTTTTATGCACCTCGGCGGCAATCTGCAATCCTGCACCATTGCTGTAGTCAGAGTAGTGGCTGTAGCTACCTTTCTTGTTTTTCAGGGCGGCCAGTGAGTTGTACATCATTAACGTATTTTCAAACGAGTCACGATACAGGCGACTTTTCAGCGTGAAGCGATCGCCAAAATGGGTAGTACCCTGATAGTAGTAGCTCTTTTTGTCATACTGAGGCCACTGCCAGTAGCGAGATTTCTGACTACTGGTTCCGGCATACGGCGGGTTCTCTTTTTCTCCATCCTGATTAATATACGTCAGAGTATATTCATCGTTTCCCCGGGGGGTAAATCCGAGCTTCACGATACCGCGCTTATCATCCATTGAGGAGTTCACCATTTTACCGTGACTACCCGCAAGTGGGGCATTCAGGCCATGTGGCAAACCGAGAAAATCCTGTTTTAGCTGGCTGCCGCTGACCTGAAAATAGCCGAGGTCATTACTGACGCCAAACGAAGCGTGCATATCATGTGCGTTATCTTTGCTGCGGCTCCAGCCCTGGCGATAACCGAGTCCAGCCTCAATGGGATGCGCGGGTTTTTGGGTGGTAATATTGATGGCGCCGCCCATCTGGTTTGGGCCCTGTAACAACGAGGAGTAGCCTTTAGAGACTTCTACCGAAGCGACATCTGAAGTCAGAAATCGTCCTAAATCGAGGTTACCATCGTAGGGAACATAAATAGGGACACCGTCGAAATAAACCGGAACCTGGCGACTGTTAAAACCGCGTACTTTAACCTGTTGTTCGTTGCGGTTTCCTGATTTTTGCAGTACCACGCCGGGGATGACGCTCAGCGCTTGTGCGACATTCTGCTTATCCAGTTCCCGCATGGTTTGCTGGCTGAGAATTGAGGCCGTCGCCGTTGGTACAGGGCTTGACCAGACGGTCAGGGTTTCGTTTTCTTGCCCGGCAAATGCATGATGTGTAAGAGCGAGCGTCACTACTGTGTAAAGACAACTTTTGTTGAATTTCATTATCGTGAGTCCATTTATCAATCTTATTAGCCAGAGGTGTCCGGGTACAGGCTGACCTTGATATCCGCTGGTGGTGCGTAATAGGGCGCGGAGGTGATAAAAAGCCCGATGCCACAGTCGAGGTAACTCGCCAGAGTGACGAGATTAATGCCGCCGGTTAGCGCCAGCATGCAATTGGGAGCCAGCGAAGGCGCTATCTGCGCCAGTTTCGTTGCCTGAAGTGGGGTAAATTTGTCGAGCTGTAGAATGTCGGGGCGGGCGTGCAGCGCGGCCATTGCTTCGTCAGGTGTATCTGCTTCTACAGCAATTTTTTTCTCAGGGGCATGTCGGCGCAGTTGCGTGATGGTTGCGGACCAGTCCTTGTGGCCGGAAAGAAAACGCCGGTGGTTGGCAAACAGCAATACGGTTTCTGCGCAACCGGTGCGATGGATTAATCCGCCTGCCGCCAGTACGGCCTGGGCCGCCAGCAGCCGGGTGCCAGGAATGGCTTTACGCGTACAGGCGATATTGGCTTCGGGAAGTTGCTGGCGTAACATCGTCAACATACTGTCGAGATAGTGCGAAACGCCGCAGCTCCACTCCAGTACATTCTGTACCGCCTTCCAGCCCTGATGCAGTGCGGCTGCACTGCCGCATACGCTGATTAACCGTTGACCCGGTGCGGCCTGCTCGCCGTCATTCATCTGTTCCACAATGGTTAACCCCAGTGAATACAGCATTTGTCTGGCAACGGTTATTCCACTCACACAGCCGCCGCGGCGATGATAAAAGTCCATTTTTCCCGGCGTTGCGCCAATTCCCAGCGCCCGGGTGGTTAGATCTCCCCCCTGAATATCTTCCTGAAGGTAAGCGTCGCTCTGTGCCTGAGAAAAGAAGATCATTGCAACGCTTCCTCTGGTACGCATTCCCACCAGATAAGCGCCCAGTCGCGGTTGGCGGGGGCAAGCGTGCTGGCGTCCTGCTGCTGATACCAGCGATACAGGCGCTCCCGCTCTTCATGACTGATTTCGCCCAGACTCCAACGAACGTTCTGTTCAAAGCGCTCCCAACAGCTGTTGTCCTGCTGGCAGTTTCGTCCACGAATAAAATCAACGTGTGCGTGGATGCCCATCTGATAAAGCACATTGAACGCATAGATATAGTTGGGTAACTCGATGACTTCTCGCCCGGCAGCACGTTGAATAACCGGGGAGATAAAAGAGGTGCTGACCAGATGGGTGGTATACACCCGCAGCCGTGCCTGGCGATTGAGCTTATACATTGCCTGATATATATCGCCTACCAGCGTTGAGCGTGAGGCGATCGCGATGTCACAGCGAGGTAAATCGTTCCAGTCATCCTCCCAGGCTCGCTGTATCCACTTAACGTGACTGGCTCCTGTCGCTTTGGCGCGACGGGCTGCCACGTTCAGCATTCCGGTGCTGTAATCGACGCCGTACAGAACGGGCAGTTTATCCGCCAGAGCCAGAGAAACGGTACCTGGCCCACATCCCATATCAAACAATGATTGTGCGTTCTGTAGATCGATTTTCTCCAGTAATTGCAGCAGATAGCTGTCTGCTGGCGAAGCGCAGTTCTGCGCCATCTTTTCTGCCCGTTTATCCCAGTGATCGGGCGTTTTTTCAGTGCGTTTTGCCAGTAATAACTGCTGGCGGTAGAGCTCTGCAAAACCAATATTGTCAATAAGCATGAGGGGCCTCTTATTGGTAAGTCCCAAAAAAGGTGATGGTGGATTTGCGTGGATGAAACCCGATAAAGTGCGGGAACCTGTCAGGCACGAGCCGTGTTTGTGGGCTTTCCTGTGAAGCCTGGCCGTCATGCACTTGTGGAATCCAGGCGACAACGCTGGATCGTTGGCATGCGGGGATCGACTGTATCGCTTTTCTATCAGGCAAAATGTCTCCGTCGATTAACGGAATAACTTCTGGCAGGGCCCGTATTGGCGTGGTCTTTCCGCTGTTATTCGCTCCCTGCATGCAGCAGATAGCGCCTTGATATACGGCGAAGAAAACATCGTGCAGTTTCGCTTTATGCTGATACCCCGGCGAGTCATGGTTAAGGGGCAGTAATGTCATCGGCTTCCTCCGCGTAGCAAAAGCAGTAAAAAGAAGGGGGCGCCGATAAACGCAGTGATAATGCCCAGCGGGATTTCTGTATTGCTGATGTCGCGTGCCAGCGTGTCGGTAATCAGAAGTAGGATGGCGCCGACCCCCATCGACACGGGGAGCAACTGCTGATGGTTGTTGCCAGCCAGCAATCGGCCAATATGTGGCACGACCAGCCCAATCCAGCCAATAATACCGGCGATAGCGACGGTACTGGCGGTGATTAGCGTGGCGCAAACCACCAGGCCGAGCCGCAGGCGGCCTACGTTGCTCCCAAGCGATTGCGCTTCATCATCGGAGAGCGTTAACAGATTTATCCGCCAGCGTAGCAGTAATAGAGGTACTGAGCCGGCGATGATTAGCGGTGCGGAAAACCAGAGGTCATGGCGCGTAATCGTGGATAACCCCCCCAGCAACCAGAAGGTGATGGAGGGCAACTGGGTATATGGGTCAGCCAGCGTTTTGATGAGTGAAATACCTGCACCGCACAGAGTGCTGAGTGCAATGCCTACCAGTACCAGTGTTAATACCGGTTCGTGACGGGTTACTTTCCGGGTAATCAGCCAGACGCCTGCGACGATCAGCAGGCCACCGCAAAATGCATATAGCTGTATCAACAGGCTCGACAAACCAAACAGGATCGCGATACAGGCACCTAAACCAGCCCCGGCAGCAACGCCAAGGATATCCGGCGAAACCAGAGGATTACGGAACATTCCCTGATAGGTTGTACCTGCTCCGGCTAATGCCGCACCCAGCAGCAGAGCGGCGAGAATACGTGGCAGACGGATTTGCCAGAAGACGATGCGCTCCTGAATGGGGACATTCTCATGGTTGAAAATCAGGGCCAGCAGCTGTTGTCCATCCAGATGATAGGCGCCTGACGCTGCCGCGACGACAATACACACCAGCATCAGGCCAGGTATCAACACGGCGAGGTGGGAAGTTCTCATGTGTTTACCCCCCGCTTTTGATAATCGCTGTCGCTAAGGGGGGTATGCCAGAACAGATGTGAGTAAAGCCGCATATCTTCTTTGAAGTGCTGGCGTATTGCAGGGTCGAGCCAGGCATGCAAACGGCGTAGTCCCAGCAGGCGATTGATGCCTGGAGGCGCGTCGAGCCAGCCAAATGGCAGGCCGCTCAGAAAGAGAATGCGTTTATTCGCCACGGCCTTTACTCCCTGCCAGACGGGAGCCTGTTGCAGGTACTGCGCTGTCACGGCATCCTGAACAAGGATGATATCGGGCTGCCAGTCGAGAATATTTTCCATTGAAACCGGTGACAGTCCATGGCGACCCGGGATGTGCGCCACGTTTTGCAACCCCAACAATTCTGCCGCCTCAGTATGTAAAGACCCCTGAAGCCCTGTCTCCAGTCCTCTGGCGCCGCGAGCAGCATAAAACCGCACCTTCGCAGCAGCAGTTTGAGAAAAATTTACCGCCCCATCAATGAAGTATCTTGCCAGTTCCGCCTGCAATTCCGTGCGTTCTTCATAACCGAATACCTTCCCGGCAACCCGTAACTGCTCAGGTGTTTGCTTAAGTTCACCGTTAATCAACAGCCACGGGATTAGCGTTTGTTTATTGACCTGACGGGCCTGGGAAAGCCAACTCTCATCCGTATTGCCACAGTCGACGACCAGATCGGGCTTCAACGCCAGCAGCCGCTCCAGGGAAAGCGTACTGGCACGTCCTGCGAGTTTGCCCAGTTTTGGTAAGTGGCGAATGGTTTCAGGCAGGGAGATGACGACCTGGCGTGCAAAATCGAAAGAGGAAAATCCCACCAGTTTTTCTGGTGCAACTGCCAGTAGCAGGATATCTGCGGGAGCGCCTGCGCTCACTACACGGGTAATGTGGTACGCCTGAGGGAGGCGCCCGATGGCGAATGTGAGAGAAGTTTGCGCTGAACATGGCAGGGAGGGAAACGCCAGTGCAGATGCTATGGCCTGAGTGAAGAGCCGCCTTGTGATCGGCATGATTTTCTTCCTGAAAGTCACAATAATCGCTATGTATATATCTATATAACGATAAAAAACATGTTCAGTATCAAATTATTGGAAATAACATAACCCCTTGATCCATTAGCGTGATAGTAGATCGCCATTCAGTTCGTGGAGCCTTTAGCGCCGTGGCACTGGAGCCGTCAGCATTGATCTTATGCTCAGCGTCGTCGTCATATTTATAGCTATACTGCAATGATCTTCTGGCGGGTATCGGCCATTCTTCACCCATGATTGCACGCGGTGTATCACGGGAGAGATATTTCATATTGAAAGCGTTCAGTTGTTTAGGCTGTTGTGCTGACGGAGCATGCCTGCGATGGCGCCCCTTTTTCAGTATGTTAACGGTGAGCCATCCCAGCGGATGGTATTCCTCGTTCGTTTTTGTCTAACTCGCCTCTGGATGGCCAGCCTGTTTTCGCCGGATGGCTACTGAACTATCAATTCTGGCCGCTAACCCTTTGCGCAAAGAAGCCCATTACAGTACGCTTTATGTAACCGCATCAGGCGTCAGGTGCAGGAAAAATAAATATGATTCAATGGGTAAAGCGTGCTGTTTTCAATATTATTGCGCTGCTTGTCGAAGACCTGAAAATATGGGCGACGACCTGGATCTCTATCGTGTTGATCGTTTTGTTTGCCCTGATTACGTCTCCTTTCTTATCCGCCGGGTATTGGGCACTGGCCAACGGCATCTTTATCCTTTTCACCCTTATCGGGGTATCCTTTGCCGTTGAGTTTTTCCCCTGGGGCAGGAAGTCTTCCAGCTCCGAGTGAGGGGGCATCTGACCATGACCCGCGGGTTTAACATTCAGTTAAGCTTCTGATTATATTCTCCTGATTCAGGAAGGCCGGGCGACGGCTTCGTCTGGATAATAGAAAGGATGGATAAGGAGCTAATTTGTTAAGACAGAATTTGAGTACCGCGTTGGCCGCTGTAATACTCGGCACGCTGCTGTTGCTGACGGGGGGCATACAGGCTCACGCCCAGGGGATGGCATTGTCGAGTTACCAGTTACAGTACCAGACCCGCCTGCCGGAAGTGGAAAATCTCTCATCGCTTACCTGGTGGGCGAAACGCGGCATCCTGATGGCCACCACCAATCGGCCGGCATCGATTCTGGCGATAAGCCCGCAGGGTAAGCTGTTGTACCGCCAGGAGGTTGATTTTATTCGCGATGCGGAATCGATCGAATCGCTGGGTGATAACCGTTTTGCGCTGGTGGATGAGCATAATTCACGGCTGTGGATCCTGACTATTTCCGATGATTTTAAGATAAGCATCGCGAAGCAGTTTAAGCCTGATTTCTTTGGAAAAGCACGCAATCGCGGGATCGAGGGGCTGGCGTGGGCAGAGCGGGATAATACCCTGTGGCTGGCGAAAGAGCGTGAGCCGGTGGAACTTTATCGCATCCGCTGGTTGCCGGAAACTCAGCATTTATCGGATCTGAACGACGCCGGCCATATCGCCGATAAGCTGCCGCTTTCCGATATTTCCGGTATGGATTACTACGGTGGGCATTTGCTGATCCTCTCTCATGAATCAAAGCTGCTGCTGGAAGTGGATCCCGAACGGGGAGATGTGGTTAGCCGAATGCCGCTGCGTGCGGGCCTTCACGGGCTGAAGGAAGATATTCCCCAGGCGGAGGGGGTTGCTGTCGATCCCGAAGGGGGGTTGTACCTGGTAAGCGAACCTAATCGCTTTTACCGTTTTGCGTCGGTGAAAGCCCGCTAAATTTGTTACCGGCATCGCTGCGATGCCGGTCTCTTTTTTTGCGTTAAATCTGACAAAGATCAAATTATTATCAATTTGTTTACAAAACTTGAACTTCAGATTTAAATCCCGTCACCATTTACTCCTTGCTGAAAAATCAATTTGTTAAATATTTCCCCGTCTGTTTTGTTACCGATAACAATGTAACTTGTTTATTTAGAAAGGCATTTTTCAACCTTGTTTTACCCGTTGAGAAGATTAGCTTTATTCGCGACAGCCGCCTGCGATTGGCTGCATAACCAGAACAGCAAATTGTCCATTTTCGTTGCGAATACTGACAGGAAGGATTGATGAGTAAGAATAATGATGAACGGGAAATGCCCTCCAGAAGGCGTTTCCTGCAGAGATCGCTGTCGCTGATTCCGCTGGCGGCGGCCGGCAGCAGCCTGGTAAGCTTTAGCAGCCCGGCGGCCCAGAGCGGATCTCAGGGCGTCAGCGCCGATTATGTTCCGGTATTTTTCAATAACGACGAGTGGCGTTTTATTCTGGCCGCCACGGACAGGTTGATTCCCACCGACGATAACGGCCCCGGCGCCGTTAGCGAAGGGGTACCGGTTTTTATCGATAAACAAATGGAACTGCCATATGGCCACGGCCATCTTTGGTATATGCAGGCGCCTTTCGCCAGTGCCGAGCCTGAACTGGGCTATCAGTCCAGCCTGGTTCCGCGAGAAACCTACCGGCGCGGCATTAAGGCTATCAACGGCTGGTGTCAGGCGCATCACCAGAAGGTATTTGCCGATCTGACCCACGCTCAACAGGAAGAGATTCTGAGCCAACTGGAAACCGGCAAGCTGACCTTTGAAGAGGTGCCCGGTACGCTGTTCTTTACTCAATTACTGGAAAACACCAAAGAGGGCTGGCTGGCGGATCCGCTGCACGGCGGCAATCAGACGCTGGCTTCCTGGAAGCTTATCGGCTTTCCCGGCGCCCGCGCCGATTATCAACAGGTGATGGAGAGTCCGAACCAGCCCTATCCGCTGGGGCCGGTGAGCATTTCAGGGAAGAGGAGCATATAACTATGGCGATTAAAAAAGATCCGGTCGACGTGCTGATCGTTGGTTTTGGCTGGACCGGATCGCTGATGGCGATGGAACTGGCCAGTACCGGACTGAAGATTCTGGCGCTGGAGCGCGGCGAAGCGCGCGACACATACCCCGATTTCGCCTATCCGCGCATCGCGGATGAACTGACCTACGGTATTCGCCTTAAACTGTTCCAGAACGCTGCCAAAGAGACGGTAACGGTACGTCATAAGGTGTCAGATACCGCATTGCCTTACCGGCGTTTCGGTTCCTTCCTGCCTGGTAATGGCGTCGGCGGCGCGGGGGTACACTGGAATGGTATGCTGTGGCGGCCGCTGAAAGCCGACCTGAAAATGCGCAGTACCGTTATTGAAAAGTATGGGGCGGATTTTATTCCGGCCGATATGACGGTGCAGGACTACCCCTTTACCAGTGAAGAGATGGAGCCGTATTTCGACAAGTTTGAGAAAATCTGCGGGGCGGCGGGCCAGGCCGGTAATATTAAGGGCACGATAGTGGAAGGGGGAAACCCCTTTGAAGAGCCGCGTCAGAATCCGTATCCGACCAAACCGCTTAAGCAGCAGTACGCTGGCATGCTGTTCAGCAAGGCGGCCCGCGAGCTGGGCTATCATCCGTTCCCGGTGCCGGCGGCTAACTGTAGCGAACCCTGGACTAATCCTTACGGCGTACAGTTAGGGGTCTGTAACTACTGCGGCTTCTGCGAGCGCTTTGGCTGCTTTAACTACTCGAAAGGTTCGCCGCAGGCCTGCGTGCTGCCCGCGTTACGTCAGTACCAGAACTTTGAGCTGCGAACCCAGTCTCACGTGCTACGGGTTAATACCGATTCCACCGGCACCAAAGCGACCGGGGTGACCTATATCGACGCTAACGGGCAGGAGGTGGAACAACCGGCGAGTCTGGTGGTGCTCAGCGCCTTCCAGTTGCATAACGTGCGTCTTCTGCTGCTGTCGAAGATCGGCAAACCCTACGATCCGCTCACCAATACTGGCGTGGTGGGGCGTAACTACGCCTACCAGATGAATGGCGGCGTGTCGCTGTACTTTAATAAGGACACATACTTCAACCCGTTTGCCGCCACCGGCACCACCGGGATGTTTATTGACGAATTCAATGCCGAAAACTTCGATCACGCGAAGCTGGGTTTTGTTGGCGGCGCGACTATCTCCGCCACCACGACCGGTGGCCGTCCGATTCAGCAGATGTCGCTCCCTTCGAAGGCGCCGAAGTGGGGATCCGGTTGGAAGAGCGCTATCAAGGATAACTATCTGCACAGCATGAGCATTGGATCATCGGGATCGGTCATGCCTTACCGGCAGTGCTATCTCGATCTCGATCCCACCTATAAGGATTTGCATGGCCAGCCGCTGCTACGCATGACCTTCGACTGGCAGCCAAATGAGCTGAAAATGACCAACTTCGTTGGTACTAAAGCTGAAGAGATAGCCAAAGCGATTAACCCGTCTTACTACGAGATGCACTTCATGGGGATGGATGCTCACTACGACGTACGGCCTTACCAGAGCACCCATACCACCGGCGGTGCGGTGATGGGTGATAATCCTGCTAACAGCGTGGTGAATAAGTACCTGCAAAGCTGGGATGTGCCGAACCTGTTTGTGCTTGGCGCCTGCTGTTTCCCGCAGAACCTGGCCTATAATCCTACGGGCATCGTCTGCGCTACGGCGCTGTTCGCGGCCGACGCGATTCGCTCCCGCTATCTGGCGAATCCCGGACCGCTGGTTCAGGCATAAGGGAGGCCGAATAAATGACGATTCAATGGCAGAAAATAGCGCCGGTACTGCCGCTGGCGCTGCTGATTTCCAGCGTTTACGCGCAGGGGCCGATAAGCCGGGGCGAACAGCTGGCCAGGGCGGGGGACTGCGTCGCCTGTCATACCGCTGAAGGGGGAAAACCTTTTGCTGGCGGCCTGAAGATGAATACCCCGGTGGGGGCTATCTATTCCACCAATATCACGCCGGACAAAACGACCGGGATTGGCGATTACAGCTATGAGGAGTTTGTAAAAGCCGTGCGCGAAGGGGTGGCGAAAGATGGCCATAACCTTTATCCGGCCATGCCCTACACCTCTTTTTCCCGTATTAACGACGAAGATATGCGCGCGCTGTATAACTTCTTTATGCATCAGGTGACGGCCGTGAAGCAGAAGAACCGCGACAGCGATATCCCCTGGCCGCTGAACATGCGCTGGCCGCTGTCGGCATGGAATCTGATGTTCCATGATGATAAGCCCTTTAAGCCGGACAGCAGTCAGAGCGACGAATGGAACCGCGGCGCTTATCTGGTACAGGGGCTGGCTCACTGCGGTACCTGCCACACGCCGCGCGGTATCGGTTTCCAGGAGAAAGCGCAGAATCAGACGGAAAGCGACTGGCTGACTGGCGGTACTCTGGAAGGGTGGCATGCGCCGGATCTCACCGGCAATGTGAAAAGTGGTCTTGGGCGCTGGAGCCAGCAGGATATTGTGGATTTCCTGAAGACCGGACAGACTTCGCACAGCACGGCCTTTGGGTCGATGCGCGACGTGGTGACACACAGCACCCAGCATTTGAGCGAAGGCGATCTCAAGGCGATTGCCGTTTATCTGAAGTCTCTTAAGTCGTCCGATCCGCAGGCTCAGGCGCCGAAAGCGAATACCGCTACCGTTGATGCGTTAATTAAAGGGGATATCAGCAAACCCGGGGCCAGAGAGTACGTCGATAACTGTGCCGCCTGTCACCGGCTGGATGGTCAGGGTTATGCCCGAACCTTCCCGGCGCTGGCTCATAACAGTGCGGTGCTGAGCGACGATCCCTCTTCGCTGATTAGCATCGTGCTGAAGGGCGGTCAGGCGCCGATTACCCGTGATGCGGTAACCGGTCTGACCATGCCGGACTTCGCATGGCGCCTGAGCGATAAACAGGTCGCCGACTTGCTCACCTTTGTACGTAGCGGCTGGGGCAATAACGCTGGCCCGGTCACGGCCGATCAGGTGAAAGAGATACGGGAAACGTTGCCGCCGGCGACATCCGGCAAGGATAAGCCGTAGCGCAATCAGAAAACGGGCCGATATGGCCCGTTTTCTGTTTACCGGGCAGGTGTAGCGACCTGCGCAGTTCCATCGGCTCCTTCAGTGGTAAAGAAGGCCACCCGTGTGGTCAGTTCCCGGGTCTGCTCATTCATGGCGTCCGTTGCGGTGGCGGATTCTACGACCAGCGTGGCGTTCTGCTGCGTAACGACTTCCATCTGGTTAATTGCCATAGCTATCTGGCTGATTCCGGTGCTCTGTTCCTCTGAGGCTATCGAGATTTCACGCATGATATTGCTGACCTGAGTGGTGGACTCCACAATTTCCTGCATGGTGCTGCCGGCGCTGGAAACCAGCTTTGCCCCGTGACTGACGTTGTTGACGGAATGTTTGATAAGAGTGCCTATCTCTTTAGCGGCGTCGGCGCTGCGGGCCGCCAGATTGCGCACTTCCGAGGCGACTACGGCGAAGCCGCGTCCCTGCTCGCCTGCCCGGGCTGCTTCTACAGCGGCGTTCAGCGCCAGAATATTGGTCTGGCTGGCTATGCCGCTGATAATATTGTTTATTTCGGCAATCTGTTGGGCATTATGCTCAATTTTTTGCATGGTGTCCGTCACGTCGTTCATTACCGTTTCGCCGTTGCGGGCCGTCTGATTAGCGCTGGCCGCCAGCTCGCTGGCCGCCAGCTCGCTGGCCTGGCGGGCGTTTTCAGCGTTGTGACCGACGGTAGTTTTAATCTCTTCCATGCTGGCCGCCGTTTCCTGCAATGCGCTGGACTGCTGTTCGGTACGGCAGGATAGCTCCTGGTTGCCGCTGGCAATGTCGCTGGCGCGCAACTGGATAGTGGCCGCACTGTGTTTTACCGAAGCGATAATCGCCACCAGTGAACGGCGGGTTCTTTCCAGCTCTCTGAACAGAGCCCCCAGCTCGTTCTCTTTACTGGCGGGGATATTGACGCTGAGATCGCCATTGCCGATATGTTTGAATGTGGCAACGAGTTGCTGAATGGTAAAAAGGAAGTCTCGTTTAAACCAGATGATTATCAGCAGGAACAGCGCCGAGATAATCACAAAGAAGACGATACAGGACAGGATAAAGTGGGAGACAATACGATTGTAATCGTCATTGATTTTATCATTGAGCGCTTTACAGAGTGTGAAATATTGATCGATTAAGGTGCTGAGATTATTTATCCGATCGGCAATAGCGAAAGAATCGATTTCACGGTTTTTAATCTGGCGGCCGGTTTCCTGGCTGAAATCCAGCAGTGCATTGACTTCAGCAGCGATTTTATCGGCCAGCGCCTGAATTTCCGGTGTGGCTTTAGGCTCTTTCTCCCACAGATTAATTGTCTGTCTGGCAACGGAAAGATCGTTGAACAGGCGCTGTTCGCCATCAACGGGAAAAGGGCGACCGGCCTGAATTTCAGAAACAAAATAGTTCAGATTCGCGCGGATCCCCATAATGTGGTAGCGGGTATCGCTGATAGCGAGCATCCGGTCAGTAAGTCTGTCCAGACTATGGTAGTTATTCTGCGCCGTTTTCATGGCGATGACCGAGCCCAGCGTAAGGCCGATAAAAACCAGAAACAGAAACGCAAGGCCGGTTTTCATCAGTGTGGCTATTTTCAGGTTTCTCATTTCGCATCCTTGGTTATTACCACAGAGCAGGCCGGGAGACAGATTCTGATTATCGTTTATTCTTATCAGTAACGGCGCAGCTTGCGGAGAGTTCGGGTTATTGCTGGGTTATCGGCGCGGATACCGATTCTCCTTAATTGCTTTTCCCAACTGATTTCCTCCTTTTGATAGCCGTTGCCTGCTTGCTGTTTTTTTTATCGGGCAATGATTCTGGGTTTTTTCTCATTGGACGGTGTTCGCCGAAACAGCCGGGGGATAGAAAATCGTATCTCCTGCTTTGTTTCAGCATGAATTACCCATTACCATTACTAACACTTTTCGCGGTTAGTCACAGGGATACTTTATGCTAAGTCGTCGTTATGCCATTTCACTACTTCCTCTGCTGGTTTTACTCTCCGCCTGTAGCAGCAAGCCGGAATCTCAGCCGGAAGCCACGGCCGCGCCTCAGGCGGTTGCGCCCCAGGGCGGTTTTTTGCTGGAACCTCAACATACGATGACCCAACTGGGCGGCGATTATGCCAGCAATCCTGCCACGGAAAGCTTCATCGATAAGATGGTTAGCGAGCACGGCTTCGATCGCCAGCAGCTGCATGAAATATTTTCCCAGACTAAGCGTCTTGACTACGTTTTGCGTCTGATGGATCGTCAGGCGCCTACCACGCCGCCGGCTCCCGGCCCGAATGGTGCCTGGCTGCGCTATCGCGCCAAATTCATCACGCCGGATAACGTGCAAAACGGCGTGGCGTTCTGGAACGAGCATCAGGATGCGCTGAACCGCGCCTGGCAGCAGTATGGGGTACCGCCGGAGATTATCGTCGGCATTATCGGCGTAGAGACGCGCTGGGGGCGGGTCATGGGTAAAACCCGAATTATCGACGCGTTGTCCACGCTGGCTTTTAACTACCCGCGACGAGCCAAATATTTTGCTGGCGAGCTGGAAACCTTCCTGCTGATGGCACGCGATGAAGGGGACGATCCGCTCACCCTGAAAGGCTCTTATGCCGGGGCGATGGGATACGGTCAGTTTATGCCATCTTCCTATAAATCTTTCGCCGTGGACTTTAACGGCGACGGGCACGCTAACCTGTGGGATCCGGTGGATGCCATCGGTAGCGTGGCTAACTACTTTAAGGAGCACGGCTGGAAGCAGGGCGAGCCGGTGGCGGTACAGGCCAGCGGCCAGGTGTTTGGAATGAAGACCGGATATAGCACCAAATACAGCGTTAGCGAACTGGCGGCTGCGGGGCTGTCACCGATGGGGTCGCTGGGCAATCATCGGCAGGCCAGTCTGTTGAGTCTGGATGTCGGCACCAGCTATCAATACTGGTACGGCCTGCCCAACTTCTATGCCATTACCCGCTATAACCACAGCACCCACTACGCTATGGCAGTCTGGCAGTTGGGCGAAGCGGTGTCTCAGGCCCGTTAAACGAAAAGCGCCCTCCGTTTTTCAGGCCCAGAGGGCGTTTTGCTATTCGCCGTTTTGGCTTTTCGAGCCATTTCGCACATATGGCGACAGGCTCTCCACTGGCGAGTGGAAAGTGATACCCTGTTGCCCTTGATAACGTCCAGTTCGGAACCATCATGAAAGATGAAGAGATGATGCGGCTCAGTCAACGACTGGGTCAGGCGTTGGCCAGATGTGGCGCGACGGTCACTACCGCGGAATCCTGTACCGGCGGTTGGGTGGCGAAAGCATTGACCGATGTGGCGGGAAGCTCCGCCTGGTTCGAGCGCGGTTTCGTGACATACAGTAATGAGGCGAAATCGCAGATGATCGGCGTTAGTCCTGAAACCCTGGCAGCGGAGGGAGCGGTAAGCGAAGCCGTGGTACGCCAGATGGCCCAGGGGGCGCTGGCGGCGGCCGGGGCCAATTACGCGGTCTCCATTAGCGGCATTGCCGGGCCTGATGGCGGCACTCCGCACAAGCCGGTCGGTACGGTCTGGTTCGGTTTCGCCGCCGCGGATGGCCAGGTTCTGGCGTTCCGGGAATGCTTTGCGGGGGATCGAGAAGCCGTGCGCAGACAGGCGACTGGTTATGCCCTGAAAACCCTGTGGCAACAATTTCTACAAAACGCTTGATACTGTACAATCATACAGTATAATTAGCGCAACTTACCTTATTCGATAAGACGCAGAGTGGCGTTACCACGCTTTCCCCTGCATGACAGGAGTAAAAATGGCTATCGACGAAAACAAGCAAAAGGCGCTGGCAGCCGCACTGGGCCAGATTGAAAAACAATTCGGTAAAGGCTCCATTATGCGCCTGGGCGAAGACCGCTCTATGGACGTGGAGACCATTTCAACCGGCTCTTTGTCGCTGGATATCGCGCTGGGTGCCGGTGGCCTGCCGATGGGGCGAATCGTAGAGATTTACGGCCCTGAGTCTTCCGGTAAAACCACTCTGACGCTGCAGGCTATCGCTGCGGCACAGCGCGCGGGCAAAACCTGTGCTTTTATCGATGCCGAACACGCGCTTGACCCCATCTATGCGCGTAAGCTGGGCGTGGATATCGATAATCTGCTTTGTTCTCAGCCGGATACCGGCGAGCAGGCGCTGGAAATCTGCGATGCTCTGGCTCGCTCCGGCGCGGTGGACGTTATCGTAGTCGACTCCGTCGCAGCGCTGACGCCTAAAGCCGAAATCGAAGGCGAAATCGGTGACTCCCACATGGGCCTTGCCGCCCGTATGATGAGCCAGGCAATGCGTAAACTGGCGGGTAACCTGAAACAGTCCAACACCCTGCTGATCTTTATCAACCAGATCCGTATGAAGATTGGCGTTATGTTCGGCAACCCGGAAACCACCACCGGTGGTAACGCGCTGAAATTCTACGCCTCCGTTCGTCTGGATATTCGCCGTATCGGCGCAGTGAAAGAGGGCGAAAGCGTGGTGGGTAGCGAAACCCGCGTTAAGGTCGTGAAAAATAAAGTCGCAGCGCCCTTTAAGCAGGCTGAATTCCAGATTCTGTACGGCGAAGGGATTAACTTCCATGGCGAACTGGTCGATCTGGGTGTGAAGCATAAGCTTATCGAAAAAGCGGGCGCCTGGTACAGCTATAACGGTGACAAGATCGGTCAGGGTAAGGCGAATGCCTGTAATTACCTGAAAGAGAATCCGGCAGTAGCCGCGGAGATCGAGAAAAAACTGCGCGAGCAGTTGCTCAGCAATCAGGACGATACGCCAGATTTTACCGTGGATGACCATGGCGAAGGCGTCGCACAGACCAACGAAGATTTCTAATCTGTCCGCCACGTGAGATTGTTGGCAAACCTGGGCCGAACCTGTTTGGCCCAGGGCCGGTTAAAAACTAGCAAGGGAAATCAATTTATTGATTTTCGGCAGATAACGACAAAGAGGGAAAAACGTGGTTTTTCCCTCTTTGCTATCGACCTGACGGGGCTGGCCCCGTCTTTTTACATCATCTCGTTTATCCATTATGCCTGCATCAACACCAGCTTCACCACACCGTTCCCCCTATGCCCGCCTGCTGGATCGCGCCATGCGTCTGCTGGCGATGCGCGATCACAGTGAACAGGAGCTGCGACGCAAGCTGGCGAATCCGTCGCCGGTAAGGCGCGGTAGCAATGATGCGCCGGCAGACCCCGACGATATCAATCGCATTGTTGCCCTGTGCCTGGAGAATCACTGGCTGGATGATGCGCGCTTCGCGCAGCGCTATGTAGAAAGCCGCGCCCGTAAAGGATATGGCCCACAGCGTATTGCTCAGGAATTGCATCAGAAAGGGATAACCCGTGAAGGTGCCTCTTGCGCGCTGGCGGAGTGCGGGGTTGACTGGGAAAGCCTGGCCCTGGAGCAGGCTCAGCGTCGTTTTGGCGAGCCGCTACCGCAGAGCTATCCGGAAAAAGCCAAAGTGCAGCGTTTTTTGCTACAACGAGGCTTTTATATGGATGATATACAGGGTGTATATCGAAATTTTAGCGATTAGGCCATACTGGGTTTTACTTCCCTCTGCAGAAAACATATCTTATTCCCTCTTTTTTATTCCTGAACCGGACTCACGCAGCGTCAATCCGTTATATGATGTCTGGTTCACAACGACTCGTTAGCTTGATTTCAGGATAACTATGAGCAAGACCACCGCTGAGATCCGTCAGGCGTTTCTCGACTTCTTTCGCAGCAAGGGACACCAGGTCGTAGCCAGTAGCTCTCTGGTTCCCAATAATGATCCGACGCTGTTGTTTACCAACGCCGGGATGAACCAGTTCAAGGATGTTTTCCTTGGCGTGGATAAACGTAACTACAGCCGCGCCACGACCGCACAGCGCTGCGTGCGCGCCGGCGGTAAGCATAATGATCTGGAAAACGTGGGGTATACCGCACGTCACCACACTTTCTTCGAAATGCTGGGCAACTTCAGCTTTGGCGACTACTTCAAGCGTGACGCCATCAATTTTGCCTGGGAACTGTTAACCGGCGAACAGTGGTTCAATCTGCCCAAAGAGCGTCTGTGGGTTACGGTATATGAGACCGATGATGAAGCCTACGATATCTGGGAGAAAGAGATTGGCGTGCCGGCCGAGCGGATTATCCGTATCGGGGACAATAAGGGTGCCCCCTACGCATCTGATAACTTCTGGCAGATGGGCGATACCGGTCCCTGTGGCCCCTGTTCCGAGATCTTCTACGATCACGGCGACCATATCTGGGGAGGGCCGCCGGGCAGCCCTGAAGAGGATGGCGATCGCTACATCGAGATCTGGAACATCGTCTTTATGCAGTTTAACCGCCAGGTCGATGGCACCATGGAGCCGCTGCCGAAACCGTCGGTGGATACCGGTATGGGGCTGGAGCGTATTGCCGCGGTACTGCAGCATGTGAACTCTAACTACGATATCGATCTGTTCCGTACGCTGATTGCCGAAGTCGCTAAAGTGACCGGCGCTCGTGACCTGGAAAACAAATCGCTGCGTGTTATCGCCGATCACATTCGCTCCTGCGCATTCCTGGTTGCCGATGGCGTGACGCCGTCCAACGAAGGGCGTGGCTATGTGCTGCGTCGTATCATTCGTCGCGCGGTGCGCCATGGCAACATGCTGGGCGCGAAAGAGACCTTTTTCTACAAACTGGTTGCGCCGCTGATTAATGTGATGGGCGCGGCTGGTGAAGATCTGAAACGCCAGCAGCAGCTGGTGGAGCAGGTGCTGAAGACGGAAGAAGAGCAGTTCGCCCGTACCCTGGAGCGTGGTCTGGCGCTGCTGGACGACGAACTGGCGCAGCTTAAAGGCGATACTCTGGATGGCGAAACCGCCTTCCGCCTGTACGATACCTATGGCTTCCCGCTGGATCTCACCGCCGATGTCTGTCGTGAGCGCAACATCAAGGTTGATGAAGAAGGTTTTGAGCGTGCCATGGAAGAACAGCGTCGCCGCGCGCGTGAATCCAGCGGCTTTGGCGCTGACTATAGCAGCCTTATCCGCGTTGACGGCGCATCGCAGTTTAAAGGTTACGACAGCCTTGAGCTGAACGGTAAAGTGACCGCGTTGTTTATCGACGGCCACGCCGTAGACCAGCTGACGGCAGGGCAGGATGCGGTGGTGATTCTGGATGAGACGCCGTTCTACGCCGAATCCGGCGGTCAGGTCGGCGACCAAGGCACCATTTCTGGTAACGGCTTTGTGTTCCAGGTGCAGGATACTCAGAAATACGGGCAGGCCATTGGCCATATCGGCAAGCTGATTTCCGGCTCTCTGAAGTCCGGCGCCAGCGTCAAGGCGGATGTCGATGAGGCACGCCGCGCCCGCATCCGGCTTAACCACTCGGCAACGCACCTTTTACATGCGGCGCTGCGTCAGGTGCTGGGCACCCATGTGGCTCAGAAAGGTTCGCTGGTTAACGATAAGGGGCTGCGTTTCGACTTCTCGCACTTCGAGGCGATGAAGCCGGAAGAGGTACGCGCCGTTGAAGATATCGTCAACGCGCAGATTCGCCGCAATCTGCCAGTCGAAACCAGCATCATGGATCTTGACGCTGCGAAAGCGAAGGGCGCCATGGCGCTGTTTGGCGAGAAGTACGACGAAAAAGTGCGCGTTCTGAGCATGGGGGACTTTTCCACCGAACTGTGTGGTGGTACCCATGCCAGCCGTACCGGCGATATCGGTCTGTTCCGCATTGAAGCCGAGTCGGGAACGGCCGCTGGCGTGCGTCGTATCGAAGCGGTTACCGGCGAAGGCGCCATGGCGGCTCTGCACGCACAAAGCGATCGTCTGCACGACGTCGCCCAACTGTTGAAGAGCGACACCCAGAGCCTGGGTGATAAAGTGCGTGCCGTACTGGAACGTAACCGCCAGCTGGAAAAAGAGCTGCAGCAGCTTAAAGAGCAGCAGGCGGCGCAGGAAAGCGCCGGGCTGTCCAGTAAGGCTATCGACCTGAATGGGGTTAAGCTGCTGGTCAGCGAGCTGAGCGGCGCCGAGCCGAAGATGCTGCGTACCATGGTTGACGACCTGAAGAACCAGCTGGGTTCGACGGTCATCGTATTGGCTACCGTTTCCGGAGATAAGGTTTCTCTGATTTCCGGGGTATCCAAAGACCTTACCGATCGCGTAAAAGCGGGGGAACTGATTGCTATGGTTGCCCGGCAGGTTGGCGGTAAGGGGGGCGGTCGTCCTGATATGGCTCAGGCTGGCGGCACCGATATACAGGCTCTGCCGGCAGCGCTTGCCAGCGTGGAAGCCTGGGTCGCTTCGCGGCTGTAAGTAAAAATATAACCTAAGCGGCGCCATAACTCTGTTGGTTATGGCGTCTTTGCATCACACACAATCGTTAGTGATTAAAGTCAGGTTGAAGTTGTGCACATCGGCTAAACTTAGGTATAACAGAATGCAGAGGAGTGATTTTCAGCACCCTGGGTGTTTGTTATCGCTTATCGTATGCGTTATATGATGGATAATGCCGGGATACAGAAACCCGACTCTTTCAATCTTTCAAGGAGCAAAGAATGCTGATTCTGACTCGTCGAGTTGGTGAAACCCTCATGATTGGGGATGAAGTCACCGTGACAGTTTTAGGGGTAAAGGGTAACCAGGTTCGCATTGGTGTGAACGCCCCGAAAGAAGTTTCTGTACACCGTGAAGAGATCTACCAGCGTATTCAGGCTGAAAAATCACAGCAATCCAGCTATTAAGGTTTTTGCGCCTTGCCTGGAAGGGTGGGGCGCATCCCTCTACGTTTTTCCCTCTGTCCTTCCCACGTTTCTATCATCTTTCACGGTCACCATTGCACCTGTCACGTTCTTGTGTCGCAAGAACAGGCTGCCATCCGTGAAAAATGTTGAATGGCGGTAGAGCGCCGGATAGCAGCTTTGTCGTTGATAAAATGCCCTTTTTGGTGTTAAAGCAGGCTGATTGCCTGTGAATTGTGCAATCAATCCAGGCTTTAGAAAAATTGTTTGACTTCCCACACTCAGAAAGTAATATGTGCGCCACGCAACGCCGAAGAGCAATTCGCAAAACGGCGTGACTCGTAAGAGGCGTACGGTGAGATGGCCGAGAGGCTGAAGGCGCTCCCCTGCTAAGGGAGTATGCGGTCAAAAGCTGCATCGAGGGTTCGAATCCCTCTCTCACCGCCATTTTGCATCCGTAGCTCAGCTGGATAGAGTACTCGGCTACGAACCGAGCGGTCGAAGGTTCGAATCCTTCCGGATGCACC
>NZ_JAZHEE010000051.1:0-21620 GCF_036620675.1 Rosenbergiella sp. YN46
GATGGCGACTCTTGCCCGTTCCGAAAAGCCCGGAGTGATAAGCGAAGGGGCCCCGAAGGGCGTTTTTTACCGCCGGGAAGCCAGGGTCGCCAGGGGAGCGGCGACTGAGCCCCCTGGCCCGTTCACCCGTGGTGGATTAACAGAGAAGCAGTGACGCAAAGTGAACGGAACAGCCGCCGCATCATTATATTCTGCCGGTTTTGTTCTGAAACCGGGCGCCGGAGTTGCCTGTCACCCTCACCCCGGCCCTCTCCCGAAACGGGAGAGGGAGTTTCCCGGCAATGAGCGGAACAGCCCGCCGCATCATCATATTCTGCCGCTTTTATTCTGAAACCGGGCGCCGAAGCTGCCTGTCACCCTCACCCCGGCCCTCTCCCGAAACGGGAGAGGGAGTTTCCCGGCAATGAGCGGAACAGCCCACCGCATCATCATATTCTGCCGCTTCTGTTCTGAAACAGGGCGCCGGAGCCGTCTATCACCCTCACGCCGGAACGTACACCCTGAAGGGAGAGGGAGTTTCCCGGCAATGAACGGAACAGCCCACCACATCGACATATTCCGCCGCTTCTGTTCTGAAACCGGGCGCCGAAGCTGCCTGTCACCCTCACGCCGGAACTTACACCCTGAAGGGAGAGGGAGTTTCCCGGCAATGAACGGAACAGCCCGCCGCATCGACATATTCCGCCGCTTTGATTCTGAAACAGGGCGCCGTAGCCGCCTGTCACCCTCACGAGATTATTGCGGCTCTGGGCCTGCTGGTTACCGGAATTTAATCTGCCAGATACTTCCTCTGATTATCAGGAAAGATGAGTCTGACCGTCCGGCGCCCGGGGCGCGCGCTGGCGGGTGGCGAAGAAGATAGCCAGCAGCGATATCACCACGGTGACCGCCATATACCAGGCCACCGGAGTCCAGTCACCACCGGAGCTGGCCAGCAGTCCTGTCGCGATAAGCGGCGCGGTGCCGCCAGCCAGTGCGGCACCCAACTGGTAGCCCAGGGTGATGCCGGTGTAGCGCACGCTGGCGTGGAAAATCTCTGAACACAGGGTGCCAAGCACCGCCGTGACCGGTGCCCAAAGGATGCCGAAAGCAATCACCGTCGCCAGCATAATCCCCCAGGTAGTGCCGGTATCCAGCAGCATAAACCAGGGAACGATAAATAACCCCATCAGCACCACGCCGGTGGTATAGGTGCGCTTACGGCCTATCTTGTCGGAAAGCAGCCCCATTAGCGGGATCATGATAGTGGCAATCAGCGCCCCCAGGGTGACCGATTCCAGCGCCTGGGATTTCTGGTAGCTCAGGGTGCTGGTGGCGTAACTGACCACAAAGGTTGAAAAAATATAGAAGGGGGCGGTTTCCACCACTTTAAGCCCTGCGGCAATCAGCACTTCGCGCCAGTGGTGTTGCAGGG
This sequence comes from Rosenbergiella sp. YN46, assembly GCF_036620675.1. NCBI lineage: Bacteria > Pseudomonadati > Pseudomonadota > Gammaproteobacteria > Enterobacterales > Erwiniaceae > Rosenbergiella > Rosenbergiella sp. YN46. The sequence goes on from NZ_JAZHEE010000051.1 coordinate 1,415, forward strand.
TGACGCGCAGCGGTGCTTTACTGACCTGGCCGCTGCGCTTCAGGTTCTTAAAGTCCGGGGTTTCGTCGATATCCTTACGGATCCACAGTCCCAGAATCACCAGTACCGAACTCATCAGGAACGGAATACGCCAGCCCCAGCTCAGGAACTGCGCTTCGTTAAACATCGTCATCAGCGAAACGATAAAAGTTGCCATCAGCATCCCGATAGTCACTCCCGCCTGGGGAATGCTGCCAAAAAAGCCTTTGCGCTTTTCCGGCGCATATTCATAGGCCAGCAGCAGGGCGCCTCCCCATTCGCCGCCAATGCCCAGCCCCTGGATGGGGTCTGACGCTCAGTGGAACGAAAACTCACGTTAAGCAATGTTTTCTTCCTCTGACGCCTCTTTTAATGGCCGCAAATGTCCTTTTGTCACCAGTTCTGCCAGTGTGAAGGAATAATGGCCGAGCATATTGATGTGTCCGTGGCAAAGTGGTGATAGACGTGCGATATCTTCATCATTCACGGTTTCACCCTGTTCCCGAAGATGATCCAGGGCAGCCTGCATATAAATAGTGTTCCATAATACGACGGCGTTAGTCACCAGGCCCAGTGCTCCCAGTTGATCTTCCTGACCGTCGGTATATCGCTTTCTTATCTCCCCTTTCTGTCCGTGGCAGATCGCTCTGGCAACCGCATGGCGGCTTTCTCCCCGGTTAAGCTGGGTCAGAATGCGTCTTCGGTAATCTTCATCATCAATATAATTAAGCAGATACAGCGTTTTGTTAATGCGCCCCACTTCAATGATCGCCTGAGTCAGTCCGGAAGGGCGCTCACTCTTCAGTAACGAGCGAACCAGCACCGAAGCCTGCACCTTGCCCAACTTCAGGGAGCCTGCGGCCCGGATCATTTCGTCCCACTGAAGGACTATTTTTCGGGGATCTGACTGCCCTCTGGCAATATCATTCAGTACGCCATAATCGGCGTCATTGTCCATGCGCCAGAAAACCGAAGCTCCGGCATCAGCCAGGCGCGGGGAAAACTGGTACCCCAGCAGCCAGAAAAGGCCAAAGACAAGATCGCTGGCCCCTGCGGTATCAGTCATAACTTCGGAGGGATTTAGCCCGGTCTCCTGTTCCAGAAGGCCTTCCAGCACAAAGATTGAGTCCCTCAGTGTCCCCGGTATGACGATGCTATGAAAACCGGAATACTGATCGGATATAAAGTTGTACCAGGTGATCCCCCTATTATGGCCAAAGTATTTGCGGTTCGGTCCGGCATTGATTGTTCTGACTGGCGTAACAAATCGCATTCCGTCTGCAGAGGCCACTTCTCCACCACCACCCCAGACCTGTGCCAGTGGCAGCGTTGCCTGAAAATCAACGAGCCTGGCATTTGCACTGGTGATAGTTTCAGCCCGCAGGTAGTTTGCTTTTGTCCAGTTCAGCCGGTGTCGGGTCAGGGCAGGAATATTTGACCGTATCAGGGGTTCCAGACCGATATTGCAGGCCTCGGCCATCAGTACGGCGCTGATGCTGACGGGCAGATCGTCAACCCTGGCGCTGGCTTCGCTGGCGTGGAAAAACTCATCAGCAAATCCGGTATGGGCATTGATTTCGAGCAACAGCTCTGTCAAATCCACAGTCGGGAGCAAATCACTGACCTGTTTGCTCAGTCGCTTCAGACTGTCCGGCTCGTCAAGACTGGCGAGGGGAGAAATTGTCAGCCTGGGCTTTGGGCCTGAAATATCAAGCTGGACCGCTTCGTTTTCGCCAAGGCGTGCGGCAACCTGCCTGTAACAGGAGTCCAGCTGAAGACCCAGCGATTTTATTGCGTCCTGTGGATTCATCGGGTGACCCAGAGAACGATAAACTTTAATCCGGTTTGCCTGCCAGTCTGCACCCTGTAGTAATTTTTCGCGGGGATCTCCCCACCGGCTACTGCCGGTGACGTAGACATCCCGCCGCCTCAGGCTGTCCTGCAGTTTACTGAGAAAGCACAGCGTGTATCCCCTTCGGGTGATATGTTTTTCCTTATTAACCACCAGTCGTTTCCATGGACGGCTAATGATTTCCGTTGGTGCATCATCAAAATACTGCCGCCGTGAGCTAAACTCGCGGCTGAGGTAATCGCAAGCATTCAGGGTGGTGCTCCCGGCGGGAGCTGCTGAAAATTTAACGGTATTCAGCAGACGGGGCAGGAAACGACGAACCCGTCCGTACTGCTCCACCATTTCATCATGAAAGTTATCGTCTGAGGGGCGGGCAATTCCGCGGACAAGTGCGATGATGTCGGCCAGTTTTTGCCTGGGGATGTGGCTGAACACCTCAGCCCGGATTGATTCGTCCGGCGTTTCCTCTTTCAGCAGGTACGAACATGCGCTGGCGAGCGCCAGTGCTGATTTATCCAGATCCTTCAGCGATCGGAGCCGTTTTTTCTGCCCAATCTTTCTGGCGTCACGGATAATAACAGCCAGCATGGCATCCAGAACGTCCAGTGCATCATCCAACGCCAGCGTCTCCCATGCAAGGACAAAGGCAACCAGTATCGCTGTCCTTTTCTGCGGGGCCATCCTGGCGATATTGAACACCGAAGTCATTCCCGCATAACGAGCGAGATTTTTCAGACGTACAGCCGGGATCGCACTCAGATTATCAATATGAAGGCCAAAATCGCTCAGCGTTTTCCAGCGATCAATTGCTTCATTAAACGCCGGGCCGCTGATGGTGACCGGGCCTTTCTTCAGTGATTCCAGCAAAGACAGGCGGCCGGAATCAGCGGGTCCCAGCAGCGTCTCCAGTTGCGAACGCTGCACGGCAGACGGAATCATTGCCAGCCTGTTCCACAGGCGCAGCGTTGCCTTTTCCCTTACCTCTGAAATCAGTCGGGTCAGCGTAGTCGTGCCGGGGAGAATAATCCTGTGCTGCATCAGCCATCCTGTCGCCAGGTCGAAAAGCAGCCCCGGACGTTCGTTGCTTATCCAGCTCCGGGTATATAAAAGACGGGTAAGACGAAAAGTCCAGGGCCAGGCAAATTCGCGATAATCATAATGCTGACGTATCAGCGCGGCATGCTCACGACGGGTATTTTCTCTCTGGCCGTATTCTGCCAGCACGGTGATATCATGGATGGCGAGCTGTCTGGCGATAAAATGCCGGACGCCGGAAGGGATATGATTCATATCGGTGAGGAAGGTGCCCAGAAAACGGACGCATCCAATTTGCAGAGCAATGCCCAGACGATTGTGATCACCTCTGCTTTTTCCGATAAATTCCTTGTCTGCTTCATCAAGGTGAAAATATCGTGCCAACTGAAGCTCATCTGGTTCACCGGTGAATCGGCCATAGCTTTCAGTCTGCTCAGTGGTCAGAAAATCAACGGGCATATCGGCCTCCCTGCCTGACGGGCATTTAGTAACATTTTTGCAACCGTCCGAAATATTATAAATTACCAGACACATGAAAACAGTGTCGTTTTTGTGTCTATTAAATCGATTTTTTGTTATAACAGACACAGGTTGTCCGATATTTGATTTAGGATACATTTCCATGCGACTTTTTGGTTACGCACGAGTATCAACCAGTCAACAGTCTCTCGATATTCAAATCAGAGCGCTCAAAGATGCAGGGGTAAAAGCTAACCGCATCTTTACCGATAAGGCATCCGGTAGTTCAACCGATCGGGAAGGACTGGATCTGCTGCGTATGAAGGTGGAGGAAGGCGACGTCATTCTGGTGAAGAAACTTGACCGTCTAGGCCGCGATACCGCAGATATGATCCAGCTGATAAAAGAATTTGACGCCCAGGGTGTAGCTGTCCGGTTTATTGATGACGGGATCAGCACTGACGGGGAAATGGGAAAAATGGTGGTTACTATCCTGTCCGCCGTTGCACAGGCCGAGCGCTGCCGAATACTGGAACGCACCAATGAAGGCCGTCAGGAAGCCAGGCTGAAAGGTATCAAATTTGGACGCAAGCGCACCGTGGACAGGAACGTCGTGCTGGCGCTTTACCAGAAAGGTAATGGTGCAACGGAAATAGCCAGGCAGCTCAGCATTGCCCGTTCCACGGTTTATAAAATACTGGAAGACGAGACTGTCGCAGCGTAAAGTCACCTGTTTTTATAAATTATCAAGTCGTATTGATAGTTATTATATTTGTTTGTGATTTATTGAGGTCAGATATGAAGTTATATTGACGTAGGAAATTACTTTCTTTCACACAAGGATGGTTGATATGAAAAAGCTTTTCATGACGGCTGCGTTAACCGGTTTATTAGCCAGTAATAATTCATATGCCGGAGAAAGCTATCTGGTCTATAGCCCGCAAAATATTGCTGTATTTCAGGTGCGTTTCTTTGATGTTGGCGACGGCCCGTTTATGCCTGATTGGCCGCAACCTTTTGAGTCAACCTGGGATCTGGGTCAGCAGCAGAAAGAAAAAATACTCGATGCCATGCGTTACTGGGCTGAAGTTATCACCCCCAGACCAGGGCAATTGCCCGCCATTATCAATGTCGGTACGTTTAATGACGAGAATGCCGCTGGTTCCAGCGATTCAGTTACCGCTGGCATTATAAGTCTGACGCAGTTGCAGGGAGCGTTGAACGGCATTGATACCGGAGAGCTGACCTTCGGCTCTCATGCCCAATTCATCATGGGCAAACTGGATTTTGACGACATTCCCTATGTGCCTGCGCAATTGCCGCGTACCGGAAAGACGGATTTGGTCAGCGTCGCTGTTCATGAGCTGGCCCATGGCCTGGGCATCTCCAATATGGTTACCGACCTGCAGGGTAGCGGTACATTCACCCCGGCCTTCGATACTCAGCCTTTTGGCTCCTGGACCAGCCATCTACGGGATGATCATGGCAATCCTGCCCGGCCAGGGCAGGTAATACTGTGTAATGGATGCAATAACCAATGGGATCCGCAAGGCTTTGATGTACGGCTCGATAAAGGCTATTTCACCGGTAGACAGGTAGATGAAGTGCTCGCAGGTGCCATGCCTGGCGTACCGGTGAAAATGTTGGGAGACGACGGTTCGGTCGATGATAATTACATGAGCCATATAGAGCTGAAGAACAGCATGATGAGCCACCAAAACTACCGCAATTACACAACTTTTATGGAAGCGGAACTGGCGTTGCTGCAGGACATGGGGTATCAGATTGACCGACGTAACTTTTTCGGTTTTTCGCTGTATGGCAACGGGCAAACTCTTCTTAACCGCAATGGATATTTTCAGCGTAATCAGCAGGCAGATGGCTATCTGGCCGGGCAATATAATACCGCTAATCTGGGGGTTGGCCTGCATGTATATGGCAGTAATAACCATATTTTTCAGCAAGCGGACCTGTTGACATCAGGGGCCGGCGGCGCGGGTATCCGTATAGATGGGCAAAATAACGCCCTGAGCATCGAACCTGGAATACGGGTATACGCCGATGGCGTAAATGGCCGTGGGGTGATGTTTGCCTACGGTAAAGAGCACAACCTTACTCAACGCGGCGATGTTCAGGCACTGGGCGCCAGTGGCGTCGCTATCAGTTTTGATTTTGGCAATAACCTGCTGGGTAACGAAGTGGACTATCGTGGATCCTGGCTTCATATCGTGGACGGATATTACGATACATTATTACCCGAGCTGCAGGGAGCCCTGGTGGATAATGCCGACATCAGCGGACGTGTTGCCGGTAAAGGCGCGGCGATTTATATTTCACCGAATTCGCTGGTCGGTAATATAAATATATTATCGGGTGCCAGGCTGGAAGGTGATATTTATTCGGACTACGCTCAGCGGGACGCCTATGGCCAACAGCGGTTAACACAGCTTACCTTCGGTCGGAAGGCCAGTGCGGATGGGCAGGCGACGGAAGCCGCCGATTCTGATTTCAGCTTTACTTACCGCGGAAACATTGAAGGTATCAATAATCTGGCACTGGACGCGCACGGAGGGAAAACCTCGCTAAATGGCAATTTTCAGATTTACAGCATGAATATCTCGCCAGGTGCCACCCTATCCGGCAACGGCAGCTACACCCTTAATGAGGAAGGCCGCTTTGTAAATAACGGGATCCTTGCGCCGGGTAATTCACTTGGGCAAATCAATATCTCAGGTGCTTATCAGCAGGGGGATACCGGGCAGTTGGTGTTGGAAGTCGACGGGCGCGGCAGGCATGATACTTTGCGAGTGGACGGCCACGCACAATTTGACGGTCAACTGACGTTTGCACCGCAGCCGGACTGGTACGCAACAAACTGGCGTCTGAATTCGCGAGATTTGCTAAAAACAGACTCTTACAGCGGCAAGTTCAGTGCGGTGAACAGCGTGCTCCGCTCTCCCACGCTAACGCTGCAGACAACGCCTCAGGGAAATAATGGCTGGCAGCTCTCAATGCTGCGCGCTTCAAACGCGTACAGCCAGTATGCGCAAGACGCCAATGCGCGGCAGGTAGGGCAGGCGCTGGATAAAATTGTGGCAGATGCTAAGCCGGATATACAACCGCTGTACCGTACTCTGGATTTCTCAGCCGCTGATGGCGGGAGTATCAGCCATGCCTTGCCGCAGCTTTCTGCGGGCGCCTACAGCGCCATGTTCGCAAGTTCCCTTCAACGTGAACAACAGATAGCGCGGATCATTGGCGGGCCTAAGCCTGCTTTAATGCCTAAACAACTGGCGGAAGGCGAATGGCGCAGCTTTGCCATCCCCTTTGGCGGCGGCTTCTGGCAACAGCGCCAGGGGGACAGTGTAGGGTACGACGCCAGCAGTTATGGCATGGTGTTCGGTGCTGAAAAACAAAACGACCAGAATTACAACTGGATTTATGGTTTTCATGGTGCGGTCAGCGGCCAGTCGGTGACGGTGAAATCACCAGAAACCGCGACCGGGAAAACCACTGCTTTCGATCTGGGTGTTCATGCCCGTTACGGCGCTGAAAGGTTCGAAGGGATGTATTTATTCGGCACTGGCCGATTGGGTATTGAAGACAGCTGGATGGATAGAAACATTCATGTAGAAACTTACGGAGCAAATCACCATGCCACCTGGACCGGACTGACAGGCTCTGTTACGGCCGGCGGGGGGTATCGTTGGGCGCTGAATGATAATATGAACGCCGGACCGGTAACGTCATTAAATTACACCACATTACATCGTCCTGCCGTGAAGGAAAGCGGCAATGACGGCAGCCGACTGATGCTGGGTTCGGAGACCTTCGATTCTCTGAGATCAAGTATCGGGGTAAATAGTAACTGGAATGTACCGCTCGCTTCAGGGGCGTCGATCGCAGCTGAGCTGCAGCTTACCTGGGATCACGAACTTCTGGATGGCAATGTAGAGCAACAAGCCTCTTTCGCCAACTATCACAGCACATCGTTTAGTTCCAGGAATCAGGTTACTGGCCGTGACGCACTGGGGGTTAAGGCAGGAATGAGCTATAAAATCAACACTGATGTCGAATTGGGCATCGGGGTTGAAAGCGAAATGTTTCGTTCTGGCTATGACGCGATCGCAGGTAATCTTTCAGCCACCTGGCGTTTCTGATATCTGAGGATGAAAATATAATACGGCTGGCCGTAATTAAATCCACCGCTTCCCCGGCTTTGCCGGGTAATTCCAAAAGGTTTGACCTTTAAGACAGTCGCGCGAATCTGTGTTGTGTTCAAGTAGGTCTTAGAGTTTCTTTATCCTTTCTCCCAGCCAAACCTCTTAACGTGAGTTTTCGTTCCACTGAGCGTCAGGCCCCTGGATCACCCGCATCAGAATCAGTAGCGCCGGGGCCCACATGCCGATGCTTTCATAGCTGGGCAGCAGCCCGATTGCCACCGTGGCGCCCCCCATCAGCGAAAGGGTCAGTACCAGCGTCTTTTTACGCCCGATGCGATCGCCGATATGAGCGAACAGCACGCCGCCAACAGGGCGAATAAAAAAGGTCAGGGAGAATGAGAGCCAGGAAAGCATCAGCCCGATGACCGGGTCTACCATCGGGAAGAAAATCTTGTTAAACACCAGCGCGGCCGCAGTGCCATACAGAAAATAGTCGAACCACTCAATGGAGCTGCCAGTCAGACTGGCGATAAGTACCTTCCTGTTTTTGCGCAGAATGGCGGCGCTGCTATCATGGGCTGTCATCGTTTTTTCCTCGCAGGCGAGATCCGCAAGTGACACCGAATCGCCAAATTGGGTGCAACCGCAGTGGATGTTAAGGTTGTTAATTTGTTAATCAGCCTGGGGTTTTGTGTAATATTTGGCAAGAAGATATCCTGATGGAAACCCCAAAAACTGCCCTGTGAAAGGGTTTTTTATCCCGGATTTTCAGCAGGAAACCGCATAAAAAGATAAAAAACAGCCTCTGGTCTGGTCTGTTATCAGGGTGCAACCGGGCAATTTTTGGATGTTTCTGGTTATTTCTGTCTGATGAAAATTTTGTGCGGAAGCCGTCAAAAATTTACCTGCGGTTTAGGATTCATCTCTGCGAATGCCGTTACGTCCGGCGTTACTATGGCGCCTGGTTTTGACGTAAGGAGTGATGATAATGATAACGACTTTTCCCACACTTGACGGGGAAACGCTGAACGCGGTCAACACTCTGGGTCGCTGGCTGGCGCAGGATGACTATAGCGCTGAACCGAATGTCGGGAGGGCCGGGGCGATCGTCCTGGCTGGCAACGCGGCGATTCCAGCTATTGACGCCGCCTGTCGGCTGGCCGCCGGAAGCTCTCTGCCGCTGGTACTCAGCGGCGGCATCGGCCATTCGACCACGTTCCTTTATTCGGCGATTGCGCAGCATCCCCGCTATAACTCCATTCCCACCACTGGGCGTCCGGAAGCGGCCATTCTGGCGGATATCGCCCGGGAATTCTGGAATATGCCGCAAGAGCGGCTGTATACCGAGACTCGCTCCACCAACTGCGGTGAAAATGCGCAGTACACCCGGGAACTGATGGCGCAAAGCGGCATTAACCCCGAAAGCGCGATTCTGGTTCAGGATCCGACCATGATGCGGCGTACGGTGGCGACTTTCGCCAGAGTCTGGCGCGCTGAGGCGACGGCGCCGCGCTGGATAGGCTATCCCGGTTTCGTCCCCGAAGTGGTTAACGGCAAACGCAGTCTGAGCTACGCCGGCAACAGCGATGGTCTGTGGCCGCCGGAACGCTATCTGGCATTGTTGCTGGGGGAGATTCCGCGCCTGCGTGACGACGAGCAGGGCTACGGCCCCAGGGGGCGGGATTTTATCGAACATGTCGATATTCCGCCCCAGGTGGAGGCGGCCTGGCAGCACATGGTTGACGACGATAGACTGACCGGCCTGCTGCGTCAGCGTTCAATGCTGTAACGATAATGACCGTTTGACGACCTTCTGGCGCAAACGGTCATTTTTTTTCCGCGCCTGACAGGTCGTTATGACCGTTTCGCGCTATTTTCTTCGATGGTGGTCACAAATTTCTCTCCCGTTCTGCCTTTTGTTCACCTGAATCCTTAATTTTTAACAATAAAATCACTTTGCTCCTCACTATCATTTACAAATTGCAAAAGGAGAGCGGCGATGACAGCCCCCGTTACTTATCAAATGTATATCGATGGCGAATTCCAGAATGGTCAGGGCAGTGACTGGATGGATGTGATTAATCCGTCGACCGAAGAGATTATTGCCCGTATCCCCGACGGCACGGCCGATGACGCCCGCCGCGCTATCGAAGCCGCCGAACGCGCCCAGCCGCAATGGGAAGCGTTGCCCGCCATTGAACGTGCGGGCTGGCTGCGCAAGATTGCCGCGGGTATTCGCGAGCGGGCCGACGAGATAGCCCGGGTCATCGTGGCGGAGGGGGGCAAAACGCAGCAGCTCGCTGCGGTTGAAGTCGCCTTCACTGCCGACTATATGGAGTATATGGCGGAGTGGGCCAGACGCTATGAAGGGGAGATCGTGCAGAGCGACCGCCCCGGGGAAAATATTCTGGTCTTTAAACGGGCGCTGGGGGTGACCACCGGTATTCTGCCATGGAACTTTCCGTTCTTCCTGATCGCCCGCAAACTCGCTCCGGCACTGATTACCGGTAACACCATTGTGGTGAAACCCAGTGAATTTACCCCGGGTAACGCCGCCATTTTTGCCGGGATCGTCCACCAGGTCGGACTGCCGCGCGGCGTGTTCAGCATGGTGCTGGGGCGCGGCGAAACCGTGGGCCAGGAGCTGGCAGGCAACCCTAAGGTGGCGATGGTCAGTATGACCGGCAGCGTGGCGGCGGGCGAAAAAATTATGGCAGCGGCGGCGAAAAAATTATGGCAGCGGCGGCGAAAAATATCACCAAAGTCTGCCTGGAACTGGGGGGCAAAGCCCCGGCCATCGTGATGGACGATGCCGATCTGGAGCTGGCGGTGAAGGCCATTGCCGACTCGCGGGTCATCAATACCGGGCAGGTGTGTAACTGCGCGGAGCGAGTCTACGTGCAAAGAGCAATTTATCCGCGCTTTATCGCACGGATGCAGGAAGTGCTGGGGGCGGCACAGTTTGGCGACCCGGCGCAGCGCGACGATATCGCCATGGGGCCCTTGATTAACCAGGCCGCGCTCGACCGGGTGCAGCAGAAGGTACAGCGCGCCGTAGCGCAGGGCGCCCGCCTGGCGCTGGGCGGTGAAGCTCCGCAGGGCAAAGGCTATTTTTATCCGCCGACCCTGCTGGTGGATGTTGAACAGTCCATGGACATCATGCACGAAGAGACCTTTGGCCCGGTGCTGCCGGTGGCGACCTTCGACACTCTGGAGCAGGCTATCGCCATGGCTAATGACAGCGATTACGGTCTGACTTCATCCATCTATACCCGCGACCTGAATACCGCCATGAAAGCGATTAAGCGGCTGAAGTTCGGCGAAACTTACATTAATCGCGAAAACTTTGAGGCAATGCAGGGATTCCACGCGGGCTGGCGCAAGTCCGGCATCGGCGGCGCCGACGGTAAGCATGGCCTGCATGAGTATCTGCAAACCCAGGTAGTCTATCTGCAACAGCACGACTAACCCATCGCTCCCCCGGCGCGCCAGGGGAGCGTAGCTCTGCTACCTTTATAAAAAAGGGGCGGAGACAGGGCGATGGGCGATACCATATTTCATCCAGGCGAACAGGCGGTACGGGCGAAAAAGCTCGGCGATAAGGCCGCGGCACGCCGCGGCGCCACTATCCACGACGGAATCTATGGTCAGGCCCAGGCCTACGTGGGCCATATGTTTATGGTGCTGGCAGGCAGCGTGGATAGTGACGGCTATCCCTGGGCCTCGTTGCTGGTGGGGCCGCCTGGCTTTGCCGATGCCGGCCATCCTCAGTATCTGAATCTGAACCTGCCTGAAGCGCAGCGCGATCCCGCCGATCCGCTGTGGGCTAATCTGCGTCATCATCCACGGCTGGGACTGCTGTTTATCGATCTTAACAGCCGCCAGCGGCTGCGGGTTAACGGACGGCTTAACAGCCTGACCCGCGGTGATCTGGAGCTTTCTGTCAGCGAAGCGTACGGCAACTGTCCGAAGTATATTCAGCAGAGGCGGGTGGTTCATGCCAGCCTGACGGCGCCCGATGCCTCGCCGCAGCGCGGCAGTCGGTTGACCGAAGAGCTGCTGGCGCTGATTCGCCATTGCGATACGCTGTTTGTGGCTTCCGACTGGCCGGAAAGCGGTTGCGATGTTTCGCACCGCGGCGGCGCGCCGGGCTTCGTTCAGGTGGAGCAGGGGCGGCGCTTGCGGATCCCGGATTATCCCGGAAACAATATGTTTAATACCCTGGGCAATTTTTCTTTGAATCCCAAAGGGGGGATCTGCATTGTGGATTTCAGTCGTTCCCGGCTGTTGCAACTGACCGGGGATGTGACCCTGCATCTGGAGCAGAATTTCTGGGAATTCGAGGTGCGGGAGTGGTTGTGGCGCACGCTTCCGGCGCGCCTGAGCTGGTCGGAACCTCAGGCGTCGCCGTTTAACGTTTAATATCGCCGGGAACTCACGGCCTTACAGGCGGGCATATTTATCAAGCACCCTTACCAGTTGGGTGACGAAGCCATATTCGTTATCGTACCAGGCGACCGTTTTCACCAGCTGCGATTCGCCCGCTTGCGTGACTTCAGTCTGGGTAGCGTCGAACACCGAGCCGTAGTGGCTACCGATAATATCGCCGGAGACCAGCTCTTCGTCGGTATAGCCGAACGCCTCGTTATTTTCGGTCGCCTTTTTCAGCGCGGCATTCACCTCATCCGCCGTGACTTTTTTATCCAGAATCGATACCAGCTCGGTCACCGAGCCGGTTTTTACCGGCACCCGTTGGGCATGGCCCTTAAGTTTGCCGCTCAGAGCCGGGATCACCAGCCCGATAGCCTTTGCCGCCCCGGTGGTGTGCGGAATGATGTTTTCGGCCGCCGCCCGCGAGGCGCGCAGATTTTTACCACGCGGGCCGTCTACCAGCGCCTGAGTACCGGTATAGGCATGAATGGTGGTCATGGTGCCCAGTCTGATTCCGAAGCTGTCATGCAGGGCTTTCGCCATCGGCGCCAGGCAGTTGGTGGTGCAGGACGCGACCGAGAGCAATTTATCGCTGGCGTCCATGGTGTCGTCGTTGACGTTAAACACCACGGTCTTCATATCGCCTGCGGGGGCGGAAATCAGTACTTTCTTCGCCCCGGCGTCGAGATGTGCCCGGGCCTTATCCGCCGAGGTGTAAAAGCCGGTGCTTTCCACCACAATATCCACGCCGAGCTCCCCCCAGGGCAGTTTTTCCGCCTCTTTAATCGCATAAACCGCAATCTTGTTACCGTCGACAATCAGAGCATCGTCGCTGTATTCCACCGACCATGGAAACGGGCCGTAGTTAGAGTCATGCTTCAGCAGGTAGGCCAGCACTTCAGGCGAGGTCAGATCGTTAATAGCGATAACCTGATGATTTCCCGATACTTCAAGCAGCCTGCGTAGCACCAGGCGCCCGATACGTCCAAAACCGTTAATGGCAATATTACTCATGAGTAACTCCTTGCGCGAAGGTTGTTTAAACTCACTAAGTGATAGTTCAGGTAACGGACAGCCGCAAACGCGTTCGATGCGGGATCAATTAACCTGTTGATTGTGGGTGAAACTTAATGTGAAGTTCGGCACCGCCGGTTAATCTTAGGGCGGGATCCACGAAAAAGGATGATCTATGCAAGATAAATTCTCTTCACTGCAAATTCGCCTGCACTGGCTGGTGCTGCTGCTGATTGCCGTGGCTTATTGCGCCATGGAGTTTCGCGGGCTGGCGCCGCGCGAATATCGACCGGTGTTTAAGACGTTACACTTTGCCAGCGGTCTGCTGGTGCTGATTCTGATGGTAGTACGGCTGGCGTTACGCGCGACGCGACCAACGCCGCCGATTGTGCCAAAACCGCCTGCCTGGGCGACCGGTCTGGCGCATCTGGGCCACAGCGCGCTGTATCTGATTTTTCTGGCGCTGCCGGTGCTGGGGTTCCTGGTCATGTATGACAAAGGCCAGGCCTGGAACGTGCTGGGTATCCCTATGCCCCATGCGATTGAACTGAATGAGGATCGTCGCCAGAGCCTGAAAGATCTGCACGAGCTGATTGCCAACATCGGCTATTTTGTGATTGCCCTACACGCCGCTGCGGCGCTGTTTCACCACTATATCTGGCATGACAATACGCTGCTGCGCATGATGCCACGCCGTCGCGACGGTCAGTAATCCCCAGGCGCCGGACGTGCCCGGCGCCGTTTCATCAACTACCCTTTCTCCAGGATTAAGCTGCGCTTTGCGGGCTATTACTCACGTATTGCATTTTAGCGGCGTACAATTTTTGCCGCAGATGCGAATATCGCCGTCTTATTATTCATCGAGGAAATATGAAAGCCGTTGTTAAGAAATTCCTGTGTTGTGCCGCGCCAGCCGCAGCGTTGATGATTGGTGCGCCGTCAGTTCAGGCGGCGCAGCAGGCCGGGGTAGAATCCCAGGGAGCGGTTCAGCCGTCGCCCGTTGAAAAATCCGTACTGCCAGCAGAACATGGATTGAGTGAAGCCGCGGAACAGTATCGGATCATCTATCCTTCCGTAAGCGGCGTGGATGGTAAAACGCCGCGTCGGGACAGCGCCGCCGTATTTATCCCCAAAGGGCAGATGCCGAAAGGGGGATGGCCGGTAGTGGTCTGGGCACACGGCACGATCGGCGTCGCCAGTGGTTGCGCTCCGTCGCTGAATCCGCGCACCGTTCGCGACAGCCAGTATCTCAATACCTGGCTGTCGCTGGGGTTTGCCATTGTCGCGCCGGACTATGCCGGTCTGGGATCTGATGGTTTACATCATTACCTTAATACCCGGGCGGAGGCCTGGAGCGTGCTGGATAGCGTGCGGGCCGCACTGAAAAACTTCCCGCTGCGTAACCAACTGGTGCTGGTGGGGCAGTCCCAGGGCGCTCATGCCGCTTTTGCCAGCGCGGGCTGGCAGCCGAAGTACGCCCCGGAGCTGAATATCCGCATGACGGTATTGACCGGAACGCCGTATTTTGATTCCGAGACCACGGCGGCCCAGATATTCGGCATAGAGGAGAAAGCCACAGCGAAGGGCGGCGATCCCAGGATCCCCTACGTGTTTTATATCTACCTGGCTGCGGCGGAGTCACTGCCGAAACTAAAACCGTCCACATATTTCCAGCCGACGGCGCTGCCCGTGCTGGCCGAGGCGAAGACGCAGTGCATTACGCCGCTCACTGAGAAGGTCATGAAGGAGAAACTGAATGCGGCGAACAGCCTGAAACCTGGGATTCAGGCGCTGCTGGAGGCCAGTAGCGAAGCGATGCGCTATCCTACGCTTACTATCAATAGTCCGGTATTTATCGGGATTGGCGATGCCGATATCAATGTGCCTACGGCGATGCAGCAGCGTTTCGCCTATGCGGTTCGCCTGGCAGGCACCGAGGTCGAAGTGCATGAATATCCCGGCCTCGACCACAGCGGTACCGTGAATCCATCCCTGCGCGATTCGGTGCCTTTTGTTCTGAAACATCTGAAATAATCCGCCTTATTGCAGGCATTAGCGAGCGCTGGTGCCTGCGTCAATATCAATAAGATGTATTTTAAAAGCATCTTTTGAAACAAAGCCCCATCCTGAACGTGGTGAAATAAAGACTGAGACAGCATCGTTTAAGCTAAATACGAGGAAGTAAGTTATGCTACTTATTCCACAGGAGTGTATTCACACGCGTTCCACGCCATTCTGGAATAAAGATAATGCCCCCGCGGGGCTGTTTAAGCGTCATCTCGATCGTGGTACTCAACCCGGCGTGTATCCGCGTCTGTCGGTTATGCAGGGGGCGGTTAAGTATTATGGCTTCGCTGATGGGGAGTGCCCGGAACCGGACAGTGAAATGATTATTGAAGCTGGCCATTTTGGCGTCTTTCCACCTGAAAAATGGCACCACATTGAAATTCTGACCGAAGATACTTATTTCAATATCGATTTTTTTGTGGCGCCGGAGGTGTTGCTGAAAGGGTCTGGCCTGCGCCAGGTCGTTAACTCTCAGAAATAAGGTAAATCATATGGGCAAGGCAACATACACGGTCACCGTAACCAATAACAGTAATGGCGTTTCCGTTGAATATGAAACTGAAGCGCCTGCCAGCCTGCTGGTGCCCGAAGTCGGCGCCCAGGTGGTGAAAGATCTGGTGAATACCGTTCGGGCTTATGACACGGAAGAAGAAACCGACGTCTGCGGCTGGTAACCTTCGGCTGTCGGGTGGGGAAATCAGTAACCGCCTTTATGAAGGCGGTTTTTTACTTTATTAACCGGTTCGTTCGCTGGATATGCGGCCATGCTGCCAGGAGGAAGAGGGGGCATTCAGTTTCGCTTTCAGCCAGCGGGTTAGTCCCACCTCGATATATTTCCACGCGCAGTGGGAAATGGCGAGCGACAGCGCCACGCATAGCGCGATCAGGCCCAGAATCGCCGGCATTGATGTGGCCTTATTCCCCACGTGATCGAAAACAAAATAGTTGATCGTGTTGTGGCAGAGATAGAGTGAGAACGAAATATTGCCGGCATACAGGGCAATGCGCGGAATATATTTTTTCACCAACGGCTCGGCCATGGCCAGCAGTAGTACGGCGATACCAATGGCGATGCCGAGTCGCAGGCTGAGCAGATACAGATGCCGGGTGTACAGGCCCGATACAATACCGGCAATCATCAGTAGAGCGGCGCCCAGTGCCAGCTGCTGCAGCCAGCGCCGCCGGGTGAACCTTTCCAGCTTCGCATAAATTCCGCCCGCCAGCGCGCCCGCGATAAAGTCGAGAATCACCGGATTAGAGAGAAAACCCCATAGCGCATGCTCTACCCGGTAGCCGTGAATATTCAGCGTTGGCGTATTACCGAACAGCACCGGAATAATAAACACAGCTGCCGCGG
The DNA here is from genome assembly GCF_036620675.1 of Rosenbergiella sp. YN46. Lineage (NCBI taxonomy): Bacteria > Pseudomonadati > Pseudomonadota > Gammaproteobacteria > Enterobacterales > Erwiniaceae > Rosenbergiella > Rosenbergiella sp. YN46. The sequence continues at coordinate 17,811 of NZ_JAZHEE010000051.1, forward strand.
CCCAGATGATGAGCGGCAAAATGCGCTGGCGAAACAGCAAACACAGGGCGAACACCAGATAAAAATAGAGTTCATAGTTAAGCGTCCAGCGCACGTTATAGATCTGCTCCAGATCGATATACTGTGGCGACACGGCGATGGTGCTGACCGTAAAGGTGAGGGCGCTAACCAGGTTACGGGCGCTTTGCTCATCGTTCAAAAGTGACAGGGCGCCATTTAGCACAAAGGCAAAAAACAGAAACAGATAATACAGAGGCAGAATTCGTATCATCCGGTTAAGCAGAAAATGCCCCGCCGCGCTTATTCCTGGCCTGTGATGGCGGGTAGTGTATACCATAATAAAACCGCTAATCACAAAAAAGATATCCACCCCGATAAAGCTCCAGCCAAAAATGGAGTGCCAGTATTCAAGGGCGTGTTCATCGGGGCCGCCGAGCCGAAAGTGGTAGTGAAATATCACCACAAAGAGTGCTGCTAAACCGCGTAATGCCTGTAAAGAGTTGAGTTTTTGCATTTAACTCTCTGACGTTGTTATGAATAAAAAACCGCAATCATTATAACGAACATATTTCACAAATAACCAGGTGCGCTCTGATAATTTACGTCATATTTTGTCAGCGCCCGGAAAGAGACTGTTACATAAAGCAATGACAGGTATATTACATGAATAAATATTGCTCGTGGGAAATAAGAATATGGCGCGACAGGTGCCAGTATTAAATATTATTATTACACCATTGCAGCGTCAGGAAAGCGGTGATACTACTGGTAATGCGGCGCTGTGCGGTATTCGGCGTCTTACGCAGCGCCGCGTCGAACGTGGTGAATTTCTCCAGGGTAAATTAAAGTATCTGGTGTATAGTCAATGAGAACTATTTCCTGATACCAGCAATTCAGTAAAAAAATTCTCGAATGACCGGAAGCCAGCCTTAATTATATGCTCAGCCTGTTCCCGCTCAGAGGAAGAAAACGTCACGCCATCGATAAATGCCTCTTCGCTACCAATCGTGTGTCCGGTTTCATGGCTTAAATGCAGTGTGCCGCAGTATTCAAGAGGGGGATTCAGATTCGCAGCGATCCGTGACAGAGTGTCGAACATGGCGTTACCGGTCGCTTCCATCACTTCAATCATAACCAGCCGCATTTTTGCCGGCTGGTTAGCCAGAAGGGCGATCAGGTCATAGCTAAGCTTCCTGCTGTTCTGCATACTTTCGGACCACAGATACTCCAGATGTTCAGTGAATGGCGCCTGCTTATTGAACCCTGTTTTGTCCAGGTCGTTCAGAAACCACTGCCAGTGCCCGGCATCCTCTTCGGCATGTCGGTTCACCGCCTGTTCCAGAAAGCTGTCGGGTGAATTAAACGGCAGAATGTACTTATTGATATCGCTAAAACTCATCACAAAGTGTGACAGACGCGGTAAAAACCGTAGTCGCTGCTCTACAGGAAGATCGTCATTATTTAAAAAATGGAAGAAAGGATGTGTTAAAAACTGTTTTTTACTCTTCTCGATAGATAACGATATCGCGTGCATTCTGTTATCTCCTTAACGACGTTGAGTTTCTGAGTGTAGTAGTTCCCCGTGGCGGGTGCCGGCATTAATCGCAAATTGCCATAGATTCCTGTCCTGGCCCAGGTTAGACATAATCAAACGCGTGTATTCCTGCCGTTCGAGCGGATCCGGTTTCTTTCTGTCTTTCTGCAGCTTAGGTATAAACTCAAACGGTTTGTCTGTGATGAATTTGCTGCGATAAGCACAGCGCAGGATCTGACATAATGTCGAAATGTAATCATCTACGGTCGTGACCGCGCGCGCCTGGCGATTAGGCTTCACTCCATCACTGTAAAATGTTGTACCATGCAGCAACTCCTTCCTGTATCTGAGAATGTCGCTATGCCGGATATCAGAGATCGGCGTGTTGTTGCCGACAACCCGGCTAATTGATTCTATTTGCGCCTTAGCAGACGTGATCGGTGTATCGTTGACGAGTATCTATAGACACTTACCTATACCAACCAGGAGCCATAAATAAGTCGGGAAGGAGTTTAAAATTGGCCTTAATAACCATAAGATTCCGGGGTGTACTCGGCTATTTTGTCTCTGTATAGTTTAGAAACCATAAACGATGGAGCTATTCAGATGGCACTACAGGGAAAGTTTGTTATCAATGATGCGGATTACTCCCCTCTCATGATTTACGGTGTAGGCACATTCATGGCCTTCTCCGGTGATGGGGCATACCGTAACCGTGGTGGTTGTGGAATTATTCCTAATAAAGGGCCAATTCCTTGTGGGAAATACTGGATTGTAGACCGTCCAGAGGGGAACTGGAAAAACAGGTTGCGCTCATGGGCTATCGATATAGAGCGTACGTATTGGGATGGTGTGCCCACGGATCATTCCGCCTGGTTTGCTCTGTATCGTGATGACCATACGATCGATGATACTACCTGGTTTGAAAGTGTGAGACGCGGCGCCTTTCGCCTGCATCCCGGCCAACTTTCGCTGGGGTGTATTACCCTGGCGCACAGTTCTGACTTTCAAACGATTAGAAATGCGCTTTTGAGAACGCAGAAAATCAGAGTGCCGTGTATGAGAAGTCTGATGGCATACGGAAGCATAGAGGTGATCGCCAATGGCAGTACTTGTCCGTAGGGTACTAAAAACTATACTTTTTATCATATTATCGATGGCAATCGGTAGAAGTTTTGATATCTACTCGTTAGTTAGCGTAGATTCTGCGATCCGATTGTCTTATAAGCTTTTTGGCGAGGGGGGGCAGGAGAATGTGGAGGCCGTATATTCTTTTATTGATATCGTGATTATTTTCATATTAACCACGATTGCATACATGCTCGTAATGAAGGGGATTCGCTACTTCAAAAAGACCCTGTAAATAATTCTGTGTAACTGCCTCTGTATTAAAGGTGATCGCTCAGGCGGTCATCGAACTCGATATAAATGACCTTCCGCACCGAGTCGTCTGTCGGAAACACTTTGCGCTTTTTGATAGCCGCACGGATCACGCTGTTAAGCGACTCAATAGCATTCGTGGTGTAGATGGCCTTGCGGATGTCGGGCGGGTAGTCGAAGAACGTATTGAGATTCTTCCAGTGCGCACGCCAGCTTTTGCTGATTTGCGGGTATTAAAATTGGCCTTAATAACCATAAGATTCCGGGGTGTACTCGGCTATTTTGTCTCTGTATAGTTTAGAAACCATAAACGATGGAGCTATTCAGATGGCACTACAGGGAAAGTTTGTTATCAATGATGCGGATTACTCCCCTCTCATGATTTACGGTGTAGGCACATTCATGGCCTTCTCCGGTGATGGAGCATATCGTAACCGAGGCGGTTGCGCGATGATTCCAAACGAGGGGCCTATTCCTCCGGGTAAATACTGGGTGGTAGATAGACCAGATGGCGGAGGGATAGGATCTAAGGCGATAGCGATTGGTAAAGATACATTTAATAAGGTTTTCAAGGGGGCTGAGTTTACGCGATTTGAGTGGTTTGCTCTGTATCGTGATGATCGCGGTATTGATGACGGTACGTGGATCAGAAACGTCTGGCGTGGTCACTTTCGCTTACACCCAGGAACAATATCCGAGGGATGCATCACTCTTCCCCATAATTCAGATTTTGCTCTATTACGTAACGCTCTACTGAGAACACAGAAAATTCGCGTACCGTGCATGAAGAGTCTGATGGCATACGGCAGCATTGAGGTAGGGAGTGTTAGAAATTCTGTGTCATTCGAGTCAATATACAATCAAAAAGGAATGACACATGTCCCAACCCTTCGATT